>JALOPD010000056.1 GCA_025454075.1 Desulfobacterales bacterium | reverse complement strand
CGACCCGTTCGTGGTCGGGCTGTTCGATCTGCCCCACTGGGCCGAGTATGTCTCGATGGCCGTTTTCGTGATCTTCGTCTGCGGGTTCAGCAAGTGGATTCTAAACCGGCGCAAGGCGCAGGGCGAGCCGGAAACCGCTCACGGCGGCCATGTGGCCGTGGCGGTCGAGGCGGCCAAGATCGACGGCGGCAAGTAATGCCTCGGCCGATCGCGCTTGCAGGCGCTGCGGACGGATAGAGCGGTTCCCGATCGCGGAATATCAACCCTCTCCATGCACGGCGGAGAGGGTTGATTGTTTTGAGGGTGAAGCGCAACGCCGAGGCCGGGCTTTCGGCGCAGCCTTCACTCCTTGGACTTGAACTCGGTGGCCTCGATCCCCGCCTCCTTGATCAGCCGGTGCAGGTACTGGCGTTGGATCCCGGCGGCCTCCGCCGCGCGGCTGATGTTGCCGCCGTACTGCTCGAGCAGGCGGCGGATGTACCGGGAGTGGAAGTACTGGATGGCACGCTCCTTGGCCTCGCGGAAAGGCATCTCCGCCATCAAGCCCTCGCCCGGAGGCGGGGCGGCGGCCGGCACCGATTCCATCTGCAGGTCCGCCACCGACAGGCTCTGGCCGCGGCAGAAGATGACACCTCGTTCCATGATGTTCTCGAGCTCGCGAACGTTGCCCGGGAACTCGTAGGCCATGAGCACCTGCATGGCCTGCGGCGAAATGTCCGTCACGGTCTTGCGGTTGACGGCGGCGTACTTGGCGAGGAAATGGCGGCTGAGCAGAGCGATGTCCTCCTTGCGCTCCCGCAGCGGCGGCAGCTCGAACTGGATGACGTTCAGCCGGTAGAAGAGGTCTTCGCGGAAACGCTTCTCGCGGATGCCGGTCTTGAGGTCGTGGTTGGTGGCGGCGACGATCCTCAGGTCCGCTTTCTTGGTCACGACGCTGCCGACGGGCTTGTATTCCCCTTCCTGCAGCAATCGCAGCAGCTTGGTCTGCAGGTGCGGCGACAGGTCGCCGATCTCGTCCAGAAAGAGCGTGCCCTCGTGGGCCTCCTCCACCAGCCCCTTCTTTTCCTTCCAGGCGCCGGTGAAGGCCCCCTTCACGTGGCCGAAGAGCTCGCTTTCCAGGACCTCCTGGGGGATGGCGGTGCAGTTCACGGTGACCATTTTCCTCTGGCGGCGCAGGCTGTGCTGGTGGATGGCGCGCGCGACCAGTTCCTTGCCCGTGCCGCTGGGCCCGGTGATCAGCACCGTTCCCATGGTGGGCGCGACCTGGCGGATGCGCTCGAAGATGTCGCGCATGATGGGTGAGGCGCCCACCAGCGAGGCAAAGCCCTCCTTCTCCTCCAGGGCCTGCCGCAGGGCCAGGTTCTCGCGCACCATCTCCTGCCATTGCATGGCCTTGTCCACGGTCAGCAGGATGCGCTCCTGGCGGAAAGGCTTGGTGATGTAGTCGAAGGCCCCTTTCTGCGTGGCCTCCACCGCCGTCTCGATGGTGGCAAAGGCAGTGAGCACGATGACGGCCGTTTTGGGCTGGAGCTTCTTGACGGCTTCGAGCAGGGCGATGCCGTCCATGCCGGGCATCTTGAGATCGGTCATGACCAGCTCCACGGGCTGGGCGCGGAAGCTTTCCAGCGCCCGTTTCGGGTCGTTTTCGGTGGTGACCTCGTAGTCGCGTTCTTCCGAAATCATGCGCCGCAGCAGGGCGAGCATGTCCTTTTCGTCGTCTACGACCAAAATGCGGCCGGGCATCGTTCCTCCTTCATCATGTTGCCGATAGGTCCTCTTTCGAGCCGGTGGGCAGCTTGACCGTAAACGTGGTACCCGTCTGCTTGCCGAGGGCCGCGGCCGGGGTGCTCGCGCACTCGATGGTCCCGCCGTAGCTCGTGATGATGCCGTAGCTTACGAACAGGCCCAGGCCGGTGCCCTGGCCTTCGGGCTTGGTGGTGAAAAAGGGCTCGAAGATGTGGTCGATGTGATCCGGCGGGATGCCCGAGCCGGTGTCCTGGAACAGGGCCACGGCGCGCCGGGTGGACCGCTCCAGGAAGGTGCGGATGGTCAGCACCCCGCCGCTTTCCATGGCGGCCATGGCGTTGGTGATCAGGTTGAGGAACACCTGCTGCAGCTGGCGGGCGTCCCCCTTGACCGGCGGCAGGCCCTCCCCCAGCTCCAGCACGAGGGTGATGCCGTTTTTCTCGATGAGGTGGCGCACGATCTTGGCGATCTCCTCGATGCCGGCGTTGAGGTCCGAGTATTCCCGCGGCTGCTTTTCCGCCCGGGCAAAGGAGAGCAGGTTCTCGACGGTTTCCTTGCAGAGCAGCCCCTGGCGCTCGATGGTCTGGAGGTCCTCGAACTGCTGGGTGCCCTTTTCGGCCTTGCGCAGCAGCAGCTCGCAGAAGCCGAGGATCACCCCCAGGGGGTTGTTGATCTCATGCGCCACCCCGGCGGCAAGCGTCCCCAGGCTGGCGAGTTTCTCGGCGTTCACCAGCTGGCGCTGCAGGTTCTTGGTTTCGGTGATGTCGCGGGCGATGCAAAGGATGGCCCCGATGCCGCCGGTTTCCGTCTTGACGGGCATGAAATTGGCGCTGATCCAGGCGGAGCGTTCGCCCATCGGCAGCTCGAACTCTTCGCGCATGCTCTTGCCGGAGAGGTGCACCTGGGCGATGAGCCTGGCCTGGTGGGCGGCGCTCGGCTCCGGGAAGGCGCTGGACAGGTGCCGGCCGACGAAGGCCTCCGGCGCGCCGCCGAAAAACTTGGCCGTGAAAGTGTTCAGCGACTGGAAGCGGCCTTCGCGGTCGACGGTGAAGATGAGGTCCTCGGCGCTTTCCACCAGCGAGCGGTATTTTTCTTCGGATTTGGCCAAGGCGTCCGTTTTTGCGAGGACCTTGGCCTCCAGAACGCTCGACCAGCGGTTCTCCAGCCAAATGATGGCGCCCGCACCGAGAATCACTGCAAGAACCACCAGACCCTGCATGAGCAGCAGCCGGAAAGACCCCCGGCGCAAGGCCTCCTCCACCTCGGACTGCGGCGCCACCACGGCGACCGACCAGAAGCGGGGGGGGCTCTCGGCGATCCGTATCGGGCAATAGGCGATCAGTTTCTTGGTCGGCCCGGTGTAGCCGCGGTGCCAGCCCGAATAATACCAGCCCGTTCCCTGCTCTCCCCTGAGCATCTTCTCCTTCTGAATGAAGTGGATGCGCTCGTTGGAGATGCCGGGGAATTTTTCGTCGCGGACCGAAAAGGCGTCGCGGCCGACAAAATCCGGGTTCGGGTGATAAATGAACCGACCCTCCGGGTCGATGACCCAGGAGTAGCCGGTCTTGCCGGATTGGATGGGCTTGACGATGGCGGACAGCAGCGCCGACACGTTGAGGTGAAACACCAGCAACCGGCCGGCGTCGGGCGTCAGGCGGGCGGCGATCGTCATCTCCTCGCCGGCGGCATCGGCCCGCATCGGAGAGACCCAGAAGGCGGGCTCCTCCTGGGAGGTGAAGCGCACCTCGTCGTAGAGGCCGGTTTCCGCGAGGCGGCGTTCGGACCAGCTGCCGTGCAGGCCGCCCGTGAAAACTCGGCGAGACTCACGGTCGACGACTTCCACCCGGCGCACACCGCTCTCCGACAGCCTCGCCAGGCTCTGCTGCAGGGCTGCGGCCAGTTCCCGGGGGTCGGCGGTTTTTTCCCGGAGGGCCTGCGCTTGATAGAAAAGCTCGCGCTTGATTTCCCCGATTTCGCGCTCGACGCGGGCCTTGGCCGTCTGCGCGATCACCATCTGCTGCGCGTTGAACTGGTCCGTCACCACGTCGTTCATCTCCCGGGCGGTCCACACCCCGAGGAGAACCCCGGCCGCCAGCAGCGCGATGACGGCGACGTACACGACGGTCACGATCGTGCGGCCGGCTAACGTATCCTTGGAAATCTGCATCGGATCCCTAATGAAAAAACCCTGAAAACCAACCGTTTTTGCCGGTCCATCATAGCCGTTTTTCGGGAAAGCGCAAGGCAGCGGGGCCTCGACATCCATCCCAATTGGCCTGGTTTTTGCTATCTTTTTCAAGGCAAATTTGGGCAGACGGCATGTGGCGGGTGGGGCGGGTTGATCGATCCGGAACCCGGGGCAACACCACAGCCGTGTTGCGAGAACAACTTGTTAAACAGAAAGGTCAGGTGTTCGAGCTGCGCAATATCAAGGAGGGGAAGGCCGACCCCGCGGCCTTCGAGTCGCCCAAGGACTTCAAAAAGGCGGCCACCCTGAAAGACGTGCTGCCGAGCGACCCCTTCCTGGATGACGAGGACTGACCGAATCCGGACCGTCGAATTCCGGTGAATGGCGCGACCGGCGTCCAAGGGCTGGAAATGGTGATGCCGGCTGAAGGCTCAAGGCTGAAAGCTGAAAAGAACATGGGTCGTCGATGATGGCCTTTGAGCCCTGAGCTTTCAGCTTCATGCCTACATTCCCAGGTAGGCCTTGCGGACCTCCTCGGAGTCCATCAGCTCCCGGGCGCTGCCGGTCTGCACGATGCGGCCGCTCTGGAGCACGTAGCCGCGGTGGGCGATCTCGAGGGCCTCCTGGACCATCTGCTCGACCAGCAGCACGGTGACCCCGGTGCGGTTGATGGCGGCGATGGTCTCCATCATCTTCTCCACCAGCGCCGGCATCAGGCCCAGCGACATCTCGTCGAGCATCAGCAGCTTGGGCCGCGACATCAGGCCCCGGGCGATGGCGAGCATCTGCTGCTCGCCGCCGCTCAACGTTTCGGCGGTCTGGCGCGCCCGTTTGCGCAGCACGGGGAAGAGTTCCAGCATCTCTTCCAGGCGCCGCTGGATTTCGGCGTCGGATTTTTCCGTGTAGGCGCCCAGCGACAGGTTTTTTTCGACGGAGAGCTTGGCAAACACCCGCCGCCCCTCGGGCACGTAGCTGATGCCGAGGGCGAGCGTCTGGTGGGCACGCAGCCGCGAAATGTCCAGGCCCTCGAAGCGGATGGCGCCCTGCAGCGGGTGGTTGAGGCCCACGATGGCGCGCAGGGTGGTGGACTTGCCGGCGCCGTTGGCCCCCACGATGGCGACCAGTTCGCCCGGCATGACCTCCAGCGACACCCCGAAGACCACCGGCACCCCGTCGTAGCCGGCGTGCATGTCGGCCAGGCTCAAGATCGGATCAGGCATGGGGGCGCTCCTCCTTTCGGGCCTTCAGGCGGCGGCTGAACTTGGCGCCCAGATAGGCGGCGATCACGCGCTCGTCGCTGGTGATCTGCTCCGGAGGGCCCTCGGCGATTTTCATGCCGCCGTCGAGCACCACCAGCTTGTCGGCGATGGGCACGATGGCCTCCATGATGTGTTCGACGATCAGCAGCGTGACGCCGTTGTCGCGGATCCGGCGGATCAGCTCCACCGCGGCCTTGACCTCGGTGGAGGTCAGGCCGGCCATGACCTCGTCGAGCATCAGCAGCTTGGGCCGGGCGGCCAGGGCGCGGGCCAGCTCCAGGCGCTTTTTGCCGCCGATCGGCAGGTCCCCGGCGGGCTTGCCGGAGAACTCCTCGAGGCGGCACATGCGGATGCAGGTCTCGGCGGTCTCGCGGGCCTGCGCGCCGCCGGCGGTGTGCAGGAACGCGCCCACCAGCACGTTGTCGAACACCGTCATGTCCTTGAGCGGCCGCACCACCTGGAAGGTGCGCACCGCGCCCATGCGGGCGATGCGGTAGGAGGGAAGCCCGGTGACGTCGGCGCCGTCGAAGACCACCCGGCCGGAGCTGGGCGTGTACAGGCCGGAGATGCAGTTGAAGAGCGTGGTCTTGCCGGCGCCGTTGGGGCCGATCAGGCCGACGATGGCCCCGGCGTCGACGGAGAAGCTCACGCGGTCGTTGGCGACCAGCTCCCCGAACTTCTGGCTCACCTCGCAGACGTCAAGCAGTGTCAAGGGCGTCCACTCCTTTCGCGGCGGCCGATGCGCCGGGAGATGTCGCGGACGATCCCGCCGATGCCGGCCGGCTGCTTGATGACGATGACCATGATCAGCAGCCCGAAGATGATCAGGTCGACCCCGGCGCCGAGGCCGCCCCACAGCGCCCGGGTGTACTCCTGGAGCGGGATCAGCACGGCGGCGCCGAGCAGCGGTCCGGCCAGGGTGCCCGTTCCGCCCAGGATGGTGACCAGTACGAACTTCATCGACATGTCGAGCGACATGACCATCGGCGGGTCGACGCGTAGGTTGTATTGAACGAAGAAGGCGCCGCACAGGGCGGCGAGCGCCGCCGACAAGGCCATGGCGCCGAGCTTCACGGCCGTGCTGTTGACGCCCAGCGACTCGGCGGTCTCTTGGCCCTCGCGTACGGCCCGCAGGTAATAGCCGAAACGGTGGCGCTCCAGGAACCGCACGATGCCGAAGACGAGCACGAACAGAACGAGCGCGCAGTAGTAGTAGCCGGTCTTGGAGTCGTACCACATCAGGTTCTTGAACCCCTCCTTGACCAGGGGGTAGTCGAGGCCGAGCGCACCGCCCACCCAATACCAGACCAGGAACATGCGGTTGAAGATTTCGACGACGGCGAAGGTGGCGATGGCGAAGTAATGCCCGCTCAGCTTGAAGCAGGGGTAGCTGATGAGCACGGCCACCACGGCGGCCGTCAGCATGCCGATCAGGATCCCCGGCCAGGGGCTGCCGCCGTAGGTGACGACCGCCATTCCCGCGCCGTAGGCGCCGATGCCGAAGAAGACCGAGTGGCCGAACGACACCTGGCCGCCGTAGCCGCCGATGATGTTCCAGGCCTGGGCCATGCTGGCAAAAAGCAGAATCAGGATCAGCACGTGCATGCGGAAGGAGTTGTCCGCCACCGCGGGCAGCGCCGGCAGCAGGGCCAGCATCGCCGCCAGGGCGAGCCCGATCAGGTCTTTGCGTTGCAGCGCAGCGTGATGCATGGGGGTCACCATCCGAAAATACCCTTGGGCCGCAGGAACACGACCGCGAGATAGAGCCCGAACACGGCCACGTACTTGAAGACCGGGGCGATGTAGTAGCCGCCGAGCGCTTCCACGACCCCGATGAGGATCGCCGCCAGGAAGGCCCCGGGGATGCTGCCGAAGCCGCCCATGGCGACGCAGACAAAGGCGATCAGGCCGAACATGGAGCCGACCTCCGGGTGCACGGCGAGATACGTGGGCATGATGCCCCCGGCGATGCCGACCGTGGCCCCGCCGATGCCGAACACCAGGATGTAGATCTTTTCGGTGTTGATGCCCATCAGTTCGGCGGCGTCGCGGTCCATGGCGGTGGCCTGGACGGCCCAGCCGAAGCGGGTGCTGCGGATCATGAAGAAGATCAGCCCCACCACGGCGAGCGCCAGGATACCCGCGGTCAGCTGGGGCACGGGCACGATGAGCGCCCCCAGCTGAAACGTCCGGTCCCCCAGCCAGGTGTCGGACAGGATGCGGAAGTTGGGGGTGAACCGGTTGAGGCACAGGTTTTTCAGCAGCATGGCCAGCCCGAAGGTGGCGAGCAGGGCCGAGAGCGGGGGTTTGCCGACGGTGTGGCGGATGATCAGTTTGTAGGTCAGCGCCCCTAAAATGAAGATGAAGGCGCCGCCGGCGAGGATCGAGATCAGGGGGTCGATTTTCGCAAGGAACCCCAGCCAGTAGCTGACGTACATGGCCACCATCAGGTACTCGCCGTGGGCGAAGTTGATCACGTCCATCACGCCCCAGATCAGGCACAGCCCGACCGCCACCAGAGCGTAGAGAAGGCCGTTGAGCATGCCGTCCAGCATGACTTGCAGCAAGGTGTCCATGGGATCGGAGTGTTGAGTGTTTGGTTTATGGGTGTTTGGGTGTTTTGGTATTGGGTGTTTCGCCCCAACACTATTAACGGTCCCATAATTGCCTTTACGTTGTCATTCCGGCATGCGTTTAGCCGGAATCCAGTGAATTCAACTCGTTCTGGATGCCGGATCAAGTCCGGCATGACGGTACTATTTCGAGACGATTAATAAGTACGAAACACCAAACACTAAAACCTCAAACGGATCCGCGAACAAACGTCAACCGGGTTCCCGCTGCAGGCGCGAGGCCGGCAGCGGGACCCGTCGTGTCCGCTACCGCTGGTTCCAGGGCTTCATGGGGAATATCATCTTGGTGTCCGCCAGCCCTTCGGGAAAGATGCGCTTGTACTCGCCGCCCTGCAGCTGCGTGATGATGCTCTCGGCCTTGATGTTCTGGCCGCCCGTGGCAAAAGCCACCTTGCCGCCCAGGGAGAGCGGGGACTCCCAGGTGTTGGCGCGCAGGGTCTTGGCCACCGTCTCGGAGTCGAGCGTCCCGGCCTTCTCGATCGCCTGGGCGAGCACGAACATGGCCACGGCTTCCTGGATGCTGTCGCTGTCGAACGGCACGCCGGTTTTGACCGTGAAGATCTTCTCCACCTCGGCCACGGCGGGCATCAGCGATGCAAACTGGGGCGAGTAGCCGGTGGAGCCCATGAAGTAATTGGCGTCGTCGCCGAGCTGTTTGGTGATGACGGGGTCCTGGTAGCCGGTGCAATAGTTGAGGGTCATCTTGGGCATCCACGCCATCTTCTTCATGGTGCGGACCCACAGGGAGTAGTCGGCCCCCAGGCAGGCGCCGAAGATGACATCGGGGTTCTTGGACTTGAGCGTCTGCACCTCGCTGTCGAGGTTGGTGGCGCCGGGGCTGAAGGGCACGTCGGCCGTGACCTGGAAGCCGGCGGCGGCGGCCGCCTTCTTGGCTTCCTCGGCCGCGTGCTTGCCGAACTCGCTGTTCTCGTAGATGACGCCGATGGTCTTCAGGTTGGCGCCCGGCTGGGTCTTGTTGGTCCACTTCATGACCTCGACGAACTCCATGGACTCGGTCTCGTCGGTGGGGGCCATGCGGAAGAAGAAATTCATGTCGCGCTGGGTCAGCGCTGCTGAGCTGGAGGCCCCGCACATGAAGATTTTCTTGGCGCGTTCGGCGACAAAGCTTGCCGGCTTGCTGACCGAGCTGTTGTAGGAGCCGATGATGGCGTAGACGCCCTCCTGGTTGATCAACCGCTCGGCCTCGGTCTTGCCCACATCGGGCTTGCCCTGACTGTCGGCGTGCACCAGCACGATCTTGTGGCCGCCGAGAATGCCCTCCTGGGCGGCGAGCGGCACCTTGATGTTGGGGTACTTGTTGTTGATGATCTCGACCGCGGTCTGGACCGAGGCCTGGCAGCGCTGGCCGGCCAGCGCCACGGGGCCGGTCAAGGGGAAAATCGTGCCGATCTTGATGACCTTCTCCTGGGCCATGGACGGTCCGGCGGCGGCGCTCAGCAGCAGGCAGACGGCTGCACCTACCAGAAGCCAGGGGTTGATACGGGGCGTGCAGTGAGCCATGGGGTACCTCCTTTTCGCGGTTGTGGTTGAGCCGTTCCCCCCGGCGGCCGCGCCGGTGGAAGGCGGCATGATTTCGACCGGAAGTGCTTTTACTTTTCCAGCGCCGGCAGGTCAAGAGTTTTATAATGGTTTGACCTTTCAGGCATTACGAAAAAACACGCTTCGGACCCTTCGGCCGTGTCGCGTGTTTGGTGTGAAGATGCCAGGCCGGCACCGGCGGCGCTCCCGGTCCCAAATACCGCGCCGTGGAGAACCCAGGGCATGGCATCCGGCCGGCGTTCCGAAGCCCGGCCTGCACCCGAAACCGATCCGGCTGCTGCTACTCGGCCGCGATGCCGAATTTTTTCCGGAAGCAGCGCGCCACCACATCCGCCGCCAGCCGCGGGTCGGCGAGATGGTCGAAGTTGACGACCAGGTCGAACTCGGAGGCCGGCGCGTCTTTCTTGCCGAAGGCCTTTTTGAAGAAGGCCTTCTGCTCCCGGTCGATCTTGGAAAGCGTCCTGCCCGCCTCTTCGGCGCCGATTTTCAGAAGCGATGCCAGCCGTTCGGTGCGGAAGCCGTCCGAGCAGATGAGACGCACGGCCAGAACGCGGTCGCGGGGCAGGATCAGATGGGTCCCCCGGCCGACGAAGATCGTCGACCCGATGGCGGCGATGGAGTAAACGGCGTTCACCAGGTTGCGGAGGTAGTCGTCCATCTGGAAGGATTTTTTCCCGAACAGCAGGGCGGACAATTCGACCGTTTTCCCCGGGTACAGTTCGTCGTAGAATTTTACGGTTTCTTTGTCCAGGCGGGTCTCGCCGCTCATGTGCTCCAGGATCTCGCGGTCGGCCACCCGCATGTGGAGCTTGCGGGAGAGGATGTCCGCCACTTCCAGGGCCCCGACGCCGACCTTGCGTGAAAAGCAGATGCAGGGCGGGATTTCGGGTGCCGCCGTTTTTTTCTGGGAAAGCCTCTGGCGGCGGGCCTCCCACTCCTGCACGTACTGGGCGGCCACCCTTCCGGCCTCCGGCCGCTTCTTGGCATAGGTTCCCGGGACATAGGGTGTGCTGGGGGTGAACATGATCATGGCGTACCTCCCTTGGTCGTTCACGTCCGAAACTGCACGGCATTCCCGGCGAGGGCCGGGCTGGCTCCATATCTCTTCAAAATACATGCCATCCGGCCGTGACGCTCCCCTGCGTGCGGCCGCATTCGAGAACGGCCTGTAATCGCTCGCCTCCGGTCTTCCGCCGCGTTTTTGTGTCGAAATGTAAACCTGTCCACGACGGCGAGAGTGTAACCTTTTAGTGGACAGCCCTGACCATCCGGCAGTTACATTCTACAAGCGCCCGGGTCAAGCGTGCAGCAGTTCCATCACCTTTTCGGCCGCAGGGTCGACCAGCGCCGCCGTGGCCGGTGAAAGGCCGCGCTGCGGCTCGAAACAGTGTCCCCTGAGGGAAACCAGAAAGGCGGAACGGTTTTTCCCGGGGGCGGCCTGCACCAGCCACATAAACATGGCGGGCGACAACTGGTGGCTCAAGGTAGGCGGCTGGTATTCCGGCTGCACGCGAAGGTAGACCACCGGCCGGAGCTCCTCGGTTACATGCGCGTCCACCATGACGATGCTCTCATAGGCCGCGGCGTCGACGGCCAACTCGGGCACGAGCTGCGGGACGAAGACGGCGGTGTCCCGTCCGAGGTCTCCGAGCCCGCCGCCGTCCTCGGTCAGCGGCGGCTGACCGAGGCGCAGCCTCAAGCGGTTGACCACGTGCAGGGCGGCCCCGTCATCCCCGCGGTCGGGGTTGCCGTAGCCGATGATCAACATGTGCGGCATAGGATGGATCCAATGAAAAAATCCGGAATCCGAATATCGAAATCCGACTTCTAACGAAGTCCCCTTTTGTTTACTCCGTGGGAGCGGCTTTCCGGCCGCGAAAATCGAGGCTGAAAGCCTCTCCCGCAAAACGATCCTTTATTCCGATAGAATGGCGCATCGCGCCGCAACCTGCTTCCCAAGCCTTTAGGTCACTTTAAAACTCGGGCGAGCAGGCGCCCGGCCTTGTCCACGACCTTCACCTCCAGCGGCATTTTCCCCAGCGCATGCGTCGAGCAGGAAAAACACGGGTCGTAGCAGCGCACGGCGGCCTCCACCCGGTTGAGCATGCCTTCGGGCACCGACGGGCCGTGCACGAAGGCCTTGGCGACGCTCTCGACCGCGCGGTTCATGGCCCAGTTGTTGTGGCCGGTGGCGACGATGAGGTTCGCCCGCGCGATCAACCCGTTGGCATCGACGTGGTAGTCGTGGAACAATGTTCCGCGCGGGGCCTCGATCACGCCGACGCCGCGCTCCTGCGGCGTCGCCGGGCCGTAGGCGCGAATGTCGGTGGAGAGGATGTCGGGCTCGGCGAGCAGCTGCTCGATGCGCTCCAGCGCGTAGATCAGCTCGATCAGACGCGCGTAGTGGTAGAAGAGCGAGCCCTCCACGGGCCGGCCGGCGCCCAGCTGGCGGAACCGCTTGAACTCCTCGTTGGCGAGGGCGGTGCCGATGCGGTCGACGACGTTCAGACGGCCCAGGGGGCCCACGCGGTAGGCGCCCTGGGGCCACCCCAGCTTGCGGTAGTAGGGGAACTTGAGAAACGACCAGGGCTCCACGTGTTCGGCCACGTGCAGGAGGTAGTCCTCGGCCTTGAACTGGTCGATGCGCTTGCCCTCGGGGTCGCAAATGCGGATCTGGCCGTCGTAGAGGGACAGCCCGCCTTTCTCGTCGACCAGCCCCATATAGCTGGAAGAAAACGAGGCGAACCGCATCGCCGTGTCGCGGTTTTTCTCCACCCAATCGGCCAGGAGCCCCACGCCCTCCATGGCGACCCCGAGCTGGGTTTCGATCTCCGCGGCGATCTCGTCCCGGTCCCGGGCGCTCAAAGGGGTGTTGACCCCGCCGGGGACGGCGAAGTTGGGGTGCACGCGCTTGCCGCCCAGCCGCTCGATGATCTGCTGCCCGAAGCGCCGCTGCCCGACCGCCTTGAACGCCAGCTGCGGGTTGGCCTGGATGATGCCGAAGACGTTGCGGATGGCGGGGTCGGCGTCGAAGCCCAGCACCAGGTCCGGGCCGGCCAGGTAGAAGAAGTGCATGCTGTGGGACTGGACGAACTGGGCCATGTGCAGGAGCTCCCGCAGGAGCACGGCCGGGCGCGGGGGCTTGACGCCCATGATGACGTCGCAGGTCTTGGCCGATGCCAGGTGGTGGCTCACCGGGCAGATGCCGCAGATGCGCTGGGTGAGCTGCGTCATCTCGAAGTAGGGCCGGCCCTCGCTGAATTTTTCAAGCCCCCGGAACTCGTCCACGTGCAGGTAGGATTTCTCGACCTCGCCCCCGTCGTTGAGATGCAGGGTGATGCGGGCGTGACCCTCGATGCGGGTTACGGGTTCGATGGTTATTTTTTGCGTTGCCATGGCGTTTTCTCCTGCTTAGCATTCGGCTCCAAATGAAAGTCAGTGCCTCGTGACGAGTTTTAAGTGTTACGTGTTAAGTTTTAAGCAAGAGAATCTTCTCGATTGATGGTGATGTCAAATAGTTGCCTTCTCTTAAAACTTAAAACCTAAAACTTAACACGGTTTTTTTTCAGTCATACCGTAAATGCTCCGGCGGCAGGACCACGGGGATCCTTCCGGCCAGGAGCTCCGAAAACACGAAGTAGAAGTCGTCGGCGCGCGGGGGGCATCCCGGTAGAAAGACGTCGACCGGCACCACCTCGGGCACCCCCGTGACCAGCGCCAGCGGCCGGCCCAGCTCCGGGGAGTCGGGGATGAGACCGCCCACCGTGCTCTCGGTTTCGAGGTAGGCGCGCCGGAGGGCGGCCTCGGTCCCGCAGAGGTTGCGGGCGGCCACGATCCCGCCGAAGGTGGCGCAGTCCCCCACGGCGACCAGAAACTGGCAGCGGCTGCGCATACGTTTGGCGACCTCGGCGTTGTGGGTGTTGCTGACGGCGCCGGTCAGGACCCCGACCGTGACGCCGGTTTCCGGCGGCACCTTGAGGTCGGTCACCGGGCTCGATGTGATCGTCACGTGGTGCAGCAGCTCCACCAGGCGCTCGTCCATGTCGAGCAGGGACATGTGGCAGCCGGCGCAGGCGGCCAGCCAGTCGGTTGCGATCAGTACTTTCGGCATGACACGTTCTCCTTTGCTTGCCCGCCCGGGTCAGATCCTGCAGACAGGGGTTTCTTTCTTGACGACACCGGCGTCCACTCCCAGTTTTTCCGCCACCCGCCCCAGGATGTCCCAGTCCGACCGGGACTGTCCGGAGGGGGGAACGACCGCGTGGGCGCGCAGCAGCGTCCCCTCCGTGTTGGTGAACGTCCCGGAGCGTTCGAGCCAGGAGGCCATGGGCAGGACCAGGTCGGCCCGGGCCGTCAGCGGCGACTCGTGGCAGGCCTGGACGATCACAAAGGCCTTGGGGTCGGCCTGGGCGGCGATGGTGTCGAAGGTCCCGTTTTCATCGCCGGCGGCGACAAAAAGCGTCCGGCAGGCAGCCGGGTCCATCGCGGCGTTCAGCCCGAGTGCCGCCGCCGTGAGGGTGTTGACGCCCGGCTGAAGGGGGATGAACGCGGCCTTGACCTGCAACTCGCGCAGGGCCTCGATCTCTCTTTTCTGAGCGGCGGCGCCGTAAAAGACCACGGGCTTGGCGGCCGCTTGGGCCAGGTCGACCGCAATGCCCATCTCCTCGGGGACGAAGCGGGCGTCGGCGAAAAAGGAGAGGTCGGAGGCCTCGCGCTCGACCGTGACCAGGCGCGCGCCCTTGTCGACGGCGCGCTTGATGAAAAACGACGCCACGGGCTGCTCGCGGGCCGGGTCGGCCCCCACCACCAGGACCAGGTCGCTCTCCAACACGTCGGCCATCTTGGCGCACGCTGCGCCGGGGACGGCCGGGACCAAACCGTTGCCCATGCCGCGCTGACCCGCCTTGAGGCGCTGGATGAAAATCCGGTTCAGCAGCCCCAGGGCCTCGTTGGTCAGCCGGGTGGTGGTGAAGACGCCCAGAGAGGCGGCATTCTCCCGGCCCACGCGCCGCGCCGCCTCCGCCAGCGCTTTTTCCCAGCCGACGGGTACCATCCGGCCTTTTTCCCTCAGCAGCGGTTCGAGGATGCGCGGCCGGCAGTCCGCCAGGGCCTCGAAGCGTCCGCGCTTGCACAGCAGCCCGCCGCTGACCGGGCCGTCCCACAGGCTCTCCAGGCGCAGCACGTGCCCGCGGTGCACAACCACGCCGACCCCGCAGCCGAGGCTGCACTGGGTGCAGATGGTGGCGACCCGTTCCACTTGGTTGGGCGCGGCCATGAAGGCGCTGCGCTTGTCGATCAGCGCCCCGGTCGGGCAGACGTTGACGCAGGTGCCGCAGCTCGTGCAGCTGGATTCCCCCAGGGGCACGTCCATGTCGGCGCACAGCAGGGTGTGGGCGCCCCGCTGGCGGAGGTCCAGGGTGTGGTTGGCCGCCAGCTCCGCGCAGGCCCGCACGCAGCGCCGGCAGAGCACGCAGCGGTTGTGGTCCATGAGGTGATGCGGCGGCGAGGCGTCCAGGGGGAACCGTTGCGTGTAGGTCGGATACATCCAGTGGTCCAGGCCGTAGCGGTAGCCCAAACTCTGCAGCTCGCAGCCGCCGCTCATCTCGCAGGCCATGCAGAAGTGGTTGCGCTCCGAAAAGAGCAGCTCCAGCACGAACTTGCGGGCGCTGACCACCTTCGGCGATTCGGTCTGGATCTCCATGCGGTCGGCCACCGGAAAGGTGCAGGCCGGCTGCAGCGTGCGCTGCCCGGCGACCTCCACCAGGCACACCCGGCAGGCGCCGATCGGTGCCAGGGCCGGGTGGTGGCAGAGCGTGGGGATGTCGATGCCGGCGGCCTGGGCCGCCCGCAGGATGGTCCAGCCCGCCCGGGCGGAAACCTTCTGTCCGTTGATCGAGATAAATACCGCGCTCATGCTTGCCTCCGCTGCCTCGTCGGGCCGGTATTTTCGAACCGAGCCGGGTTTGTTTATAGGAGACCGTTTGTTGGGTATTACGTTTTACGTGTTAAGTTTTAAGCGGAGGATGTAATCCAGTCTTCATTTGGATGGACAGAATTCCCTCACTTAAAACTTAGAACTTGGAACCTAAAACTTTCACAATGCCGTCTGAGCATCCACCGCAGCCGTTGGCGGTGCCGCCGCTGCGACCTGACTGGCCCATTCCAGGTCGCACCGCAGGCAGCGTCGGCATTCGGTGCGAATCTCCGCCTCGGCGAAGGGGAGCTCCACTTCTTTAAAACTGCGGCGGCCCTCGACCGGGAGTTCCGCCGGTTTCACGCGCGGGGTGTCGCTGTACCGCTCCATGTCCCAGGTCAGCGGCGGCAGGTGCGTCTCGAGCGGGATGTCCACCTTGGCGCGATCGCCGGTCCGCAGGAAGAGGTCGACCTCCCTGGCCACGCGGTTGCCGTGGGCCACGGCCTCGATCACCGAGGCCGGCCCGCTCACGGCATCGCCGGCGGCAAAAACCGCCGGCCGCGTCGTGGCGAGCGAGGGGCCCACCTTGAGGGTCGAGTTGCGGTTGGTTTCCAGGCCGGCGTTCAGCACGCACTGCTTGTCCGGCTCCTGGCCGACGGCCGGGACGACGACGTCCACGGGCAGGACCTGCACCGCGCCCTCGATCGGCACGGGGCGCCGGCGGCCGCTGGCGTCGAATTCCGTCAGCTTCTGCTGCTGAATTTCGAGCGCGGTGACCTTGGCCGGGCCGAGCACCCGGACCGGGGCGCTCAGGTAGTGGATGAGGACGCCTTCATGCTCCGCGGCCTCGATCTCTTCCGGGTAGGCCGGCATGTCGGCGCGGGTGCGGCGGTAGACGATGTGCACTTCGGAGGCCCCCAGCCGCCAGGCCGTGCGGGCGGCATCGACGGCCACGTTGCCGCCGCCGACCACCGCCACGCGCTTGCCCTTGACCTCGGGGGGGTTTCCGAGGGCGACCTCCCGCAGCAGGTCGATGCCGTTGACGACCCCGGCGCGGTCCTCGCCGGGGATGCCCAGGCGCAGGCTTCGGTGAGCGCCGATGGCCAGCACCACGGCCTTGAACCCTTCACGGTCCAGGAGGTCGTCGATGATGAAGTCCCGGCCCAGGCCGCGGTTGCAGACGATCTCCACCCCGGCCCGGCGGATGTGGTCGATCTCCTGGTGGAGGACGTCCCGCGGCAGGCGGTATTCCGGGATGCCCACCGCCATCATCCCTCCCGGCACCGGCAGGGACTCGAAGACCGTCACCCCGTAGCCGGTTTGCGCCAGGCGCAGGGCGGCGGTGAGCCCGGCCGGGCCCGATCCGATCACGGCCACTTTTTCGGCCTTGGCCGCCTGCGGCCGCACGGGGTGCCAGGGGGCGGCCGTCTCGTGGTCGGCCATGAAGCGCTTGATGGCGCGGATGCCGACCGGCGTGTCGATGTCGCCCCGGCGGCAGCGCTGCTCGCAGAAGGCCGGGCAGA
>JALOPD010000582.1 GCA_025454075.1 Desulfobacterales bacterium | reverse complement strand
GCGTGCCACCCGGGTCAGCATGCCCTGGGAGGTGTCGGCGGTGTAGGCGAGGTAGAGCTGCCGGTTTTGCTCGTAATCCGGGTGCAGGGTCATGTCCAGGAGACCGCCCTGCCCGCGGTAGGCGACGGGCGGCACGCCCGGAAGCGGCGCGGGGAGAAGAGCGCCGTTTTTCACCACCCGCAACCGGCCCGGCCGCTCTGTGATGAAAAGCCGGCCGTCGGGCGCGGGTACGACGGCCCAGGGGCTCTCAAGACCCTCGGCGACGGCTTCCACTCGGAAGGTGTCGGCGGAGGATGCGAGCCGGGGCAGCTCCTGCGGGGCCAGACGCGCGGAGAGCCAGGCGAAAAGGTTGTAGGCATCGGCAGCGGGCGCCGGCAGGGCGCCGGCCAGCAGAAACCCTAGTATGCATGCCGCAGCCTTCATGGCCGTTCTCCTTGGAAATGGGCGTTTCAGCGACCGTCGGCCTATCCGTAGCACAGATGCGGCGGCGGCGGCAACCTCGGCGCGGTTTGGTGCCGGATCGCCAATATGCTATGGTGAAAGCAACTTGGATTTCAGCCGGTCGGTGTTATGTTCTCCGTTGTCGCGGCGCGGCCGGCACGAGCGGCAGTATCAGCAGGGGGCCCAGGGTGGAGACGCAGTTTCACGACAGCCTGAGAAAAATCCGGGAGGAGCTGCCGCGGCTGGTCGATCTGCTTAAGCTCGACGTTGCGGGGGAAGTGGGCCCCTGGGCCAAGGCCGTCGACACCCGTCTGCTCGCCCGCTTCGACCCAGGTTTTCCGCTGGTGGCGGCCGTCTGCGGCGGCGGCTCCTCCGGCAAATCCACCTTGTTTAACTCGTTGATCGGCGCCCCCCTCTCGCCCACCGGCGGCCGGGCGGGCATGAACCGCCGGGTGCTCTTTGCCTTGCCTGCCGCGCTCCACGGCCGAGCGGAGCTCGTGGCCGCCCTGCTGGATCCTTTCGGCGCGGAGGCGGCCCCGCTCGAGCGTCCCGAGGATCTTCTCGTGTCCGGGGGGCCCTTGTTTGTGTCCACCACCGGGTCCGTCGTGCTGCTGGATACGCCTGATTTCGATACGGGCGCCGGGGGGCGCTATGCCAACCGGGAGAGCGCGCGCAGCGCCCTGGAGGCGGCGGACATCCTGATCTACATCTTCACCAACTCCAATTACAACAACCGCGACAACACCGATTTCATCGCCGAGATGCTGACCGGCATCGGCCGGCGCAAGTGCTTTCTCGTCTACCGCACCTACCCCGGTTTCAGCGAGGCCGAGGTGGTCGAGCACGCCATGACGGCGGGTCGCCACATCTACGGGCCGCTATGTCCTGGGCGTCTACCGCGCCGACGAGGACAACCGCGTTGCGGCCGGCGAGGCCCCGATGGTGTTGCGGCCGGCCCGCTCCGGGGACCCAGCGTTTGACGAGGCGCTCAAGGCGATCGACCTGCCGCGGTTGAGGCACGAGCTGCACGCCAGCATCGTCGCCGATGCGCTCGGCAAGGCCGAAGAGCTGGCCGGCCGCGCCGCGGCCTCCCTGGAGGAGCTGCGGCGCTACGGCGCGGCCCTGCGGGCGGCTCAGGGGCTCTGCCTGCAGGAGGCGCTGAGCTTTTTCCCGATGGACCGGGTGGTGCGGCGCTTCGCCAAAATCTGGTCGGAGACCGACCCGCCGGCCGTCAGGCTGATGCGGCGCACCGGGAGCGTGGTCGAGCTGCCCGTGCGGGCACTTTTGGGGGCGGCCGGGTGGGCCCGGGCAAAGCTCTCCGGCGAATCGGCCCCGGCCGCGCCGGAGGATCAGTTCTCCCGCAGGCTCGAGGAAAACCTCGTGGCGGCGGCGACCTCGCTGAACCACTACCTGCTGAGCCCGCATCTCTCCTTGCCCGGGGGGGCGTCCGCGATTGTCGACCGCGGGGGCTCCACGGCGTTGGGGCAGACCTTCGGCGCCCCGGTCGCGCCGGTGTCGGTGGTGGCGCACCCGGCGCTCCTCCCGGCCCAGGAGCGGCTGCGGCAGCAGGACTTCAGCTTGGCGCTGAATCTCATTTTAAGCCGAAAGGAGGAGCTCGGCCAAATCGGGCGCGCCATGGACGAAGACCTGCGGCAGCTGGCCGACCATTTCCGCAGCCGGATGGGGACCTGGGCCAAGATCAGCCAGACCTTCTGGGCGGCGCTGAACGTCCTGCCGGCCACGGTGGCGGTCACTTACGTTCTGTCCACCGGGGACCCGGTGGGCGGGGCCACGATCAAGGTCAAACTGGCCGGGCTCTTCGGCGTGAAGGATCTCTACGCCCTGGTGGCCATCCCGGTGACCCGCGGCATGAAAAAAGCCGACCGCAAGCAGCTCAAGGCGATGCTGGGCCCCCTGGCCCAAAGCTGGCTGCGGGGCAAGTCCGCCGCGGTGCAGGCGCTGTTCGAGGAGTCGCTTTCCGGGGAGATCCTGCGCACAGCCGAGGATGCCGCCGTCGCCGCCGGCCGCCGGGCCGAATCCCTTGCGGAGGCTCTATCGTGCGCCTCGGCCGGGAGGAGCCGATGAAAGCGCTGGAACGCCAGACCGCTGCCCTCAAGGCCCTGGGGCGCATCGAGGGCCTCAGCTCCGAGCTCAGGCATTTGAAGGCCGATCTGGGCGCATTCAGCCTGTGGCGCCCCGCTGCCGGGCTCCTCCGGCAGTGCGAGGAAGCGCTGCACATGATCGCGCGCATCGCCGAGCGGCTGGACCGCAGCCTGGTCGTGACGGTCATCGGGCCCTCCGGGTCCGGCAAGTCGACCGTGGTGAACGCCTTGGCGGGGGGCGATGAGATCTCACCGTCCGGCCGTCAGCGGCCCACCACCGAGCGGGTGGTGATCTTCGACCGCGGCGGCGAGGATGCCCCGGAGCTTGCCCGGGACCTCGGCGCCGAGACGGTCGATGTTCGGCCCGCAGGGGACGGGCGCCTGCCGGAGGGGCTGTGCCTGATCGACACGCCCGACACCGACAGCATGGCCAACCGGCGCCACCTGCCGATGCTGGAGCGGGCCGTGGCCCATTCGGATGTCCTGATCTGCGTGTTCGACGCCGAGAACCCCAAGCGCCGC
>JALOPD010000250.1 GCA_025454075.1 Desulfobacterales bacterium | reverse complement strand
CGAAGGCCGGGTTCATGGTGGCCGACTCGATGAACTCCTCGGCCTGGGTGGTGATGTCCGCGAACTTGAGGAACCAGTTGATCTTCTCGCGGATCTCCTTCTTGGAGCGCTCGATGGTGTCCTTGGTGTCGATCTCGAATGCAAAGCAGTTTTCCTGGTCGCAGACCATGGCGGTCTTGCCGAAGACATCCTTCTCCAGCAGGTTGGACAAACTGTGAACGGGGTTGGTGGAGGCGAGCAGCGTGCGCTTGCCCTGCTTCGCCGCCCACAGGGCCGCCGCACCGGCCATGACCGTCTTGCCGACACCCCCCTTGCCGCCGAAGAAGATGTACTTGAGTTTCGGGTGTTCCTGCATGAAACGGGTCATGCTGACAGTGATCTGGTTCATCTACGTCCTCCTTCCGGTCACAGCGCGCCGAACATGTTTACGGCCACCTTCTCGATCATGGGCAGCCCGGTCACGTCACGCTCCATTTCCGGGACCTGCGCCAGGATCTGGCCCTTGAACGTGGCGTCGATCACTTTGAGGTAGTGGTCCTGCATCGTGAGGCGGTTTTTCAGGTACTCGGGGATGTTCTGGTTCTTCAGCTCCTCGGGCAGGACCCGGTTGACGATGTAGCCGGAAAGGGGCACGTCGAACTTGGCGAACAGGCCGGCGGCCTTGACCGTGTCCGTGATCACCATCTGCTCGGCGGTGACCACGAAGAAAAAGGCCGTCCGCTTTTTGTCGGTGAGGATGCTCGACGACTTGTTGATGCGCTCTTTGATGTAGAGCAGCTCGTTCAGAATGGCGTCCTCGTCGAGCTCCTTGTCCCGCCGGATGGTCGCCGCCACCTGGTCGTACTCACGCATCTGCTGGCGCAGGTGCGTGATCTTGTCGATCCAGGCATCGTAAACGGAAGCCATGCTGAGGTAATAAAGGGCGTGGCCGAGCGGCACCAGGTCGTAGATGTAGTAGTCGTAGCCGCCCTTGACGACGATGTCCACGACCTCGTCGAAGATGGCGCTCTCCTCCATGGCGGGCTCGGCCGCGGCGGCTGCGATGTAGCTTTCGATCTCATCCGGGATCTTTTCCATTCCGTACATGTCCAGGATCTTCTTGCGGATCTCCTGCTGGTACTCCTTGACCCGGCGGTCCGCGTCGATCTCCTGGGCATATAGGTTGGGCATGATCTCGGTGGGCCCCTTGCCGAAGATGTCCCGCTTGAATATGTCGCTCAGAGAGGCCTGGGGGTCCACCGAAAAAACAAGGACCTTCTTGCCCTTCTTGGCCAGGTAGTAGGCCGTGGCTGCGGAGAAGGTGGTCTTGCCCAGGCCGCCCTTGCCTCCGAACATGATGTAGCGCCGATCCGGATACTGGTCGAATATCTTCAGTAGAGACATCTAATTCCTCCCCCTCAAGAGTGCGCGGCTCCGATCAGGCCAGGCCGTCCGTTAGATCCTTTTCCCGCAGCATGCGCCGTTTCCAGGTGGAAATCTGAGGCACCACATAAGGCAAAAGCCTGAGCGAGTAGTACGGCGGCAGGATTGGGACGCCCAGCATGTCGCCCATGGTTATGAGGATGAACAGGTGCTCCATGCTGGCGCGGCTTTTAAGGGCAAAGCGCGCGGAGTCGTGGGCCGCCACGCCGTAGACAAACTCTTTGACCGCCTGGAAGATACCGCCCTTTTTTTTCTTTTCGTTTTCCACCATGGTCCTTTCGACTCCTCTCCATTGGTATCTGCAGATTTTGAGCAAAAGGCGGCCGGGTTCTCCTTCAGCCATCTCCCGACCGCCCTATCCCCGCTTGCGGGTGCTCCGTCATGCCGGGGCGGGCCTGGCCTTCAAACCCCGGAAGCGGTTGAGCGCCTTGATGCCCTCGAGGGCCAGGATGATGGCCGCGATGACAAGGAAGAACCCGACGCACCCCATCAGGGTGTTTCCTATCAGCGCTTCGCCCTTGACCGTTCCAGCGAACACCTTCGACAGCAGGTTGTAGGAGGTGTAAATCAAAGCGGCAATGGTCGTGACGAACATGAAGATCATCGGGTAGAACGCCCATGCCGCGGATCTGCCCTCGGATATCAGCCAGATGCTGATCAGCATCAGGGCGAGGGAGGCCATCAGCTGGTTCGCCCCGCCGAAGAGCACCCACAGGTATTGCCACCAACCCGTGAGAACGAGAGTGATCCCGAGCAGGCAGGCGACGAAGGTCCCCACGTGGGGATTTCGGAAAACCGGGCTGACATCGCTTAACAGCTCCGAGGTCGCCACCCGCATGAAACGGATGACCAGCTGCATGATGGTGATGGCGAGCACGATCATCATGACGCTGCCGTAGGAGCTTCCCAGGGTGGTCGAAAAACCGATCGCGCCAAGGAACTTGGCCATGCCGCCGGCAAAGATGGCGCCCGGGCCCTTGGATATGGCGGCCGCATACTCGCTCGGCGCTGCGTACAGGGTGCCGGCAATGACGAGGGCGAAGAGGGCCAGCATCATCTCCACGAACATGACGCCTGCTCCAACCGGCCGGGCGTCCATTTCGTTTTCAAGCTGCCGGGCCGTGCCGGAGCTGGAGACGATGCTGTGCCAGCCGGAGATGGCCCCGCAGGCGATGGTGACGAACATGATGGGCCACATCGGCCCGATCGGAATGGTGAAGGTCGTTAGGGCCGGCAGCGTGAAATCGGGGTGCACGATGAACACGCCGATGATCCCGAAGAGCAGGCCCAAGAAAACGATGTAGGACGCGACATAGTTGATGGGCAGGGCGAACCGCCAGATGGGAAGGACCGCCGCAAAGTAGCAGAAGACGAACGCCAATACCGCCCACAGGGGGCGGCTGGCGGAAAGCTCCTTGCCGATGAGCTGGTCGGACGGCAGAATGCTTCCCAGGTAGATGCCGAGCAGCGCGATCACCACGCAGACGACCGTGGTCAGGATGATGTCCTTCCTCCAGCGGTAGATCATCTGGCCGGCCAGGATGCCGCCGATGGTCATGAAGAGCCAGGCCATGGGGGCAGCTTTGAGGCCGACGGCGGTGCTGACCACGACGTTGCCGAAGGCGCCGGCGATGAGCAGCAGGTAGAAATAAATGAAGGAGAGCAGGATGCCCCTGGCCTTGGGCGAGATGAGCTTGTGGCTCAAGCCGCCGAAGGAAGCTCCGTCGTTGCGCATGGCCATCATGGCGCTTGAGTAGTCCTGGACCCAGCCGATGAAAAGCGCCCCTCCCAGGATCCAGATCAAGGCCGGCAGCCATCCCCACTGGATGGCGATGATCGGCCCGATGATCGGGGCGGCCCCGGCGATGGACTTGAACTGGTAGCCGAAGAGGATGTTCTTGCTGGTGGGCATGAACTCCACCCCGTCCATGTACATCTTGGCCGGTGTGGCGCGTTTGGGGTCTGCTTTGATGATCCTGGCATCAATGCGTTTGGCGTACACCCGGTAGCCGAAGATCGCCACCGCAAAGCCGAGCAAAATGACAACCACAGAGTTCATGACAGCCTCCTTTCTTAAGAGTTGCTTCAGGGCAACGCTTGGTTAAGAGAACGGGCGGTGTTCTCCGCCGTTGTTATGGCACGGTGATGAAACGCTTTGTGTTTCGACGCAATGCCCGGGTGGCCTAAACACGCACGGCTCAACGCAGTTTGCGATACAGGCGCAGGTCTTGATGAAGGTCGAAGCAGGCAGGAAAAAAGCCGTGAACCGGGCCGAAGCAAATCGCATGAAAACACCCCGCGAGTGCAGGTTCAGGCCGGATGCAGACAAGGTGATATTTAGCTGAAAGGAATTCTAAAGGAACCCCGAATGCATGTCAAGACTATAGGGGATCGATGCGAGTTCTGGTCTCTGGGCGTCGCGTGCGAAGATTCCTGATATCCCTCAAGTGGACCCATGGCGTTGTGCCTGGGTTGTTGGGTTTCAGAGGGAGACCGTTACATAATACCCCTGCTCTCCGCGTTGAATCAACAAGACCAGCGAAGGTTTCTGCCGGACCTTGACGACGACCTTGCGAAACTCATCGTGGGTGGCGATGCCGGACTCGTCGATCTGGCGGAGCAGATCCCCCGGCTTGACACCGATCCGCGCCAGCTGCGAGCCGGGCCGGATCTCCGTTATCAAAACGCCTTCCCTGGCCGCGATGCGAAAATCCCTCCGGTTTTTCGGCGTCAAATCTTCAACCTTGATCCCCAGCAGGCTCCATGCCAGTTGATCGGCCCGTTCGATGGGGAACTCGCTGGTTTTGACGGACACCGTCTGGGTCCGTCCGCCGCGCCAGATCTGGATCTCCAGGGGGTCGCCGGCGACGGCGGCCTTGGAGGCCGACAGGTAGTCGTCAAGGCCTGCCATCTTCCTGTTGCCCAATCCCAGCAGAACGTCGCCTTCGCGCAGCCCGGCCCGCTGGGCCGGGCTTTCGGGCTCGACGGCCTTGACCATCACCCCCTTGCGCCCGGGATATTTCAGGTATTGGATGATTTTTTCGTCCATTTCCTGGACGACCAGTCCGGTCCAGGCCTGTTTCACCTCGCCGTACTGGATCAGGTCGGCGACGGTTCGCCGGGCCTTGTTGATAGGGATGGCAAAACCGATGCCCTGGGCCTTGGCATAGATGGCGGTGTTGATCCCGATCAGCTCGCCGTTGATGTTGAGCAGCGGGCCGCCGCTGTTGCCTGGATTGATCGATGCATCGATCTGGATGAAATCCTGGAACACACGCTCGTCGGTGCGGATGCTGCGGTTGAGCGCGCTGATCACACCCGTTGTCACCGTGTGCGAGAAGCCGAAGGGGTTGCCGATGGCGATGACGGTCTCGCCGATCATGAGATCGTCGCTGCTGCCCATGGGGATGGACGGGAGCTTTTCCCTGGGGTCGATCTTGAGCACGGCCAGGTCCGAGTCGGGGTCGGCCCCGATGATCCGGGCCTCGTACTCGCGTTCATCCTGCAGCACCACCTTGATGGTTCCAGATCTCTGGATGACGTGGGCGTTGGTCAGGATGAGGCCGCGCTCGCCGTCGATGATGACCCCCGAGCCCAGGCTGGTGTGCTCCCGGCGCCGCTCCAGCCGCGGGTCGAGGAAGTCCTTGAAAAACTCGTCGAAAAACGGGCTGCCGAACCCCGCAAAGGGGTTGGCGCGGGCGCGGGTCTCGTAGGCCGTGCTGATGTTGACAACCGCCGGGCTTGCCTTGCGCACCGCTCGGACCGCGGCGCTTTCCCTAAGGCTGTCCGTTGCTGCTGCACCCTCATGGGGGTGCAGCAGCAATAAGATGGAAGTGCAAATCAACAGACCGCAGACGCGGCGGAACGAAATGCAACGGTCACACGTTTTTAAAATTGGCTTTTTCATTTATCTGAGGTATATAAAAAAATTTTGATTTGATTTAATCGGTGAGATCCACTTTTCTGCCGCCTTTAAATCTACCGTCATTCATACCGAGATCTTGCTTATACAACTTAAGCGGCCTGTCGGCAACCGGGCCTATGGGATATGGAAGACAACCTGGATTTTCTTGCTGCGATCGAAAAACCGAGCCGTTACCTGGGCTCGGAGATCAACGCCGTCCGCAAAGACCCGAGCAGGGTCAAGCTGCGCATGGCGCTGGCCT
>JALOPD010000249.1 GCA_025454075.1 Desulfobacterales bacterium | reverse complement strand
GGGCTCCTTGAAGACGTCCCGCGACGGGCAGGAGGCGCGGCAGAAGGCGCACTCCTCGTATTCCTTCCCGTCGATCACGTACTTGTCCCGGCCCATGCACTCCGCCTTGGCGTGCTCCCCGGCGTATACCGGAACGTAAATGTCCTTGAGCGGCTCGCTGATCACCCGGATCCGCGACCGCGCCGGGTTGTTGCTGCTGTATTGCGGCGACGCGTGAAACGCGGAGCAGATCATCTCGCAGGCCCGGCAGCCGTTGCACTTGTCGACGTCCACCTTGATGGTCTTGACTTTTTTCTTCTTTTTCTCACCCATGACGTTACCGCCCTTTTCAGCTGGCCGTTGATGACCTGCGAAAAGCCATCGGTTTCGACGACTTCGAAAAAAGGCCAAGATCAAGGCGCGCGAATCGCGTGCCGCGAGGCGTACCGGCCGTACGCCGCAGCGGCAGCGCGATGAAGCGCAACGCCGAGATTGGCTTTTTTACGAAGTCGTCAACCTTTGGCAGGTTCATCGTCGCCGTCCTTGAGGATGCCCCGTTTGATGAAATCCTCGGCCACGTAGTCGAGGCCCAGGTCGTGCAGGGATTCCTTCGTCGGGATCCCGTCGTCGTTCCATCCCTTGAACCGGTAGTAGGTGTCCAGGAGATCCTTCTCCAGCTCGGGGAAGCGTTTCTTCCAGTGGTTCTCGGGCGGCTTGTCGTCCTTGCGGCGCATGCCCCGGCGGATATTGATCGCCCGCACCAGGGTCCGGTAGCGCTTGGTGGCCTGGGTCAGCCTGGCCTCGTCCATGTCGAACCCGGCGCCGGCCGAGATGAATTTGGGATAGTTGTGGATGTGGTATGGCGGCTTCAGCGGAAACGAGGACAGGCCGGCGCACATGCCGAGCGCGTCGTCGATGTAGTGCATGCGTTCCTGCCAGTCGACGATGTCGCAGCACATCTGGACCGTCGGATAGAAGGGCATGGACTTCTCGCCGCGCGGCTCCCAGTCGAGGAAATACTGCTTGAACTTGTCGTCCGGCACCTGGAACCAGTCCTTGACGAAGGTCTCGCGCTCCGCGCGCGTCGGAAACGGCGCCTGGGGGAACTGCCCCTCGATCTGGGTGATGTTGATCTTCTCCCCGGTCGAGTACATGAGGAAGTAGATGGGGTTGAGCATGGACAGCTTGAGCGGCAGCTGCTCGTGCTTCTTGATGGTGTTGTGGGCATAGGCGTCCGCGCCCTTGCCGATCTGCCTGGCCGCCCAGTAGGTGCCGTTGGCCAGGACATCGCCGATCCCCTCGCGCCGCACGATCCGGTCCAGCAGCCAGTAGAACCGGCCCTCGTTGTCCGCCGGCAGACCGGGCATGTCCTGTTCGGTCAGGATGCCCGCATCGAGCAGCTCCAGCGCGAAGGCCATCACCTGCGGGGCGGAGAAACCGTCCACGCCGTACTCCGTGGCGTTCTGGGCGATGCGCAGGCCGAAGTCCAGGTCCGACATGGCCGCCATGGTGTAGGTCAGCTTCGAGAAGCACTTCATCATGTAGGTCGGCAGCCCGGGCGGGGAGATGGTCGCCCCGCATTTCATCGGGCAGTTGTAGCAGCTGATCAGCCGGGTCCGCATGGTCTCGAGGGTTTCCATCCACTTCGCGGCGATCTCCTGGTTCCAGAAATCTTTTCGGCGCAGGCGCGAATTCCCCCACATGAAGTTTTCGGTGTGCCACTTCTCGTCATGCACCGCCATTTCCTGGGGCGAGCCGAGACCGGTCAGAATCGCCATGACGCCTTCGACCGGATTTTCGTTGCGGAACTTGATGTAACTCAGCACCTCTTTGCAGAGCTCCATGAACTCCGCCGGGCGGGCGACGTTGATGTCCCTGGTGCCGCGCACGGCGATCGCCTTGAGCCCCTTGTCGCCCATGATGGCGCCGATGCCGCCGCGGCTCGCGCTCGACCGGCCCTGCTCGATGGAGGCGAAGAAGACCCGGTTCTCGCCCGCCATGCCGATGGAGGCCACCTGGGCCTTCGGCTCTTTCAGCTCTTTACGGATGAGCTCGGCGGTCTCGCCGGAGCCCTTGCCCCGCAGGTGCGAGGCGTCGCGCAGCTCGACCTTGTCGTTGTTGATCCACAGGTAGACCAGCTCCGGGGATTTGCCGCGCAGGATGACCTTGTCGTACCCGGCATACTTCAATTCCGGCGCCCAGAACCCGCCCATCATCGAAAAGGCCATCAGGTGGGTCTGCGGCGAGATGGTGGAGACGATGGTGCGGTTGCAGCCCGTCGCCGGCGTCCCGCACAGCAGCCCGGCGCTGAATATCAGCAGATTCTCCGGCGAAAACGGCTCGACTTCGGGAGGCACCCGGTCCCACAGGATCTTGGCGTTGGTGCCCAGGCCTCCCAGGTAGAGTTCCGTGTCTCTTGGGTCGGTGGCTACCCGCTCGATGTTCCCCCGGGTGAGATCGACTTCCAAATTGAAACCCGTCTCTGCGTACCTCATTTCTTTCCCCTTCTGATTGACCCGATTCCCTGAAAAGCTCTTGGCAAGATCTATTTTAGCTATATAGTAACTATATTTTAGCTGTAAAATAGTTATAGAGTTGCCGAGGGTTTGTCAAGCAAAAACTCATCTCAGCGTCCCTTGAACTGCGGAGGCCGCTTTTCCAGGAAGGCGCGCTGGCCCTCGCGCAGGTCCTCACTGCGCAGCGACTGCGCCACCAGACGCCGGGCCTCCTGCTCGGCGTCGGGACCCAGTCCCTGGGAATAGGTCAGAAGGTTCAGGACCCGCTTGATCCCGGCAAGCGCCAAGGGGGCCTGCGCCGCGATGTCCTCGGCCAGTCCGATCACGGTCGCTTCCAGCGCGGCGCGCGGCACCACCTGCGCGGCCAGCCCGAGTTCCCGCAGGCGGTCTCCGCGCTCGACCTTGCCGGTAAAGAGCATTTCCTTGGTGCGTCGCAGGCCGATGGTCTGGACGAAGCGCCTCAATCCGGTCCAGGGATAGACCAGCCCCAGCCGGGCCGGCGGCATGCCGAGGCCGGCGTGGTCGCCGGCGATGCGGATATCGCAGCAGACCGCCAGCTCGCAGCCGGCGCCGAAGGCCGCCCCGTTGAGCATGGCGATCACCGGCAGGGGAAAATCGACGACGCTCTGGAAAAGCGCCTCCACCGCCTCGAGGCGTGCGGCACCCTCCGGGCCGGCGTCTCCCGCCGGCAGAAACCCCAGGTCGTAGCCGGAGCAGAATGCCTCGTCCCCGGCCCCCCGCAGGACGAGGACGGGCGGCGGGGATTCCCGGGCCAGTGCGGCCAGTGTGCCCCGCAGCGCCTCCACCAGCTCCGGGCTCAAGGCGTTTTTGCGGGCCGGGCGGTTCAAGGTCAGGACGCACACCCGGCCCCGGCGATCGCATACCAACGGATGGTCGTGTACAGGCATCGGTCACCTCCAGACGGATCGGCGGCAAGCGGCCGCGGCGGCCGGGCATGAATCAGTTGACATCGCCGCAGTGTATACAGTATACAGCCATCGGTCACAATCCCTGCCGGAAGACGCCCGCATGCCGGTCCCGCCCTCACCCCGCTTTCCGGCCCTCCGGGCGCCCGACGGCGGCCCTGGCTCCCGGGGGAAGGACGGACACGATGACGACGCCCAAGACCCACCAGAGTGAACTCGCAAGACTCTCCGCCCTGCAAGAGCGCGCCGCGTCAGGCGGCGGCCAACCGGCTATCGAGCGCCATCGCCAACGCGGCAAGCTGACCGCCCGCGAGCGGCTGGCTCTGCTCTTCGACCCGGGCAGCTTCATCGAGATCAACCAGTTGGCCGAGAGCCAGGCGGCGGATTTCGGCATGCAGGAGAAGAAGGTGCCCGGGGACGGGGTCGTCACCGGCTGCGGCACGGTCGACGGCCGGCGGGTCTTCGCCTATGCCCAGGACGTCACGGTGCTGGGCGGCTCGGTCGGGACCGTCCACGGCGAGAAGATCTGCCGCATCATGGACGAGGCCCTCAAGGTCAAGTCGCCGCTCGTGGCGTTGAACGACTCCGGCGGCGGGCGGCTGCACGAGGGGTTTTTCGCTTCGCGCGGGGTGGCCGGCATGTTCTTCCGCAACACCGCCGCCTCCGGGGTGATCCCGCAGATCACCGGCATGATGGGCTCCTGCGCCGGGGTCTCGGTGTATTCGCCGGCCCTGACGGATTTCATCGTGATGGTGAAAGGCACTAGCCACATGGTCATCACCGGCCCCGGCGTGATCAAGGCCGTGACCGGCGAGGACGTCGATCTCGAAGCGCTCGGCGGCGCCAAGGTGCACAGCGAGATCACCGGCCAGGCGCATTTCGTCGCCGACAGCGACGCCGACTGCATCGCCACGATCCAACGGCTCCTGGGCTACCTGCCCTCCAACCACCTGGCGCCGCCGCCGGTGGCGGCGGGCGACGACGACCCCGATCGCACCGACGACGCCATCGAAGAGATCGTGCCGGCCAACTTCAAGAAGTCCTACGACATGCGTGCCGTGATCGAGCGCATCGTCGACCGCGGCTCGTTTCTGGAAGTCCTGCCGCGCTTCGCCGCCAATATCATCGTCGGCTTCGCCCGCATGGAGGGCGGCACGGTCGGCATCGTCGCCAACCAGCCGCGGTTCAAGGCGGGCTGCCTGGACGTGGACGCCTCCGACAAGGCCGCGCGCTTCATCCGCTTCTGCGACAGCTTCAACATCCCGCTGGTCAACCTGGTGGACGTGCCGGGCTACTTTCCGGGCGTCGCCCAGGAGCACGCCGGCATCATCCGCCACGGCGCCAAGATGCTTTATGCCTACGCGGAGGCCACGGTGCCGAAGATCACGCTGGCGCTGCGCAAGGAGTACGGCGGCGCCGTCATGGGCATGTGCTGCGTGGGCATGGGCGTGGACCTGATGCTCGCCTGGCCGATCGCGCAGCTCGTGGTGCTGGACACCACCGCCGCGGTCGATCTCATCTTCCGCAAGGAGATCCAGGGCGCCGATGATCCCGACGACTACCGCCGGCGGCAGATCGAGGCCTACGACTACAAGTATTCGAACCCCTTTCATGCCGCCTCCAACATGCTGGTGAACACCGTCATCCGGCCGCGCGACACCCGACCCCAGCTGATCCGGGCGCTGCGCATGCTCAAGAACAAGGAGCGCCCGATGCCGGTGAAGCGGCATGGGAATATTCCTCTGTAAAAATGAAGACGTGGACCCGTTAACCCGTTTGCCCGTGGACCCGTTGACCCGTTTGCCCGTGCACCCGGTGAGTTACCTGGCGTTTTAGTGTTCGACCGGAAATTGCCATATTTCCGTTTGCCCTAAAAAAAACCAGACAGCGATCTGGAATCCATCGAGTCGCTGGTTTCTTTGAACGGGTCAACGGGTCCACGGGCAAACGGGCCAACGAACCACACAGGAGAGTTGATCATGGATTTCGATCTTACCCGCGAGCAGAAGGAGATCCAGAAGGCAGCCCGGGCGTTCGCGCGCGGCGAGTTTCCCAAGGTGGCGCTGGAATGCGACGTCAGGGAGCAGGTGCCTTTCGACATCATCAAAAAAGCGCGCGACCTCGGCCTGATCGGCCTGTTCGTACCCGAGGCCTACGGCGGCCCGGGCCTCGGTTTTTTC
>JALOPD010000248.1 GCA_025454075.1 Desulfobacterales bacterium | reverse complement strand
GGCCGTGATCATGATGGCCGTGAGCACGGGGCCCAGCTCGCGGATCAGGGAGAGGGCGACCGCGGTGCCCAAAAACCCCACCGCCCCGAACTTGTTCATCACGTAGTAGAGCTGCAGCCCCAGCACCATTCCCGTGAAAAAACCCACCAGCATGACGATGCTCGCCGAGCGCGTCCCGATGAAGTACACTTGGTGGATGATTTCGCGAAACTGCTTGGGGTGGAAAATCAGCACGATCGCGCGCACGAAGAAAATGGCCATGGCGCCCAAATCGTTGTTCAGGCGGATGGCAGCGCCTCCGAACGCGTTGAAAAAGGCGGCCCAGACCGGCGGTTTTTCAGGACCGGCCGCAGGTCGGCCGGTTTGCGGTAGGGGGTGATCGGCCATCTCTTTTACTCCATGGCACGGGTCGGCCCCGAGTCGGAGGCGATTTTAACCGACCCGAAACCGACCCGGAGGTTGACAATCGGTTTGTGAATCCGATATCTGAACTGAATCTTTTCAATTATACAAGCTACGCGACGTGAATCAAGGAGTATTTCGCGCCAAAGGGCCCGCGGGAGCCGTGCGTGCTGCCGCCGACGCGGATTGCAACCAACAAAAAAAGGAGCAAACTCAACCCCATGGACATTCTTGCCAAAGCCAGGGCCGGCATCGCCGGCCTGGATGTCTCCGAGAACGTCAAAACCAGGGCCCTTGAGCACCTGAACACCTGGCTGACCGAGCCGGCCTTCGCGGAGTACACGCCTCAAATCCGTTTTCTGATCGAGACCGGCAAGTGGGAGGTGCTGCTCGACTCGTTCTACCAGGTCATCCCGTTCGGCACCGGCGGGCGGCGGGGACCGGTCGGGGTCGGCCCCAACCGCATCAACGCCTGGACCATCCAGGCCTCGGCCCAAGGCCACTGCCAGTATCTGCGCAAGCAGCACGGGGATGCGGCCAACCGCCGGGGGGTCGTCTTGACCTTCGATGTGCGCCGCTACGAGCAGAAGGGGGTTTATGCCGAGGATCGCCCCAACCCCGTCAAGGAGCTCGACGGATGGAAGCTCGCCCGGGCGGCCGCGGAGGTGTACGCCGCCAACGGCATGAAGGTCTACCTGTTCAAGACCGCCCGCAGCACGCCGGAGCTCTCCTTCGCCATCCGCCGCCTGAACGCCGTCTCCGGCGACATGTTCAGCGCGAGTCACAACCTGCCGCCCGACAACGGCAAGAAGGTCTACGACGAGCACGGCGGGCAGCTGATCCCCCCCCACGACCAGGATCTGGTGGACGAGGTCACGCAAAAGGTTTCCGAAATCCTTCGGTTGGACTTCGAGCAGGCCTGCGCCAAAGGGCTGGTCGTCTTTATCGGCGAGGAGATCGACCGCGCCTACCATGCGGCCGCACGCTCGGTATCGATGTCAACGGCCCGGGGCCTCACGATCCTCTACTCCCCTCTGCACGGAACGGGGCTCTCCTCCGTCTACCCGGTGCTTCAGCAGCTTGGGTTCGACGTGCGACTGTGCCCCAAGACCTCGAATCCGAGCGGGGCGTTTGAAAACGTCACCTTCAACATCCCCAACCCGGAGGTGGTGGAGTCCTTCAACACGAGCCTGCCGTTCGCCCGCCAGGCCGGGGCCGACCTCCTGATCTCAACCGACCCGGATGCGGACCGCATCGGCATCATGGTGAACCACCATGCAGAGTGGACGTTTCTGACCGGCAACGAGATTGGCATACTGCTGACCCAGTATGCCGTGGACAAGCTGCGGGCCGCCGGTAGCCTGCATGCCGGCCGGACGATCGTCAAGACCGACGTCACCACATCCCTGATCGACACGATGGCCAGGGAAAACCGCATCCGCTGCGTCGGCGACCTGCTGGTAGGATTCAAATACGTCGCCGAGGAGATGAACCGGCTGGAGCGGGACGGGCGGATCGCGGACTTCGTTTTCGGCTGCGAGGAGAGCCACGGCTACCTCACCGGCGCCTACGCCCGGGACAAGGATGCCGCCGGGGCGGCGGTGTGGATCGCCGAGTTCGCCGCGGAGCTCAAGCAGCAGCAGCGCACCCTAGTCGATGCGCTCAACGAGATTTACGCCGCCTACGGCTACTGCCACAACCACCTCACGGAGATCCGCCTGCTCGGGGCCAAGGGCATGGAGCAGATCGCCGCCATCATGGACCATTTCCGGCAGGAGCGCGTGGAGGCCTTCGGCGAGTTCGCCGTGATTGAGAAAATCGACCGCTGGCAGGGCGATCCCCAGCCGCACCTTTCGGAGACCGACACCTCGGCCCGCAACGTGGTGATTCTGGTCCTGGCCAACACGTCCGAGACGACCCGCCTGCGCATCACGGTTCGCCCCTCCGGCACCGAGCCCAAGATCAAAATGTACTTCGAGGCGGTGGGCAGGCCCTGCGGGGCCGGCGGCCTTGCGGCCGCCCGCCGGACCTTGGTCGAGGTTCGCGAGCGGCTTGAAAGGACTTTCATGATATACTGCTACCGGCTGATCGGGGTCGAATTCCCGGAGCGGGGGTTCCTGCTCTTCTGGCAGCTGCCGCTGGCGGACAAACTGCGCTACTTCGACATCGAAGAGCAGATCACCCGGCTGAAGGAGACGGCCGACCCCTCCGCTCGCGCACAGAAGTTGGCCGCGGTGCTGAAATTTCTGGGCGCCAACCCCGTCCAGAAGGTCGACAAGGCCTTTGCGGCCCGCTACGGAACAGGAATTCAGGAATACTTAGGCCTTTAAGCCGTTGCGGTGAGCAAGATCGTCGACCTTCATCCGCGAACCGAGGAGGTATTTGAATTGCCCTACGCTGCCAACAAAACCAAAATCGTCGCCACCATCGGGCCGGCCTCCGACTCCCCGGAGGTTCTGCGGAAGCTGATCGTGGCGGGGATGAATGTCGCCCGCCTCAATTTCTCCCATGGGGACTTCTCCGGCCACTCCGGCACCATCAAACGGGTGCGGGATGCGGCCTTGGCCGTCGGCAAGCCCGTGGCGATCATGGCCGATCTGCCCGGTCCCAAAATGCGGATCGGCAAGCTGGCGGAGGAGCCCATCCAGCTGGTGCCCGGAGAGACCTTCACCCTCACGACCGAGGAGATCCTCGGCACGCGGCAGCGGGTTTCGGTCAGCTTTTCCGAACTGCCGGCGGCGGTGCAGCCCGGAGACCTGCTCTTCCTGAATGACGGCTACATCGAATTGGAGGTGTTGCAGGTCTCCGCTGCGGATGTGGTCTGCCGCGTGGAGGTCGGCGGCGAGTTGAGGTCGCGCAAGGGGCTGAACCTGCCCGGGATTGATCTGGGCATCAGCGCCTTCACCGACCATGACCGCAACTGCCTGGAATTCTGCAGACAGCACGCTGTCGACGCCGTCAGCCAGTCGTTCGTGGACCGGCCCGCCGACATTCTTGAGGTGCGCAAGGCCGCTGCCGCCATGGACTATCACCCGATGATCATCGCCAAAATCGAACGCTCCAATGCGCTGGATCGGATCGCCGAGATCATCGATGCGGCCGACGGCATCATGGTCGCCCGCGGCGACCTCGGGGTGGAGATCCCGATCGAGGAGATGGCCGTCACCCAGAAGCGCCTGATGCGCCTGGCCAACCAGAAATACAAGCCGGTGATCACCGCCACCCAGATGCTGGAGTCGATGATCACCAATCGCCTGCCGACCCGCGCCGAGGCCACCGACGTCGCCAACGCCATCCTGGACGGCACCGACGCCGTCATGCTCTCGGGCGAATCGGCCGTCGGGCGCTATCCGGCGGATGCCGTGGCCATGCTGGTTCGGATCGCCATCGCCACCGAACGCCACCGCCTGGCCTACGGCGTACCCGCGACGAACGATGGCGGCGGGTTTTCGGATGAGGTCTCCCCGGAGGAGTTGATCGCCGCCGGCGTGGGCACCACGATCAGCAGCATCACTCCGGCGGCGGTCATCGTCCCGACCCGCAGCGGGGTCACGGCCCGGCGGATCTCGCGGTTCCGGCCGCCGGTGTGGATCACCGCCGTCAGCTCCGAGTCGAAAACCTGCCAGGACCTGCTCTTCTCCTACGGGGTCCTTCCGGTCCACGAGCCGGAGCACCCGGAGGACTGGAAGTCCTGGGTCCGCCGCTGGCTGAAGGCCCACGGACGGGAGGGTCGGTTCGTCGTGCTCACCGAGGGCCCGTCGCGCAGGCATCCGGACCGCAACAACAGTATGGAGATCATCGACCTGAACGCGTGACCTGACCGCGCATCATCCCCTCATGGAGCCGGCTATGCTGCCCAAGATCAACCCCACCGCAACCGACGCCTGGAGGCGGCTTGCCGCCCACCGCGAGGCCATGGAAGACGTTCGCATGCAAACGCTCTTCGCCCAGGATTCTCGCCGTTTCGAGCGCTTCTCGCTCAGCTTTGAGGAGATCCTGGTGGACTACTCCAAGAACCGCATCACCGCCGACACCCTGGGGCTGCTTTTCGATCTGGCCGCGCAGTGCGGCCTGCGGAATGCCATCGAGTCCATGTTCGCAAGCGAGCGGATCAACGAAACCGAAAACCGCGAAGTGCTCCATGTGGCGCTGCGCAACCGCTCCGGCGCGCCGGTCGTGGTCGCCGGTCGGGACGTCATGCCCGCGGTTGCGGCCGAGCTCGCCAAGATGAAGGCCTTCTCCGAGCAGGTGCGCTCCGGCTCCTGGAAAGGGTTCACCGGCAAACCGATCACCGACATCGTCAACATCGGCATCGGCGGTTCGGATTTGGGGCCGGTGATGGTCACCGAGTGCCTGCGCCCCTACGCCCGGCCGGGGCTCAGGGCGCACTTCGTTTCCAACGTGGACGGCACCCACATCGCCGAGACCCTCAAACGCCTCGACCCTTCGACCACCCTCTTCATGATCGCCTCCAAGACCTTCACCACCCAGGAGACCATGACCAACGCCTTCAGCGCGCGCGGGTGGTTTCTGGAGCGCGCCGGGGACCCGGCGCACGTGGCCCGGCACTTCGTCGCGATTTCGACCAACGCGGACAAGGTCAGGCAGTTCGGCATCCACCCCGACAACATGTTCGTCTTCTGGGATTGGGTCGGCGGCCGCTACTCGCTCTGGTCGGCCATCGGGTTGTCCATCGCCTGCGCCGTCGGCTTCGACCGCTTCGAGGAGCTGCTCGATGGCGCCCACGCCATGGACCGGCATTTCCGCGAGACGCCCTTCGAGCGGAACATCCCCGTCATTCTGGCCCTGATCGGGATCTGGTACACGAACTTTTTCGGCGCCGAGACCGAGGCGATCCTGCCCTACGACCAGTACATGCACCGCTTCCCCGCCTATTTCCAGCAGGGCAACATGGAGAGCAACGGCAAGTCGGTCGACCGCAGCGGACGGCGCGTCTCCTACGCCACCGGGCCCGTCATCTGGGGCGAGCCCGGCACCAACGGCCAGCACGCCTTCTACCAGCTGATCCATCAGGGGAACCGCCTGATACCGGCCGACTTTCTGGCGCCGGCGGTGAGCCACAACCCCATCGGCAACCACCACCCCATCCTGCTGTCGAACTTCTTCGCCCAGACCGAAGCCCTGATGAACGGAAAGAGCGCCGAGGAGGCCGCGGAAGAGCTGCGCCGCGGGGGCAAGAGCGAGGAGGAGATCCGGCGCCTT
>JALOPD010000581.1 GCA_025454075.1 Desulfobacterales bacterium | reverse complement strand
GGCCTGGGCCCCGTCGCCGGCCGTCATCACCTGATAGCCGCGGCGCCGGAAATACTCCCCGACGACCCCCCGGATGCTTTCCTCGTCATCGACGATCAGTATCGTTTCTTGCGCTTCCGCCACCATGCCGTACCAGCGCCGGCTCCGCCCGGCATTGCACCCCTTGAAATCGGCCCGAATTCCGCCCGAGGCCGCGCGGCGCCGGCGGACTCGGAGAATGCAGAAAGGAATCCCCCGAGGAGGCAGGCGCGGCGCCGGCTCACCCCGCGGCTGCCCGGCCCACCACGAAAACTATCGGCGGCGACCTCGAAAACTTTAGCCTTGGCTCCGGCGGCACGGCCGCCGATTGCGCGCTGCCTGACGCGCTTCGGGGAATCGCTTTCAAAGCCCTCATGAGCAGTCTTATGATAGCCCGGACATGGATTTGAAATCCTCCCACCCCCCCTTTTTTCAAAGAGGGACAACCCCTTCCTTTGGCAAAGGGAGGACAGGAGGGATTTTCCTTGTCCCGCCGGAGCTGAATCGAATTTCGATTGGTTCCAGATTTCGCGCTTCGGATTTCTTCCGGCCTGTGCTATCTCAATTGCGAATTGCCTGCTCCCTGCAGTGAATCCCAGCGATGGAGGACCACTTCTCTTTGAACCGCATCCCACCGCCCCCTGACGCCCCCCTGCGGGTATGCCTGCTGAGCTACCGCTGCAACCCGCACAGCGGCGGGCAGGGGGTCTACGTGAAAAACCTGAGCCGCGCCCTGCGCGAGCTGGGACACGCCGTTACCGTGCTGGCCGGCCCGCCCGAGATCGAACTGGCTCCGGGCGTGCGCCGCATCGCGCTCTACGGCCTGGATCTTTACAACCCGGCCGATCCCTTTCGACTGCCGACCGCGGCCGAACTGGCCGATCCGGTCAACCTCATCGAGTGGCTCGGCGTTTCCAGCATGGGCTTTCCGGAACCCTTCACCTTCGGCCTGCGGGCCTTCGGCTACATCAAGCGCCGGCTTGCCGACTACGATGTGCTGCACGACAACCAGAGTCTTTCCTACGGCATCTGGGCGCTCAGCCGGCGAACGCCCACCGTGGCCAGCATCCACCACCCGGTCACCGTGGATCGCCGTTTCGCCGTGGCTGCCGAGCGGACGCCGCTGCGCAAGCTCCAGCGCTGGCGCTGGTATTCCTTCATCGGCATGCAGAAGCGCGTCGCCCGCCGCCTTTTTCCGGTCATCACGGTGTCCCGACGCTCGCGCAGCGACATCTGCTGCCGCGAGTTCCGGATCCCGGCCGACCGCTGCCGGGTGGTGCCGAACGGCATCGACACCGAGCTGTTCCGTCCGCTGCCGGGGGTCGCGCGCGAGCCCGGCCGGATCATCGTCACCAACAGCGCGGACATGCCTCTCAAAGGCCTGGGCCACCTGCTGGAAGCCGTGGCTGCAGCGCGGGCAACTCACCCCCGGCTGAGGCTGATCGTGATCGGCACGCCGAACAGGAACGGAACCATCGAGCGCCTGGTGGCCGAGCTGGGGATGGCCCCCTGGGTACGGTTCACGGGCCGGATCAGCGACGCGGCCCTGGTCCGCCACTACGCCCGCGCCAGCCTGGCCGTGGTTCCTTCCATCTATGAGGGGTTCGGCCTGCCGGCCGGCGAGGCCATGGCCTGCGCCGTGCCGGTGGTCAGCACCACCGGCGGCGCCCTGCCGGAGGTGGTGGGCGATGCCGGCCTCCTGGTCCCGCCGGCGGACCCGGGGGCGCTGGCCCGGGCCGTCGTGGGGCTCCTGGACCACCCCCGGCAGGCCCTGGAATTGGGGCAGCGGGGGTTTGCGCGCGTCCAGCGTCATTTCAGCTGGCGCCGTGCCGCGCAGCAAACCGTTGACGCTTACCGCGAGGCCATCGATGGTCACCGTCGATTTCGGCCGCATCGATATTAACCCCGGCAGCCGCGTGCTGGACGTCGGCTGCGGCAGCGGCCGGCACACGGCCGCGGCCTACCGCCTGCCCGGTGCCCGGGTGCTGGGCGTGGATGTGGCGGCCGACGACCTGTCCGCCGCCCGTGAGCGCCTGCAGCTGCACGACCGGCTGGGAGCGCACGGCGGCGGCCGCTGGGACCTGTGCGCCGCCGACGCGTGCCGCCTGCCCTTTGCCGACAGCTCTTTCGACCTCGTCATCTGCGCGGAAGTGCTGGAACATGTCCGTTCCCACGGCCGCGTCCTGTCCGAAATCGCGCGCGTGCTGCGGCCAGGCGGAGATCTGGCGGTCAGCGTGCCGCGCTACGGCCCGGAGCGCCTGTGCTGGGCCCTCTCCGCGGACTACACGGCTGCCCGGGGCGGGCATGTGCGCATCTACCGCGAACGCAGCCTGCGCGCCCTGCTGCGCGGCGCGGGTCTGACGCCCCGCACCGCCCACTGCGCCCACAGCCTGCACACTCCCTACTGGTGGCTGAAGTGCCTGGTCGGCGTCGCCCGCGACGACGCCTGGCCGGTGCGGATCTACCACCGCTTCCTCACCTGGGACATCATGCGCCAACCCAGATTCACCCGCTGGCTCGACCGCCTGCTGAACCCGGTCCTGGGGAAGAGCCTGGTCGTCTATTGCAAGAAATTACCGTAATTGCAGGACGGCGACGCTGAGGACGAAGGAGTGCTCCGCAAACCGCCCGCCGGCGAGGGCCTCGCGGTAGACCTGATAGGGCGCCTGGCCGCCATGGGCAGGGTCGGGGAAGACGTCGTGGAAGACGAGCAGCCCCGAGGGCACGAGGTGCGCCGACCACAGGCGGCAGTCCTCCGCCACCGTCTCCAGCGCATGCCCGCCGTCGATGAAGACGAGACCGAGCGGGGTTCGCCAGGCGCGCGCGGCGAGCTCGGAACGGCAGACGATGGGCACCACGGTGTCCTCGAGGCCTGCGGCCGCCAGCGTCGCGCGAAAATGCCGGAAGGTGTCGATCCGGCCCGCTGCGGGGTCGAAGAGCGCCGGGTCGAAATACTCCTCCCCGGGCTGCTGCTCCTCGGAGCCCCGGTGATGGTCGACGCCG
>JALOPD010000247.1 GCA_025454075.1 Desulfobacterales bacterium | reverse complement strand
ACCAAAATCAAAGGGGCTACGATTTACACCGTAACCCCTTGATTTTATTTTGGTAGCGGGGAGAGGATTTGAACCTCTGACCTTCGGGTTATGAGCCCGACGAGCTACCAGGCTGCTCCACCCCGCAGTAGGTTTTGCAAAAATGCTTATTAGCGGAGCGGTATCGATAAGTCAAGGCATATTCCAAAAAAATGGGGGCGGCTGCGTTTCTATCCGGCGCTCAGCTCCTCGAGGCGCTTGCGAAGCAGCGGTGTTCGGCTCGCGGGACAAGTGACCCGTATGTTTTTCTTCCGGCTGGTGTGCCCGGTGACGATCTCGATGCGCGCCTTGGGGATAGCGAGGGCTTCGGAAAGGACCCCGATGCAGGCTTTGTTGGCTTTGCCCTCGACCGGCGGCGCGGTGAGCCTCACTTTCAGGGCGTCGCCGTGAAGCCCTAACACCTGGTTGCGCGAGGCCCCGGGCTGAACATGAACTTTAAAGACCAACCCCGATGAATGTTTCTGAATGGAGAGCATGCGAAAAAAGGCCCCCGGCACAGGGTTCAAGGAGACGCCGGGCTTGACGGCTTTTTCTTTTTCGTGCGCCGCGCGCCGTGCGCCGTGGACCCGGCCTTTATCGTTTCGATGATGTGGACGATACGCTTGCCGCTGCGCCGCAGCTCGCGGGCGACCGCTTCCATTTCGTCCGGGTCCTTGAGTTTCAGGGCGGCCGGGTCGCGGGAGGGCTGCATTGCCTCGAGCAGTTCGGCCCGGCTGACGGCGGCGGTCCCGACCTTTCCCACGACGATGCCGGCCGCCGTGTTGGCCAGGCGGATGGCATCCGGGTAGGGGAACCCCGCGGCCAAGCCGAGGCTCAGGGCGGCGGCCACCGTGTCGCCCGCGCCGGACACGTCGTAGACCTGCTGCGCGCGGGTGCCGAATTTGAGCGGCTCGGCCCCGCGTTCGAAGAACACCATGCCGTCCTTGCCGCAGGTGACGAGGAGTTTTTCAACGGCCACGGTGTCGAGCAGCCGGCGGCCGGCGGCAAACAGACCGGGCTCGTCCTGGATCTCGACCCCGGCGGCCAAGCCGGCCTCCTTCTTGTTGGGCGTAATCAGGGTCAGACCCGCATACTTCGAGTAGTCCATCCCCTTGGGGTCGGCGATGGCGATTTTGCCGGCCTCCCCGGCCTTTCCCGCGAGCGAGGCCACCAGCCGGCGGGAGACCACGCCCTTACCGTAATCGGATATGAGCAGCACGTCCGCGGTGTTCAACAACTCGTTCGCGCCCCGAAGGAGTGCATCGGTGGACGCCGCCGTTATCTCGGTCGCCGTTTCACGGTCGATGCGCAGGACCTGTTGGTGCTCGGCGATGATTCGGGTCTTGCGGGTGGTGGGGCGCTGGGGCTCGTCGACCACGGCGCTCCCGTCGACCCCCAGCTTGGCCAGCTCCGCGCGCAGCTTTTTCCCCTGAGGGTCCCTGCCGATGACGCCCGCTACAGCGACGCCAGCGCCCAGCGCCGCCAGGTTCTTGGCCACGTTGCCGGCCCCCCCGAGGGTGAACTCCTCGCGTGTGACGGAGAGCACCGGCACCGGCGCTTCCGGGGAAATGCGCTCGACGCTGCCCCAGACGTATTCGTCCAGCATGAGATCGCCGACGACCAACACCCGGCATTGGTCAAACCTGGAAAAATCGATTTTCATGGATGCTTCTCTGGTGCAGCGCTGCGCGTCAGCCGGCAGTGGCGATGAGCTCGCGGATGAAGCCCGGCGGCCGGACCACCCGGCCGGTCTTGTCGACGAACGCGTGCTTGGTAAATCCCTCCGCCAAGAGCGTACGGCCGTCCTCGCGGTAGATGCGGTAGTCGAATTTGATCCCGCCCTTGACCGCGGCATCCACCGCCGTCTCGATCACGATGACATCGTCGTAGAGCGCGGGCGCGGCGTACTTGGCGCGGCACTCGGAGACCGGCAGAAAAAAACCCCGCTCCTCGATGGCTTTGTAGGACAAACCCAATGCGCGAAACAGTTCGGTGCGGCCGATTTCAAACCACCGGAAGTAGTTGCCGTAGTAGGCCTGGCCCATCCGGTCGGTGTCGCCGTAAATGACGCGGCAGGTGGTGCGGCAGGGCATGCGGTTCAGGCTCCCGTACGAAGGATGGTTTCGATCATGGCCTTGAGCGCGCCGAAATCGGCGACGACCGGAAACCTTGGGTGCTCTTGGCGTACCTTGTCCGGCGGCCGGTAGAGGATGCCGTGGTCGGCGGCTTTGAGCATGCTGATGTCGTTGTAGGAGTCGCCGACCCCGATCACAGTGTAGTCGAGGCTGCGCATGGCCTCGGCCACTTTGCGCTTGCCGTCCGCCTGGCGCAGGCGGTAGCCGGCGATGGTGCCGTCGGCCGCCACCGTGAGCGTGTTGCAGAGCAGGGTGGGGTAGCCGAGTTTTTTCATCAGCGGTCCGGCGAATTCGACGAAGGTGTCCGAGACCACCAGGAGCTGCGTCGCCGAACGCACCCACTCCAGGAACTCGAGAGCGCCCTCGTGGGGGTCCATGCCGGCGATCACGGCCTGGATGTCCGGCAGCCTGAGGCCGTGCGCTTTGAGGATCTTCAGGCGGTGCTGCATCAGCACGTCGTAGTCGGAAATGTCCCGGGTGGTGAGGCGCAGCTCCTGGATCCCGGTCTTTTCCGCGAACTTGATCCAGATCTCGGGCAGGAATATGCCCTCCAGGTCGGAACACACGATATGCATGATGTCACACCTTTCTAAAGTTAGGGTGTTGAAAAACAAGCGTCAGGCCGTCAGCCAAGGCGCATGGCGATTTGGAAAGCGCAGCATATCGACCGATATGTGAGCAGTTGCAAAAGCCAGGCAACGCAGGATCACGGCGTGAGACGCCATTTGTCAACAGCCTAATCTTCCAGGCTCTCGTCTTCGATGCGTATCACCACCGGTTTGGCGGCGGTCACATCCAGGGCGCTGATCTCGCGCAGGGCCTGTCGGACATCCGCTTCCCGGGCCCGGTGGGACTGCATCACCACCGGCACGGCGCCGTCGGTCTTGCGCCCTTTCTGGTGAACCGACTGGATGCTGATGCCGTGCGCGCCCAGGATCCCGGAGATGGTCGAAAGCACGCCCGGCCGGTCCAGCGCCGAAAAACGAAAATAGTAGTGGGAGGATATCCGGTCGATGGGCATGATGGGGATCTCGCGGATCCTCTCGCGTTGAAAGGCCAGGGCGGGCACACGGCCGGCGGTTCCGCTGAGCATATTGCGCGCGAGATCCACCAGGTCGCTGAGGACGGCGCTGGCCGTCGGCATCATGCCGGCGCCGCGGCCGTAGAGCATGATGTCGCCCGCCGCATCCCCGGTCACGGTGATGGCGTTGAGGGTGCCGTTCACGTTGGATAGCACATTGGCGAAGGGGATCATGGTGGGGTGCACCCGCGCCTCCACGGCGTCGCCGCGGTGCTTGCTGATGGCCAGCAGCTTGATGCGGTAGCCGAACTGCCCGGCGAACTCGATGTCCATCGGCGTGATGTGCGAGATGCCCTCGATGAAGACCTCTTTCAGGTTGATCGGCGTCCCATAGGCGAGCGCGCTCAGGATGGCGATCTTGTGGGCCGTGTCGAAGCCCTCCACGTCGAGGGTGGGGTCGGCCTCGGCATATCCCTGTTTCTGGGCGACCGCCAGGGCGTCGGCGAAGGTGCTGCCCTCGTCGGTGATCTTGGATAGAATGTAGTTGCAGGTGCCGTTAAGGATTCCGGTCATGGCGGTGATGCGGTTGCCCACCAGGGACTCGCGCAGGGCCTTGACGATGGGCATGCACCCGCCGACGCTCGCTTCAAAATAAAGGTCCACCTTTTTTTCGGCGGCCGCTTGGAAGAGCTCGTTGCCGTGGCTCGCGATGAGGGCCTTGTTGGCCGTCACGACGTGCCGGCCGTGGGCAATGGCCTTGGCGATCAACTCCCTGGCGATGCCTTCGCCGCCGATCATCTCGACGATGACGTCGATCCCCGGCTCCTCCACGACCCGGCGCGCATCGGCGACCAGCACGCCCTCGGGGAAGCGGAGGCCGCGGTCGCGGCCGAGGTCGAGATCCGCCGCCCGTTTGAGGTTCAGAACCGCCCCTAGGCGGGAGGCGATCAGGTCGCGCCGTTCGAGCAGCAGCTTGGCCACGCCGGTGCCCACCGTGCCGCAGCCGAGCAGGCCGATGTTGATTTCACGCATCTTCTCCATAATCCTTTCTCTAATGAATGCGGCCCGCCGATAGCGGCGGGCCGCATTCATGGTTGCATGATCCGGCGGATCCCGCGCACCGCTTGGTTGATGCGCATGGGGTTTTCGATCAGTGCAAAGCGCACGAACTCGTCGCCGTACTCGCCGAACCCGAGCCCGGGTGAAACCGCCACCTGGGCCTCGCGGATGAGAAACTTGGAAAACTCCACGGACCCCATCCGGCGGAATTTTTCCGGGATCCGCCCCCACACGAACATGGTGCCCTTGGGTTTCGGGATTTTCCAGCCCGCGCGGCTCAACCCCCGCACCAGGGCATCGCGGCGCTCTTTGTACGTGTCCCGGATCTCCTGAACGCAGTCCTCGGGGCCGTTCAGGGCGATGATCGAGGCGATCTGAATCGGCTGGAACACCCCGTAGTCGAGATAGCTCTTGATGCGCTTCAGGGCGGCCACCGTCTCGGGGTTGCCGCAGCAGAAGCCCATGCGCCAGCCGGCCATGCTGTAACTCTTGGAGAGCGAGAAGAACTCGACCCCCACGTCCTTGGCGCCCTTCGCCTGCAGAAAACTCGGCGCCCGGTATCCGTCGAAAACAAGGTCGGCGTAGGCAAAGTCGTGGATCACCAGGATGTCGTGCTCCCTGGCATAGTCCACCACTTTCTGGAAGAAGTCCAGGGTGACGACCTCGGTGGTCGGGTTGTGCGGGTAGCTGATGATCAGCATTTTGGGCCGCGGCCAGGTCTGCTTGGTGGCGGCCATCAGGTTTTCGAAAAAATCCTGCCCGGGCCCCACCGGTATCCCGCGCACATCGCCGCCGGCGATAATCGCCGAAAACGGGTGGATCGGGTAGGTCGGGTTGGGGGTGAAGACCACATCGCCCGGCCGGGTCGTGACCAGCACGAGGTGCGACAGGCCCTCCTTGACGCCGATGGTGACGATGGCCTCCGCGTCCGGGTCGATGTCGACGTCGAACCGGCGTTGGTACCACTTGGAGATGGCCAGGCGCAGCTTGGTGATCCCCATCGAGGCCGAGTAGCGGTGGTTGTGGGGCTTCCGGGCGGCTTCGACGAGCTTTTCGACGATGTGCGGCGGCGTCCCGAGGTCCGGGTTGCCCATGCCGAGATCGATGATGTCCCGGCCCTCGCGCCGAGCCTGCATCTTGATCTGGTTCACCGTCGCAAACACGTAGGGCGGCAGGCGGTCCAGCCTGGCAAAACGATGGCTCATGGTCGCACCTCTGTCTTTCCGGTAAAATAACTTTGACTTTTAGGTCGAACGGGTCTAATTTTCAAGTGTTTTATAATGGTTGCAGATAAAAAAGGAGACGGGCATGACGGAGCCGATCACCTATGCCGATGCCGGCGTCGACATCGACAAGGCCAACACGCTGGTCAGCGCCATCGGGCGCATCACCAAGCAGACCAACCGCCCCGGGGTCATCAGCGAG
>JALOPD010000246.1 GCA_025454075.1 Desulfobacterales bacterium | reverse complement strand
GGTGGAAATGAACTTCTCCAGGTGCTGGAAGCCGTCCCGGACCGTGATGTCGCCGAGCGTCACCTTCTTGGGCATGCGCGGGAAAATTTTCCAGTAATCGTACTCGGTCATGATTTTTTACCCCTTTCTTATGATTTTTTACCCCTTGCCATCGACAGTGGCTTTATTCCTATGCAACGCTTGCGGCATCAAAGGGTTGAGAGCCAAGGGGTAAAAAATCATAAAGGGATCCTTCCTGAGCGGTGAGCCCAAGACCCCTCGACCCCTGCACTCACCCTTATCCACCACTCTGACTCATTACTCACAACTCGTTGCTCGTTGCTCGTTCCTCGTTACTTCCCCCGGTACACCGGCTTGCGTTTCTCTTTGAACGCCGCCAGCCCCTCCAGGCGGTCTTCGGTGGGGATGCAGACCCAGTAGGCGTTGGATTCGATCGCAAGGCCCGTGGCGATGTCGGTCTCCAGGCCGTGATTGATGGCGTACTTGGCCTGCTCGATGGCGATGGGCCCGGTCTCGCAGATCATGGCGGCCATCTTGCGGCACTCCGCCAGCAGCTCCTTGGGCTCGCAGACCTGGTTCACCAGCCCGATCCGCAGGGCTTCCTCGGCGTCCACCCGCCGGCCGGTGAAGATCAGCTCCTTGGCCTTGCCCCGGCCCACCAGCCGCGGCAGCCGCTGCGTGCCGCCCGCCCCCGGGATGATGGCCAGGCGGGTTTCGGTCAGGCCCATGCCGGCGGTTTTGGAAGCGATGCGGATGTCGCTCGCGAGCGCCAGCTCGGTGCCCCCGCCGAGGGCGATCCCGTTCACGGCCGCGATCACCGGCTTGCTCAGCTGCTCGATCGCCGTGAAGAGGTTGCGGATCGTGAAAATGTACTCGCGGACTTTTTCCGGCGGCAGGGTGGCGCGCTCCTTCAGGTCCGCCCCGGAACAAAACGCCTTTTCCCCGGCGCCGGTGACGATGACGACCCGGATGTCGCGCCGAAAACGGAAGCCCTCGATCTGGTCCCGCAGCGCATGCAGCAGGGCGAAGTTGAATGAGTTCATGACCTCGGGCCGGTTCAGCGTCAGGGTGGCGACGCCCTCTTCCTCTTTTGACAGCAGCACTTCTTCACTCATGAGGACCTCCTGGAGAATGCCGGACGAGCATGGTCAAAACGCCCCGCGCCGCCCGGATGTTGAATTGAAATTTAAGCTTCGGCGGCATGGCCTGTTGAAGGCCCCGCACAGGGGAGATTCCGGCGGAAAGGGCTTTGCGATCGGCACCCATCGACTCCCGGCCGCTCTTTGTGCAACGGTGGGTGTTGCCTCTCTTCGCCCGAAACGCTTAAACCGCATGAGCAGGAGGTGTGAACCGGATGTGGCGGGGCCCGGGCTGTTATGAGCGAGCGCTCGCTCATATTTAGTCCACCCCGCCCCCGCTTGTCAATCCCATTGTCGCGGCTGCCGGCCCACGGATGGATTTCGGCTGCCTCGTGATGTATGCTGCCGTGACGCGGTGTGCGGCAAGACTTTTTATTAACGGTCTCATAATTGTCTTTACGTTGTCATTCCGGCATGCTTTTAGCCGGAACCCAGTGAATTCAACTCGTTCTGGATGCCGGATCCAATCCGGCATGACGGTACTATTTCGAGACGATCAATAACAGAGGCCGGCCGCGCGCGCCGGGCCCAGGGGCTATGACCGTAAACCGGAAAAAAACGCCGAGGCTGTTTTGGGGATGGTACATCGTAGCCGGCGCCTTCACCCTCATGGCGCTGAACTACGGCGCCCGCTACTCGTTCGGCATCTTCGTCCAGCCCCTCACGGCCGAGAACGGGTGGTCGCGCTCCGTCGTGTCGCTGGCGGCCTCGATCAACCTCCTGGTGTATGCCGTCGGGGGCATTTCCGCGGGCAGGCTCCTCGACCGGGTCGCGCCCCGCTGGGTCGCCACCATCGGCGCCGTGGTTTCCGCAGCCGGGTTTTTCCTGTGCGCCAACGTCGAGACCCCCCTGCAATTCTATATCGCCTACGGGGTCCTCTACGGATTCGGCTCCTCGTGGACGGGCACGGTCACCATGGTCTCCTCCGTGGGGAAGTGGTTCGTCCGCCGGCGGGGGCTCGCCATCGGCATTTCGAGCATGGGGGTCAGCTTCGGCACGATCGTCCTCACCCCGGCCACGGCCCTCCTGCTGAACCGTTTTTCCTGGAGGACGGCTTTTCTTTTTCTAGGCTTGGCCCTGCTGGTGTTCGGCACCCTCATCGCGCAGTTGCTGATGCGCCGAACCGTTCCGGAAGCCTACGGCCTCGCGCCCGACGGGCAGGGCCCGCCCGAGGAGCGGCGCGGCGTCGCGCCTGCTGCGAACGCGCAGCCGCCGGTGGCTGCGTCCCGGCTCTGGAAAGACTCGCGGTTTTGGACACTGGCGCTGTGCCACGGCACGGCCGTCATGGCCGCCCTGATGGCCTTCGTCCACCAAGTCCCCTACGCCGTGGACCAGGGGATTGACCGGATCGCCGCGGCCGCCTCCCTGGGGGCGATGGGGTTGGCCGGACTGCTGGGGCAATTTTTCTTCGGCTGGGTCAGCGACCGCATGGGCGACCCCAAATATTCCGCCGCCCTGGGCTATGCCTTCATGGCGGCCGGTACGGCCCTCCTGCTGGAAGCACGCACGGTGGAGGTGCTGATGGCCTATTCCGCGGTGTTCGGGTTCGGCTACGGCTGCCTGGGCCCGCTGCTGCCGATCATCGCTGCGGACCGCTTCGGCCGGCAGAGCATCGGGGCGATCTTCGGGCTGCTGACCTTCTTCGTCGTGGGCGTCGGGGGCTCTTTGGGGCCCTTGGCCGGCGGTTTGATCTACGACGCGACGGGGTCCTACCGCTCTGCGTGGTGGCTCGTTCTGGTTTCGCTGGCAGGCGCGATCGCCGGCATCGTGTCCATGAAACGACACGCTTGACAATCGCTCCGGCGGCGTGTAACAATCGGCGGCGATTGAGCGCTCGCTCGGCGAAGGGCGGGCGCCCCCCAGTCGGCCTTTCATCCATGCCCGGCGAGAACACCGGCCGGCCAGCGAGAGGTCCCATGCAGACCGCGCGCCACACGACCGCCATCCCCACCCAGGTCAAAGACCCGGAGCTGGTCGACCGCCGCCGGCGCCAGATCGCCGAGGCCGCCGTGCGCCTGTTCATCGAGAAGGGCTTCCACAAAACGACCACGCGCCAGATCGCCCGGGCGGCGAAGATTTCCATCGGCTCGCTCTATGAGTATTTCACCTGCAAGGAAGACATCCTTTACCTGGTCTGCGACTTCATCCACTCGGAAATGGAGCTGGGCGTCGCCAACGCCATGGCCACGGCCGCCGGCGGCCGCGATGCCCTCGCCAAGGTCATCCGGGAGTACTTCATGGTCTGCCACCGCATGAGCGACTCCATCCTGATGATCTACCAGCAGACCCAGTCGCTGCCGTCCCAGTGGCGCAAACGCGTCCTGGAAAACGAACTGCGGATCACCGGCCTCCTCGTGGGGGTCCTCGCGCGGCTGTCGAAGTCCGGCGAGCTGCCGCACCTGGATGGCCGCTCCATTGAAATAACGGCCCACAACATCGTGGTGTTCGGACACATGTGGACCTTTCGGCGCTGGTTCCTGTCCAAGCATTACCGCATCGACGACTACATCAAACTGCAGACAGCGGCCATCCTCCGAATGTGCACGGGCGGCCAAAACAAGTGATTTGTTAAACAGGGAAACCGTTAAACAGAAAAACACTTGCGATGATTAAGAGAGAATGCTTTTTGCCCACGCACCACGGTTTAACTGTTTTCGCTTCTCCGGTTTAACTAAAAATGGGAGGCGTCATGAGCGTGCAGGTCGAGATCTACAAACCCCGGAACGCCATACGCGTGGTGACGGCCACTTCGCTTTTCGACGGCCACGATGCGGCCATCAACATCATGCGCCGGATCATCCAGGACACGGGGGTCGAAGTGATCCACCTCGGCCACAACCGCTCGGTCCAGGAGATCGTGGATGCGGCCGTGGAAGAGGACGTCCAGGGGGTGGCCGTCTCGAGCTACCAGGGGGGCCACATCGAGTTCTTCAAGTACCTGGTCGACCTGCTCCGCGAACGCGGCGCCGGGCACGTCAAGGTGTTCGGCGGCGGCGGGGGGGTGATCGTCCCGGAGGAGATCAAGGAGCTGGAGGCCTACGGGGTCGCCAAGATCTTCTCCCCCGAGGACGGCGCGCACTTAGGCCTGCAGGGCATGATCAACCACCTGGTGAAAGCCCTCGACTTCCCCACCGTCAGCGGTTTCGACTTCCCCCTGGAGGCCCTCTCGCCGGAAAACAAGCGGCTGGTGGCCAATCTCATATCGGCCGCCGAGCTGGCAAAAGTCCGTCAAAACGGGCATCTGGCCAAGCTGCGGGCGGAGTTCCAGCGCAGGATCGGCGGCCGCAAGGTGCCGGTGATCGGCATCACGGGCACCGGCGGCGCCGGCAAATCCTCCCTGACCGACGAGATCATCGTGCGCATCCTGCACGATCTCAAGGAGGTGCGGGTCGCGGTGTTGAGCTGCGACCCCTCGCGCCGCAAGACCGGGGGGGCGCTGCTGGGCGACCGGATCCGCATGAACGCCATCGGCGACCCCAGGGTCTACATGCGCTCGCTGGCCACCCGCAGCTCGTCGACCGAGATCCCCGAGGTGCTGGCCGACGCCCTGCTGACGGTCAAGGCGGCGGGCTTTGACCTGGTCATCACCGAAACCGCCGGCATCGGCCAGGGCGATTCGAGCATCGTCGACCTCGTGGACGTTTCGATGTACGTCATGACCAGCGAGTACGGGGCCGCCTCCCAGCTCGAGAAGATCGACATGCTGGACTTTGCCGACCTGGCCGTGGTCAACAAGTTCGAAAAGCGCGGCAGCGACGACGCGGTGCAGCACGTGCGCAAGCAGGTCCAGCGCAACCGCAAGGCCTTCGGCCAGCCGCCGGAGGAGATGCCGGTCTTCGGCACCATCGCCTCCAAGTTCAACGACGACGGGGTGACGGCCCTCTACCACGCGCTGATGGACACGGTGGCATCCAAGACCGGCGTCCGCTTCGACACCCGGCTGCCGCGGCCGAAGGGCAGGACCTCCTCCTCGAAGACCATCATCATCCCGCCGGAACGCGTGCGCTACCTGAGCGAGATCGCCGAGACCGTCCGGGGCTACCACGCGCAAACCCGGCAGCAGATGGCGGCGCTGAGGGATTCGTGGCACCTGGACGCCGCGGCCCACGCCCTGGAGGCCTCGTCCGGCGATGCGCCGCAGCTGCTCGCCCGCCTGAAGGCCGAGGCCCGCCAGGCGGAGGAGGCGCTCGCCCCGGAAACCCGGGCGTCCGTTGCCGAGTGGCAGGAGGTCAAGGAGATCTACGGCCGCGACGAGCTGGTGTACGCGGTTCGCGACCGGGAAATCCGCCTGCCGCTCTACACGGAATCCCTCGCCCATTCGCGCATCCCCAAGATCGTCCTGCCGGGGTTCGAGGACCCGGCGGAGACTTACCGCTGGATGCGGGAGGAAAACGTGCCGGGCCGCTTCCCGTTCACCGCCGGCGTCTTCCCGCTCAAGCGCGCGGACGAGGACCCCACGCGCATGTTCGCCGGCGAGGGCGACCCGGCCCGCACCAACCGCCGCTTCAAGCTGCTGTCGGCC
>JALOPD010000245.1 GCA_025454075.1 Desulfobacterales bacterium | reverse complement strand
GGCCCGGTACCTTTTGGCCGCCTGCGTCAATTTTTCCGGGTCCATGTCGATCCCGGCGCCGGCGGAGATGAACTTCGGGTAGTTGTGGATGTGGTACGGCGGCTTCAGGGGGAAGGAGGAGAGGCCGGCGCACATCCCGAGCGCGTCATCGATGTAGTGCATCCGCTCCTGCCAGTCGACGATGTCGCAGCACATTTGGACCGTCGGGTAAAAGGGCATTGATTTCTCCCCGCGCGGCTCCCAGTCCAGCAGATACTGCTTGAACTTTTCATCCGGAACCTGGATCCAGTCCTTGACGAACTCCTCCCGCTCCTCTCGGGTCGGGAAAGGCGCCTGGGGGAACTGCCCTTCGATCTGGGTGATGTTGATCTTCTCGCCGGTGGCATACATCAGGAAATAGATGGGGTTGAGCATCGACAGCTTGAGCGGCAGCTGTTCGTGCTTCTTGATGTTGTTGTGGGCGTAAGCCTCCGCGCCTTTGCCGATCTGTTGGGCGGCCCAGTAGGTGCCGTTGGCCAGGACATCGCCGATCCCTTCCCGCCGCACAATTCGGTCGAGCAGCCAGTGAAACCTATCCTCGTTGCCGGGGGGCATGCCCGGCAGGTCGTTGTCGGTGAGGATGCCGTTCTCGTGAAGCTCCAAGGCGAAGGCCATCACCTGCGGGGTCGAGAACCCGTCCACGCCGTACTCCGTGGCGCGCTGAGCGATTTTCAAACCGAATTCGAGGTCCGACATGGCCGCCATGGTGTAGGTGAGCTTCGAGAAGCATTTCATCATGTAGGTCGGAAGGCCCGGTACGGAAATGGTCGCGCCGCATTTCATCGGACAGTTGTAGCAGCTGATCAGCCGCGTCCGCATCTTGTCCAACGTTTCCGTCCACTTCTCGGCGACGTCCTTGTTCCAGAAATCTTTTCTGCGGGTGCGCGAGTTGCCCCACATGAAATTCTCGGTATGCCACTTCTCGTCGTGCACCTTCATCTCTTGCGGCGACCCCAGGCCGGCCAAAATCGGCATGACCCCCGGGATCGGGTTTTGTTCCCGATGCTTGATGTATTTCAGCACGTCGTTGCAGAGTTCCATGAACTCCGCCGGCCGGGCGACATTGACGTCTTTGGTCCCGCGGACCGCGATCGCCTTCAACCCCTTGTCCCCCATGACGGCGCCGATGCCGCCGCGGCTGGCGCTGGACCGGCCCTGCTCGATGGAAGCGAAGAAGACCCTGTTTTCACCGGCCAGTCCGATGGCGGCCACCTGGGCTTTCGGCTCCTTCAACTCCTGCCGAATCAGCTCCGCCGTCTCACCGGCGCCTTTCCCGCGCAAATGGGAGGCGTCGCGTATTTCGACTTTGTCGTTGTGGATCCACAGGTAAACCAGGCCGGGGGACTTGCCGCGAAAGATCACCTTGTCATAGCCGGCATACTTCAATTCAGGCGCCCAGAACCCCCCCATCATGGAAAATGCCATCAACAGGGTCTGCGGCGAAATGGTGGAGACGATGGTGCGGTTGCAGCCGGTAAAGCTCGGTGTCTCTCGGATCGGTTTCCACCCGCTCGATGTTTCCGCGCGTGAGATCAATCTCCAGATTGTACCCCGTCTCTGCGTACCTCATTTTTTTCCCCTTATGGATTGCCTGACCTTGGCCTTGGGGGACGTGCCGGGGTCTTCCGGCTTCCCGCTGTATTCATTGTGATTTCACAGACGATCCCGGTGGAACAGAAGATTAACGGCGGCTTGAAATAAGCTATAAAGTAACTACAAATTAGCTGTATAGTAGTTATAAGAGGTTTTCCCGAAACTTGTCAAGAAAAAACCTCACGCGGCGGGGACTGCTCAAAAAATAACCCCGCCAACAGAGCGGGGTTATCGATTCGAATCGGCTGCCTTGGCAGTCGAAAGCGCTGGTCGGCCGGTCCGGCCCCTATTCTTCTTTCAGCTTCTCCTGTAGATTTTCCCTCAGCAGCTCGCCGAAGGTGGTGGTGGGCGACTGGCCCATGCTGCTCACGTAATCGCTCAGGATGCCCTGCTCGCGCTCCATCTCGAGCCGCTTGATGGACAGTCCGATGCGCCGCTCGTCGCTGTTGATGGTCATGACCCGGGCGGTGATGGGGTCCCCGATGTTGAACTTGCCGACGGGCGTCTTGATCTTTTCCTTGCTGATCTCGGAGACGTGCACCAGGCCCTCGATGCCCTCTTCCAGCTCCACGAAAATACCGAAATCCGTCACGTTGGTGATGGTGCCCGTGATCTCGGTGCCCACCCGGTAGCGAGCGGCCACGCTTTTCCAGGGGTCCTCAAGCAGCTGCTTGATGCCGAGCGAGAAGCGCTCGTTGTCCTTTTCGATGTCCAGAACGATGGCCTGCACGACGTCGCCCTTCTTGAAAAGCTCCGAAGGGTGCTTGATGCGCTTGGTCCAGGAGATATCCGAGATGTGCACCAGCCCGTCGATCCCCTCGTCGATGCCGATGAAAATCCCGAAGTCGGTGATGTTCTTGATCTTGCCCTCGATCGTGGTGCCGACGGGGTATTTCTCGGCGATGACATCCCAGGGGTTGGGTGCGACCTGTTTCATGCCGAGCGAGATCCGGCGGGCGTCGGGCTTGATGTCGAGCACCACCGCGCTCACCTCTTCACCCACCGAGACCACCTTCGAAGGGTGCCGGACCTTGCGGGTCCAGGACATCTCGGAGACGTGGATCAGGCCCTCGATGCCCTCCTGCAGCTCCACGAAGGCGCCGTAGTCGGTCAGGCTGACCACCCTGCCGGTCACCCGGGAGCCGACAGGGTATTTCTGCACCGCCTGGGTCCATGGGTCGGCCGCGAGCTGCTTCATGCCCAGCGAAACGCGCTCCTTCTCGAGGTCCAGGTTGAGCACCTTGACGTTGATCTGGTCGCCGATCTTGAAAAGGTCGGAGGGGTGTTTGACTCGGCCCCAGGACATGTCCGTGATGTGCAGCAGGCCGTCGACGCCCCCCAGGTCCACGAACACCCCGTACTCGGTGATGTTCTTGACGATGCCCTGCAGAACTTTGCCCTCGTGGATCGAGGACAGAGTGGCCGAGCGCTTGCTCTCGCGCTCCTTCTCCAGCAGCACCCGCCGCGACAGCACGATGTTGCTGCGCTTGCGGTTGTATTTCAGGATCTTGAAGTCGAAGGTCTTGCCGACCATGTCGTCCAGGTTGCGGATGGGGCGCAGGTCCGCCTGGGAGCCGGGCAGAAACGCCAGGACCCCGATGTCCACCGAGAACCCGCCCTTGACCCGGCTCGTGATCGTGCCTTGGATGGCGCCGTCCTCGTCGTGGCATTTCTTGATGTTGTCCCACACCTTTATGTTGGCGGCCTTCTCCTTGGAGAGCATGACGCGCTCTTCCTCGCTGTCGTCCCAGTACTCGACCATCACCTCGACTTTTTGCCCGACCTTGGCGGTGATGGTGCCGTCCTCCGCGCGGAATTCGTTGATGCGGATCTGCCCTTCGGCCTTGTAGCCGATATCCACGAGCACCAGATCCTTGTCGATCGCGGTGATGACCCCTGTGACCACCTCGCCTTCCTTGAACCGCAGGAAGGTGTCCTCGTACATGTTCATGGAAGCCTCGGCGGCCTCCATGGACTCCATGCCGGGTTCTCCCCCCTCGGCAACGTCCGTCGGCAGAGTGCGGGTGGTTTCGTCTTTTTCACTGTTGGTTGTGATGTTGACCATACACGTCATTTCCCCCTTGGCCTGAAATTGCGATCCCTTGGATGCGCTTATAACCGGGTATGTGTAGCAGATCAGCGGAAAAATGCAACGAGAAAATGGGAGGAAAGGTCTGCCGGTCCACGGTCGGCCGGTCAGCCGGAGAAATAACGACCGGATCGAAGACACGGCGGCCCTTCCCGGCGACGGGCCGACCGGGGACGGGCGACCCAAACTTTTCGCTACAGCCGCTCGAGCCGGGCCTGGATGTGCGCGGCCATCAGGTCCACCACCTGGTCGATGCCGAGGCCGGTGGAATCGATGCGGATGGCGTCGGGGGCGGGCGCGAGCGGCGCCAGCGCCCGGGTGCTGTCCTGTTCGTCCCGGCGCCGCATGTCCCGCTCCACCTCCTCCAGCGACGCCCCTGTTTTCGCCTGGATCTCGGCAAAGCGCCGCAGCGCCCGGGTCGACTCGGAGGCGCTCAGAAAAAATTTCACCTCGGCCTCGGGGAACACCACCGTCCCCATGTCGCGGCCTTCGAAAACCGCCCCCTTCTGCCGTCCCAGCTCCCGCTGGACCTTGAGCAGATAAGCCCGCACCACCGGCCGGGCCGAAACCGCCGATGCCAGCATCGAGATCTCCGGGGTGCGGATATCTTCCGTGATGTCCTCGCCGCCGACAGTCAGGCGCTGGCCGCCCTCGCCGGGCAGAAAATTCAGGTCGATCCCCTCCAGCAGCCGTCCCAGGGCGGCATCGTCCTGCGGGTCGACCGTGCGGCGGCGGGCCGCAACCGCGACGCCGCGGTAGAGGGCGCCGGTGTCGATGTACCGGTATCCCAGGCGGCCGGCCAGCAACCGGCTCACGGTGGTCTTCCCGGCGCCGGCGGGGCCGTCGATGGTGATCAGGAGGTTGCGCAATGAAGATGGTTCCGGGGTTCAGGGTTCACGGTTCAACGGTTTTGCCTTCGGCTGACCTGCAGCTGTGAATCGCCAACCTTTCATCTAATTTTAGGCACTTTAGTCACTTTAGTCACTTGTCCCGCAGCACCTCTTCCAACGCCTGGATGAAGCGCCGGTTCTCCTCCGGCCGGCCCACGCTCACCCGCAGCCGATCCGGGTAGCCGTAGCTGGCCAGCGGGCGGACGATGACCCCGCGGTCGAGCAGCCCCTCGAAGACCCGGCGCGCATCGACGGGAACCCGGAACATGAGAAAGTTCGACTGGGTCGGCCGGCACTCGAGCCCCATCTCGGTGAGCGCCGCATGAAGGTAGTCCACCCCCTGATGGACCACCCGCAGGGTGTCCCGGAGGAATTCGGCGTCATCGAGAGCCGCCGCGGCCGCCGCCTGGGCCGGCAGGCTGACGTTGAACGGCTGCCGCACCCGGTTCAAAACCCCGGCCACCTCGACGGCCATCAAGCCGTAGCCGATGCGCAGGCCCGCCAGCCCGTAGGCTTTGGAGAAGGTCCGCAGCCCCACCACCGGCCGGCCGGCCTTGACGTAATCCAGGCTGTCCGGCCCGGCCGGATCGCGCACGAATTCGATGTAGGCCTCGTCCAGCACCAGCAGGACGTGCTCCGGCAGCAACCCCATGAACGCCTCGAGCTCGGACCGGGTCACCAGGCTGCCGGTCGGGTTGTGGGGCGTGTTCACGAACACCATGCGCGTGCGGGGCGTGAGACGGGCCGCCATGGCCCCGAGATCCGTGCGAAAGTCCTTGAGCGGCACCTCCACCGGCACGGCGGCGGCCGCCCGCGCCTCGATTTCATACATTTGAAACGAGGGCCTGGGCATGAGCACCTCGTCCCCCGGCCGCAGGAACGAGCGCGCCAGCATGGCGATGACGTCGTCGGACCCGTTTCCAAGAACGATCTGCCCCGGTTCCAAGCAAAGTCGTGCGGCGAGCTTGCGGGTCAGCTCAAAGCCCGCGCTGTCCGGGTAGCGGTGCACCGAGGCCAACGCCTGCCGGAGGGCGACCAGCGCCTTCGGCGACGGCCCGAGGGGGTTTTCGTTGGAGGCAAGCTTGATGGAGTGCCGGATGCCCCGTTCGCGCTCGAGTTCTTCGACCGGCTTTCCCGGCACGTAGGGCGGGATGGCGAGGATGTGATCGGGGGCCTTGAGGTTCACGTGATTGCTCCGGCCGTATGCAGCCAATTTCCTTGTGACCCGCTCACGGGGGCCGCACTACTCCCCCGCGGCGGCTTTGCGGCCGGCATCCAGCGCCTTGAGGTTGAGGGGGATCAGCTTGGCCTTTTCCGCGAATTTGTCCTTGACGGCCGCCGTCAGCGCCTCGAAGCTCACGATCCGGCTGCGGGCGACGAAAGCCGCCAGCGCCACGATGTTGGCCGCCTTCGCGTTGCCGGCTTCTTTGGCGAGCTCCATGATGGGCACCCGCAGTTCGTCCACGTCGCCGCGTCCGGAGCCGACGGGGATGATCGACGCGTTGACGAAGACCACTCCCCCTTTTTTAACGGTCGGGGCGAATTTCTCCAGCGAGGGCCGGTTCATGGCCACCAGGTGCTGGGGGTTGCGGATGATCGGCGAGCCGATGGGCCGGTCGCTGATCACCACCGTGCAATAGGCGGTCCCGCCCCGCATTTCAGGGCCGTAGGAGGGAATCCACACCACCTCGCGGCCTTCGTGCATGGCGGCCTGCGCCAGGATCTGCCCCATCAGCATGACCCCCTGACCGCCGAATCCGGCAAACTGCACCTCACTCTGCATGTTTCTTTCTCCCTTCGCCCGCGACCGCGCGGCCGGCCTCCGGCGTCTTGAACTCGCCGAGCGGGTAATACGGCAGCATCTTCTCCTCGGCCCATTTCAACGCGTCCGTCGGGGTCATGCCCCAGTTGGTCGGGCAGGTACTGACGAGCTCGACCAGGCTGAAGCACGTGTTCTGCACCTGGTAGCTGAAGGCCTTGCGGATGGCTTTCTTGGCCTTGTTGATGTACTTGGGCTGGGTCAACGCTTCGCGCGCGATGAAGGCCGGGGTCTCCAGCGCGGAGAGCAGCTCGGCCATCTTGACCGGCATGCCGGTCTGGAGCACCTTGCGGCCGAAGGGCGAGGTGGTGGTGCGCTGGTCGGGCATGGTGGTGGGGGCCATCTGGCCGCCGGTCATGCCGTAGACCGCGTTGTTGATGAAGATGGTGGTGAACTTCTCCCCGCGGTTGGCGGCGTGGATGATCTCGCTCATGCCGATGCTCGCCAGGTCGCCGTCGCCCTGGTAGGTGAAGACGATCAGGTCCGGCCGCACCCGCTTGATGCCGGTCGCCATGGCCGGGGCGCGGCCGTGGGCCGCCTCCTGGAAATCGAAGGTGAAGTAGTTGTAGCACAGCACCGCACAGCCCACCGGCGCGATCGGTGGGCCACCCCGTGGGTGCACCCCGGGCAATAGTGCGTGACCACATCGGCCAGGGCCTCCGGACGATGAAACGCTTTCCCCATAATTTTGGCTCCTCCATCGGATTGCTACGACGCTTTCAGTTTGCGACGGGTTGCGTCACAACGGCAACTCGCTGTTGCCCGCCGCCAAAATTATCAAAATCATAATTCAGGAAGCCAGCAGCTTGCCGATTTCCTCCATGACTTCTTCGGGGGTCGGCACCTCGCCGCCGCATTTGCCGTACCAGTGGACCGGCTTGGCCCCCCGGACGCTCAGCTCCACGTCCTCCACCAGCTGTCCCATGCTCATCTCGATGCTGATGGCCGCGCGGCAGCTCGCCTTGGAGGCGGCGTCGTAAACGGCCTGCCGGGGGAACGGGAAAAGGGTCTGGGGCCGGACCATGCCGATCTCGATGCCTTTTTCCTTGAAGTTGTCGACGACGGTGCGGCACACCCGGCTCATGGTGCCGTAGCTCACGATCAGGACCCGGTAGTCGCCCTGCAGGTTGTAGGTTTCGCAGCGCACCTCCTCCTGCTTCATGCGGTCGTACTTGGCCTTCAGCTTCAGGTTGTGGGCGTTCAGCTCCTCCGGGACCAGGTAGAGCGTCCGGACCAGGTTGCGCCGTGTGCTTTTGCGCGTGTCGAGTCCGTTGGTGGCCCACTCGTCCTTGTTGGACGGGGCGCTCTTGAGATGGTCGGGGAACTCGACCGGCTCCATCATCTGGCCGATCAGGCCGTCGCCCAGGATCATCACCGGGTTGAGGTACTTCTCGGCCAGCGGGAAGGCCGCCATGACCATCTCCACGGCCTCCTGCACGCTCGCCGGCGCCAGCACCAGCAGCCGGTAGTCCCCGTGGCCGCCGCCCTTCACCGACTGGAAATAGTCCGCCTGGGACGGCAGGATGCCGCCCAGCCCCGGGCCGCCGCGCATGATATTGACGAACACGGCCGGGCACTGGGCTGCCGTGATGTAGCTGATGCCCTCGCTCATCAGGCTGATGCCCGGGCTGGAGGAGGTGGTGAACACCCGCGCCCCGCAGGCGGAGGCGCCGAAAATCATGTAGGACACCGCGACTTCGCTCTCCCCCTGCAGGAAGACGCCGCCCACCTCCGGCAGCCGTTTGGACAGATACTCGGCCACTTCGGATTGGGGCGTAATCGGGTAGGCGAAATAATTCAGGCACCCGGCGCGGATGGCCGCTTCGGCGATGGCCTCGTTGCCCTTCATCAGCACCTTGCCCATCTCATTTCCTCCGTTTGGCTTT
>JALOPD010000244.1 GCA_025454075.1 Desulfobacterales bacterium | reverse complement strand
TTGTAGGAGAGGACTTCGAGTCTGCCGGTCGCAAGCTCGCCGCTTTCGTAACAGCCGCCGATCGCCCGGGTGACCAGGCATCGGGCGGCGATCTTGAGGCCGTGTACGTACTGCACCACCGCCTCGTTGAGCGGCCGCCCCTTCCATCTGGCCGTTTCGCTCGTAAAGATCTCGATCACCTTGTACTGCAGCATGGCCGCCTCCTCTACCTGAACTTCACCACCCACATGCCCAGGAGCACCAGCCCCACCCCCAGCAGATTGTTGGCCGCCACATTCAGCACCGCAGACATGCCGTCTTGCGAGCCCAGCGCGTTCGTCGTTTCCAGCGCATAGGTCGAAAAGGTCGTCAGACCCCCGAGGTAGCCCGTCACGAAGAACAGGCGCATCGAAGCGCTCATGACACTGCTGCCCCGCTCGGCCAGGGCGACGGCGACCCCTATGAAGAAGCATCCGACGAGGTTCACGGCGAGCGTACCCCAGGGAAAGCGGCTCCCCAGGAGCTTCACCGCCAGCAAAGAGGCTCCGTACCGGCTGAGCGCCCCGATGCCTCCGCCCAGCATGACCAAGAACACGTGTTGCATCGCCTTCCGTCGCCCGTCACGCGCAGTTCAATCCGACAGATCGGCCACCACCGCGCTCAAATAGTAAAAACCAAGTGCGAAAAGACCTATCCAAATCAGAATGATGATGCCCCCGGCGACCCAATTCCTGGGTTTGCCGGATTTCATGGCCGATACGGCCTTTTCGCGGCAGTCCTGCAGCACCTCGGCCGGAATCAATTTTATGACCAGCGCAATCCCCAGCGGAATCAGGATCAGGTCGTCCAGATAGCCCAGCACCGGGATCGGGTCCGGGATCAGGTCGATGGGGCTGAAGGCATAGGCCACGACCGCGACCGCGATCACTCGGGCGTACCAGGGCACTCTGGGGTCCCGCGAGGCCAGATAGACCGCATGCACCTCCTGCTTCAGTTTGCGCGCCGTGGCTTTCCAGTCCTCAAATGCCATGGCGATTCAACATTCCATGCCGCCCGAGCAGGGCTCCGGCGCTCACCTCGTCGGTCCCGGCAGCAGGCGGACTCTGTGCCCGTCGATTTCGAGCGTCGTCTTCGAATAGGTCAGCTTGCGGATGATCCTGCCGTCCTTGAAATGCATTACATCGACCCCCCGCCGCTTTTCGGGCTTGCCCTCGCAGCCCTTTTCGAGGGAAGGCCATTCCAGCTGCCAGCGGTAGAGAACCTTCTGCTGGGGTTCGTCGATGAAGGTCTCCTCCTCGATGAAGCGGAAACCGCCGTGGCGGGCGAACCAGTCGGCCCAGGCCCGGCGGAGGTTGTCCCGGCCGTGCGCCATCCCGCCGGTCCAGTTCTCGAAGTGGACATCTTCGTGGAACAGCTCCATCACGCCGTCGAGGTCATGCTCGGCCCAGGCCCGGTGCCACCGGCGCAACGCGGTCTCGATCTCTGTTCGGGTGAGCATGAGGCGCCCTCCTTCTCCCTGTTCAGTCAATGGGAAGGCTTCTTCAAACGGTCCGCCAGCAGCATCCCCACCATCGCCAGGCACTCCATGTCGAGATAGCCCTCGGCACGGCGTTCGAAGAGCACACTGCAGGCCGCCGGAAAGCCTTCGTCGGCGTCGTTGAAAAGCAGCAGCAGCGGCACTCGCGGCAGGGCCGGAATGACGAGGCTGACGTCGTAGCGGTAGGGCTCGGCCGGCGGACGGCCGCCCAGCGCTTCCGCCGCCTGCCGCAGTTCCGCTGTCCGGCCGGCGAACCCGCGGGCGATCGCGCCCTCCACCGTGTTCGCAAAGCTTGCGATCAGCGGCGCGGCGTCCCGGAAATCCCGGAAGGAAACCCACTCGACGTCCGGCGGCACGGAGGCGGGACATAGCAGCAGGTGCCTGCAGAGAATCACGCATACCGCCGCCGGCGCGGGCTGTCCAGCGGGGTCGGTAAGCGCTTCGCGGGAAACCAGGTAATCCGTCCCCAGCAGCGGAATCACGGCGCCGTCTTCCCGAAAACAGATCCCGAGCCGTGCTTCGATCTCTCTGAGATCGATGTCGGCGATTTCAGCGCGGTACCGCTGGCAGGTTTGCTCGATTATCGGATTTCTCGGCCGCATGAGGCCCCTTTCGCCTCGGGCGCCGCAGCAAGCAGGCCCGCTAGAGCCTTTACAGGCAATCGGAAAAGGTTGCAAGCCGGACCGGAAGATCGTGTCCGGCTGCCCGGCTCCGAGCTGCAACGGTGTTGACAAGGGCCGTTCGGCAAACAACTTTAATTCTCTGATGGATAGGCGTTGGCGAAAAGTGGTATCAGGAAAGAGTACCCCCAGCGTCGCCAAATCCACCAGCGCCAGGCGAACCGGCGCGTCTGAAAAGGATCGTGAGGGATGGAAAAAAGTCCTGCTTTTAAAAAAGCACGGCCAAGAAGCTGAAAACGCTCTTGGCAGAAAATGCAGACGTGCTGCTTCTCGACACCCTGCCGTCCGACATCCATGCCCGGTGCCACATACCGGGTGCTGAAAACGCCTGCATATACGAAGTCGTTTTCCCTGACCGGGTTCGAGAACTCGCGCCCGATTTGAATGGTCTTCGACCTGGTCAGCATCGAGGTGCGCATTCTGGCACATTAAATCGGGAGAAGACCAATTGACCCAAACACGGACCATTCGGAAAACCTTCAAAAGCCAACCGACGATCGAAGGCGCCGGGGTTCACCTGCGGCGGGCCTTCGGCTTCGACGAAGTTCCGCTGTTCGACCCGTTTCTCATGCTGGACGATTTCCGCGGGGATAAGCCCGAGCAGTATGCCAAGGGCTTCCCCTGGCACCCGCACCGCGGCATCGAAACCATCACCTACATGCTGCACGGCGACGTCGAGCACGGCGACAGCCTGGGGAACAAGGGAGTGATTCACCCCGGCGACGTGCAGTGGATGACGGCCGGCAGCGGCATCATCCACCAGGAGATGCCCCGCGGCGATGTCCAGGGCAGGATGGGCGGCTTCCAGCTGTGGGCCAATCTGCCGGCCCGCCAGAAAATGATCGATCCGCGCTATCGGGATGTAAAGGCGGCTCAGATTCCGGTGATCGGGCTGAAGAACGGAATCCAGGTCCGGGTCATCAGCGGCGAGGTCGAGGGGGCGAGCGGCCCGGTTCAGGACATCGTCATCGACCCGCAGTATCTGGATGTCTCGATTCCTCCCGACACCCAGTTCGTTCATTCAATAAAGCGCGGGCACACGGCCTTTGCCTATGTATTCGAGGGCAACGGGCGATTTGAGGACCGGCAGGAAAAACATTTTGAGAGCGGTCACCTGATCCTGTTCTCGGATGGCGATCGGGTGGTGGTGACGACCCGGGATGAGCCCGTGCGGTTCCTGCTGATTTCGGGAAAACCCATCGGCGAACCGGTTGCGTGGCGCGGGCCCATCGTGATGAACACGCAGGCAGAGCTGAAAACCGCTTTTGAGGAATACCGCGACGGAACCTTCATCAAGACGTGATGTGTTTCTCGCTGCGGTAGGTGGCGATAATTCCCGACACGCAGGTCAGGACGGCCCCGACCAGCGTCAGCCCGTCCAGCGTCTCGCCCCAGAAGACCCATCCGATGGCGGCGGCAAAGACCACATTGCCGTAGTTGAAGGGCCCTACCTGACCGGCCGGCGCCAGGCTGTAGCCCTTGGTGAGGCACATCTGGGCCATGATGGCCAGCACGCCCATCACGCACAGCACCCCCAGCATACGGCCTTGCGGGTTTTGCCAGGCCCATGCGAGCGGGACGGCGGAGACAAGTGTCCCGAACACCGTGAAGTAGAAAACCACGCGCACGACCGGTTCGGTGGCGGTCATGCGGCGGATGCCCACGATGGCCAGCGCCGCCAGCAGGCCGCTCGCTAACCCCACCAGCCCGGCCGCCTGGAAAAGTCCGGAACCCGGCTTGAGCACCAGCGCGATGCCGATGAACCCGACGGTCACGGCGATCCTGGTCTGGCGGCTGACCGGCTCCTTCAGCCAGAACCATTCGATGACGGGGATGAAGATCGGCAGCGTGTAGCAGAGCAGCATCGCATCGGCGAGCCGCAGCAGCTTCAACGCGATGAAAAAGCAATACATGGCGCCCAGGCCGGCGGCGGCCCGCAGCAGATGAAGATGAGGGCAGCTGGTCTTCAGACTCAGGTTCCGGTGGCGCACCAGCAGCCATGGCAGCAGGAACGCCATGGCCACTGCATTGCGGAAAAAGACGACGACCTCGCTGGGCAGATCGGCCGACGCGGACTTCACGAGCGCCCCGACCACGGAAAAGAGCAGCGCCGAGGCGAGCACCAGGAGTCCGCCGGCCACCGGCCGGCTGCGGCGGGCGGGCTGCAAGGCTAAAGACTCCACGGGTGAGGACCTCGAAAAACCTTCATTTCCGGATTCCGCCATTTTCCCCCTTTGAAAAAGGGGGCGGGGGGATTTTAAAAACGACTTGCCGGAAAGTTTCAAATCTCCGGCCTTGCCAGCGCGCCGAGGGAAACCGGCTTGACCGGGACGCGTACGGATGGAAGCGGGATATGCGCCGCCGGTTTTCCGGTCAATGCCGCCAACACGTCCAGCAGAATGCCCTTGCAGGTGCTGCCCTGGCAGATTCCCATTCCGCAGCGGGTGGCCTTCTTGACGGCTGCCGGCGTGTCGAAACCCTCGGCGACCGCCCGGCGGATGTCCCCCAGAGCCACTTCCTCGCAGCGGCAGACGGGCACGTCATCGGCCAGTCCGCTGATCCATGCGGCCAGGTATCCAGGCGAAAAATCATACTGGGCATTGAAATACCGCGCGAAGGCCATCTGCCGCCGCCGCGTCTTCTTGAGCGCGACGATTTCCGCCCGCCGGTGATTCGATTTCAGCCGTCCCATGCACCCCAGGATCGAGAGGCCGGCCAGACGGCCTTCGGTCAGGGACTTGGCGGCCCCGCCGATCGCCGTGATCTCGCCGGCGGCATGAATCCCTGCAACGCTGGTTTCGAGGTCTTCGTTCACCTTGACGACCCAGCCGCCCAGGCCCGAATTGAATGCCAGGGCACAGCCGGCAAGCTGGGCGAGCTCGACGTTGGCGCTGAAGCCGAACCCGATGGCCAGGCAGCCAGCACTGTAAGCCGTCTCGCTTCCGGGAATCACCGTCCCCGCATTATCGATGCCGGCCGCCGTCACATCGAGCGGGCCACCGCCTCCCCGCGCTTCTATGATGCGGACGCCGCCGCGCACGGCGGCCCCGGCCAGCCGCAGACGTGCGAGCATGGCGCCGCCCTGCGCGAACTTGACGAAATGCCCGGCCAGAAGCCCGGACGACGGAAACCGCCGGGAAAATCGCATCTCATCCAGGACAGCCGTCACCCGGCCGCCGCTTTTCTGGATGTCGCGGGCGACGGCGGAGAGAAAGAGCCCTGCGCCGGCGACCAGGGTCTCCCTTGCCGGGAGAACGCCGGACTGCTTGAGAAGAATCTGGGCCGCGCCGGTGGCCATGACCCCGGGCAGCGTCCAGCCGTTGAAAGGCACGAATCGTTCCCGGGCGCCGGTAGCCAGCAGGAGGCGGTCGCAGGTGATGGTGGAAACGTCGCCGCTTTCATCCGCCACGAGCAGCCGAAAGCCCGGTTCGATGCCGAGCACCTCCGCACGGCTCGCGATGTCAACACCGGGCCGGGGCATGCGCGCGATCAGGCTCAGCCC
>JALOPD010000243.1 GCA_025454075.1 Desulfobacterales bacterium | reverse complement strand
AAGCTGTCGACGACCGGGTGGATCGACGATGCCGGGGTGTTTTCTCAGGTTAAGATCGACCTGGGGCCGGATTACCGGTGGGCGCCTCCCGCCGCCATCGCCGGCGGCAACCTGCACTTCAAGGAGCAGACCCTGAAACTGGAGCGGCAGTCCTCGCTGCCTGCGCGCGCCGGCCGGTGGAAGGAAAAAAACTGAGAAGCGGCCGTCCGTTCGGATGGGCCGGTTCTCGCCGGGCCACACGACGCATTTCACGCATTTCAGGGCTTGTTGGCGAACGTGACGTGAAACCGCGCCTCGGAGGCGCGCTGAACGTCGACCGTTCCGCCGAGTTGCTTCGCCAGCGGCCGGACGATCGTGAGCCCGAGCGACTTCGCGTCCTCCGGATCGATGAGGGCGAAGGCGTTCAGGCCGACAAGCTCCTCGGGTTTGTACCCGACAATCCTCTCCACGGACGGGCTTTCGAAGAGAATGGTCCCGTCGGGCCGCATGATGGTGACGATGTCCATCGCGTCGTCGAAAAGGCTCCGGTAGTACTCTTCCTTCTGACGGAGGGCCTCCTGGATCCGCTTGCGCTCGTCCATGTCGCGAACCACCGCGAGCACCCGGCGCCGCCCTCCGATCAAGGTGCTCTTGAGCACGACCTCGGACCAGAACAGTCCCGTACATTCCGAGGGGGTCCCCGGATTCGTCGTAGACCAGCTTGCCCCGATCGTTGATCCAATGGATACTGCCGTCGGGCCACACGACCCGGAAGGAAATGTCGAGGTCGGTTCTGTTCTTGACGGCCGCGGTCACCAGCCGATCCGCCGCCGCCCGGTCTTCGGGATGCACCGCGTCGAGCCAGAGTTCGTACCGCGCCTCCACGCTGCCCGGTTCAAGACCAAGAACGAGATAGTTCTCGGCGGACCAGACGGCTTTGTTGGTGCGAATATTCCATTCCCATGCTCCGCGTCGGCGGCCCTCAACGCCTGGGTCAAGCGCTCCTCGCTCGCCCGCAGCGCGGCTTCCGAGCGCCGATGGTCCGTGACATCCTGCACCATGCCGATGGAGCGGAGGATCGCGCCCGCATCGTCCTTGACATGCTCACACTTCTCCAGAACGAAACGAACCTCGCCGTTTTCCTGGCGGACGATGCGGTGTTCGACCTCATAGCTGCCGCGGCCTTCGCGAACCGATGCCGAGAACACCGCGTTGACCGTTTCGCGGTCGTCCGGATGCACCGTATCGAGGAAGGCGTTGCAGGAAGGGACAAACGCCTCGGAACGCAATCCGAATATCCGGTAGACTTCATCCGACCAGGTCAGCCGGTTGGCGGCCAGGTCGAGTTCCCAGCTGCCGATGCGGCCGAGCGCCTGCGATTTGTTGAACAAGGCTTCGCTTTTGAGCAGCGCGTCCTCGGCCCGCTTGCGCGTGGTTATGTCCTCTTTTAGGCTCATGATGCCGCAAACGTCGCCCTTGGAGTCCCGCAGAGGAACCGCCGAGACGCGAAGGTCAATGGGCAATCCCCCCTTGTTCTGCCTGCGGACTTCGAGACCGGAAAAGACTTCTCCCGACAATACCCGTCTGCGCAGCGCCACGTGCTCGGCCCGCATCGTTTCCGCGACATAGGGCAGGGGCTTGCCCAGCACTTCCGGCTCGCTCCACCCGAAGATGGTTTCCGCGGCCGGATTCCAGAGCGTCACGGCGCCTTCGGAGTCCATGGAGATGATGGCCAGGGGGAAAGCCTGAACGAGGGCATTGAAGCGCTCCTCGCTGATTCTCAGCCGTTCCTCCATGCGTTCCCGGTCCTGGTTTGATTCGTTCGAGGTGCCGAACGCGCGATCTCAGGTCGTGGAGTTCTTCAACGAGCTGTTCACGGGAGGGTGTATTCGGTTCCACAAAAAGCTCCTGCTTGCAGTGTGGCGGCACGGACGGTTGATGCTCCGCCGGAAGCGGCGGGTGGCCGAGAGGGACTCCTGACTCTCTCTATCTCTTTCCCGATCGCTACCCGCTGGATTCAAAGATCCGCTCGAACCAGCGGATGGATTCCTCGTCGGCGATTCCCAGCCGGCGGGCCACGGCCGGGGAGAAGATTTTGAAGTTGGCGGTTGCGCGGGCACAGGCGTCGCCGCTCGGATCGTAGATCACCCCTTCGGTGACGGCATCGTTCTTACCGGTTGCGGCACGAACCCGGCCTTCGGCGCGCAGCGCACTTCCGACCTGGACCGGCTTGACGAACTCCACCGACATGCTGCGCGTGAGGGCGATGCGTTTCAGCCGGTGGATGGCGGACCAGCTCATGATCTCGTCCAGAATGGTGGTGAGCACGCCGCCGTGAACGATGCGGCTCCACCCGCACAGGTGCTCCGGCACCTTCAGCTGCGAGTACACCGTCGTGCCGTCCGTGAAGAACTGCATGCGCAGACCGGACGGGTTCATGGGGCTGCAGCCGAAGCAGTTATGGCCGCGGCTGTTTGGAAGTTCTTTTAGGCTGTTGAACGGGTTCATCGTTGGGATAGATCCGGTGGAACAGCGTGTCGGCCAGGCCCGAATCCAGCTTTTTAAGGATCTTGAACTCTTCCAAGGCACCGCTGCGGTCGCCCTTTTTCAGCATGGCCGCCCCGATAGCGTAGTGTGCCGGCGCGAAATCCGGGTCCACCCGGACCGCTTCCTTGTAGGCGGCCATTTCCTCCTTTTCGCGGCCGAGCTTGGACAGGGCTTCGCCGATGGCATGGTGCGCCGGCGCGAAATCCGGCTTCAGGCGAATGACGTTGTTCTGGGCCTTGATCGCCTCCTCGAAGTTCCCCATCTGGCTGCTGGCGATGCCGGCGTTGAAATGGGCGGGCACCGCATCGGGATCGAGCCGGATGACGGTTTCGAAGGCCTGGCGGCCTTCCTCGTACCGTCCGGTGCGCGCATACACCACTCCCAGGTTGAAATGCGCCGCCTCGAAGTCCGGGTTGAGGGCGATGGCCTGTCGATAGGCGCCAATCGCCTCGTCGAACCGGCCCAACCGACCGTAATAGTTCGCGAGATGGAAGTGGGCGGTTTCATCCCGAGGGTCGGCAGCGATGGCCTGGCGAAAGGCGCCAACGGCCTCCTCAGCGTGATTCATCCCCGCGTAACAGGACCCCAGGCCGCTCCAGGCGGCCGAGTCGGTCGGGTCGTCTTCCGTGGCTTTCTTGAAAAACTGGAAGGCTTGCTGGTCCTCGCCGTTGACCGAAAAGCTGAAGCCTTTTTCACACAGCGCCTGCACCACCCGCGGCTTGTTGCCCAAATGATCGAAGGTCCATTCGGAAACCGACTTCGGGCTGCCGAATTTGCGCATCCCCATGAGCTGGCGGGCCGCCACGGCAAAATTGAGGTTTTGGCCCTGGAGAAACTGGAAGGTGGCGATTCCGATCACCTCGCCCTTGCTGTTGACGACCGGGCTGCCGCTGGATCCGCTCGATATGGGAGCGGAAATCTGAAAGACGGTGCCGACCGGCGGCACCTCGCGGACCGAGGATACGATGCCCTCGCTCACGGTCTGCTCGAGTCCCATCGGGCTGCCCACGACCACCACGCGCTCGCCGATTTCGGGCGGCCGGGCTCCCAGCGGAATCCAGGCCAGGTCCGCGGGCGGGATGTCCACTTGAAGCTTCAACAGGTCGGCCGCCTTGTTTTCGGCGAGCACGGCCTTGACCCGATAGGATTTCCCCTCCGCGGTCCTGACATCGGCCTGGTAGGTCCCCGCCAGCACATGGAAGTTGGTGACCAGATCGCCCTGCGGGTTGATGAAGAACCCGGTCCCGATATTGGATATGTTGCGTTCCAGATCATAGGTGATCACCGTGGCCACGGCGGGCTGAATTCTTTTTACCAGCCGCACCAGGGGAGTCCCCGCCATGGCACCGTCGGCGCCCAGCAGCATCCATGCCATCGCAACTATGAAAGGTATCGTCCGTTTACGCATGTCCGCCTCGATATAAAACCAACTATAAGTCTTCCCTGCGGCCGAATAAAGGCATTCGCGGTCAGGCCGTCAGCCGGGTCAGGCGCGGACGCCGCCGGCCCGGGCAGGCACCTCAGTCCGATCACATGGCGTGAGTGAGTATTGAAACCAGATCGGCCGCGGTCAGGTCGATCGGATTGCCGCGCATGCTGCTGGAGCGCAAGGCGTTGCCGGCGAGATCCCCCGCCTGTTCGGGCGAAAATCCGTAGGCCGACAAGGGAGGGACCGCGAGCCGGCCGCTGAGGCTCTGCAGCCAGGCGGCACCATCATCGGCGCCGGCGCCGGGGCTGCCGGTCAGGATGCGGGCGGCGGCCTGCAGGCGGGCCAGGGCAACAGAGCCGGGGGCCCGTTCCCGAAGCGCCGCGATGTTGGCTGCCGTTACGAACGGCAGCAGTCGGCCGCACACCGCGCCGTGAGGGGCCTTGAACCGGCCGCCGAAGGGCCCGGCGATTCCGTGGACGGCGCCGAGCCTGGCGTTGGCCAGCGCCAGGCCTCCGAAAAGGCTCGCGACGCACATCTCCTCACGTGCGGTGCGGTCCTTGCCGTCGGTGTATGCTCGCCAGAGCGACCGGGCGGCGCACGACAAGCCCTCGCGGCAGATCGCGTCCGTCAAAGGGTTGGCGTCGCGGCTGACGAACGCCTCCAGCAGCTGGGTGAGCGCGTCGAGGCCGGTGGCGGCGGTCAGGGGCGGGGGCATCGAAACGGTCAGCTCCGGATCGACCAGCGCCAAGCGCGGCAGCATGAACGGGCTGCGCATGCTCACCTTGAGGCGGTGGGCGCTGGAGTCGAGAACGGCGTTGCGGGTGACCTCGGCCCCAGTGCCGGCCGTGGTCGGTACGGCGATGAAGGGCGCCGACATGCGGCTCAAGGGACGGCCGGCGCCGATCACCTCCAGATAGTCCATCGGATCGCCGCCGTTGGTGAGCAGCGCCGCGACCACCTTGCCGGCGTCGATGACGCTCCCGCCCCCTATGCCGACCACCAGGTCGCAGCTCCGGGCGGAGGCCAGACGCGCCGCCGCGAGAACCAGTTCGGTGGAAGGTTCCTGGGCGACCCGGTACGATGTGTGCTGAAGGTGATGATTTTCGAGTTGGCGCAGCAGCGCCGCCGCGCGCTCCGGCCGGGAGCCTGTCAGCATGAACGCATGCCGGCCCAGCGCCGCAGCTTCGGCGCCGATCCGGTCCGCGACCCCACACCCGAACACGATGCGGGTGGCAGTGGCGAATTCAAAGTTCATAGGCTTCCTATCTCCAGGTTTCCGGCGTCGGGCTGTCACCGGCTCCGCTGTCCACCGGGCGCCTGCCGGACATCACCGATACCATTCCGCGCGCATGGGTTCAACGACGATATTCGCCAGGTGACGATTTTTGTCCACAAAATTGACGAAATTCGGTTCGCGATGATGCTCCCTGCCTGAGACCGTCATGCCAACCTGCCGTAAGCACAACGGAAAGCATAATTGGTGGACTCTGGCATATAAGTTGTATATATGCATAACAACTTCTCAGATGCGCGTGCATCTTCCGCGACGGGCTCTCTCGACAAAAAAAAATGGACGAGTGCACCGTCAGGAAAAACGGCATCATGGGAAGTTTTCTTTTGGAGAAGAGGTCCCATATGGGCATCATCACCGTCTGCGGGTTCCAGCCGGTCAGAGAATTACGGGAATTTGGAATCGAAGGCCGGACCGGTGGAACCCGCTGTCAGGCTCAACACCTCCAAAAGGACCGGCCTTGGATATCAGCCGACTCATCCTTATCCTGTAGCTCTCAGCGCACAGGCTCTGCCCAGGTTGAAGCGACGACGGCGCCGCAGGAGAAAGGAAGGTATGAATGACGGTTCGACTTCCGCGTACACGGATCTTCCGCTCCGCCCAGGAGGATGCCCGAATTGCCGGCAAGCCGGTCGATGCCGCGCACTGCCAGTCGCCGAGCTACCGTCTGGCTTTTCAGGATCCGGAGTTTCTGCTCAAAGACGAACTCCGGC
>JALOPD010000055.1 GCA_025454075.1 Desulfobacterales bacterium | reverse complement strand
TGCCTGCCTGACGCTCAACGGGAACTACCTGCCGAAAAAGTCATGAACGGAATGGCGGCCTGTCCATCGACACCCGGCCGGTTTTTCTGCCAGTCCACTATTCGGCACCCGTCGTTGTCCGCGGAGGGGGCCTGGCAGCTGATGGTGGGCATGTCGGGGTCGCCGACGACGGACTGGAAATTGAAGAGTTGGGCGCGGTCCTTCGGGAGGCGCTGCATCTCCAGGATGTGCACCAGGTAGATCTGGGAATCGCCTTCAAAGAGGTCCGTTGATTTTTGGGCCTCGGCGATGCGGTCCCTGAATTTTTCGACAGCGGCCTTCTTGTCCTCCGCCGAGACCAGGAGATTGAACTCCCCATGGCGCCGCCTGGATTCGTTCTTTTCCTGTTGATTGGTGGTGTGCAGAAATTTCCCGATGTAAATCATCGTGCGTTCCTTCTTCCTCTCCTTTTGGGTAGAACGAGCGTCATCTTAGCCGTTTCGCTGCCGGTTGTCCAGAAGTCCCTCGCAGAATATACTACCGTTGTTCAACGCGGAGTCCTTTTTGCTTCAGTAGGTCCCCATCCTCTCAGGCCCAGTCCTTGAGAATCTGGTTGACGAGCTTGCCGTCGGCGGTCTTGCCGAAATGCTTCATGATCACCCCCATGGCCTGCATCTTGTTCTTGAACCGGCCGAAGTCGATGTTGGCCCTGGTCCAGGCGACGATTTCCTCCCGCGACACCTGCCGGGGCAGGTAGGCCTCGAGGACCTGGAGGTACTCCGACGTGGCTTCCTTCTTGGCCTCGAGCACGATGTGTTCGGATTTGATCAGGCCCTGGATGATCCCGATGATGTCGTCGTTGGTGATCTCCTCGGGCCGCTTGGGCCGCGTGGACTTTTTCCCCCCCTCCAGCACGACCGGCACCGTGAGCTTGAAGAACTCGGACATAACCTGGCGGATGGCGCTCTTGAGCACGTCGTGCCGGCTGCGCAGCGCCAGCTTCAGGTCCTCCTTCAGCTTCTCCTGCAGGGGCATCGCCATGTCCGGGTCCCAGCCGTAGGCGACATCGGATTCAACCATGGGGGCCTTCCTTTCTCGCGGAGCTATCCCTGCTCCAGCTGTGCGGCCTCCTCGCGGATGCGCCGCCAGGCGCGCTCCACGTGGCGCCGCTCGGTGTGGGTCTGGCCGACGCACAGCCGCAGCGTCAGGCGGTCCTGCAGCCGCGTGTGGGTCAGGTAGAGATCGCCGCTTTGGTTCAGCCGGTCCATCAGGGCCTGGTTCACGTCGTCGCCCGCCCGGTGGCGGAAGCATACGAGGTTCAGGGGCGGCGTCACGGCCAGTTCGAAGCGGGGGTCGGCCTGCACCCAGCCGGCGAACTCCTGCGCCAGCGCCACGTGCCGGCGCACGTGGTGCCGCAGGCCTTCGACGCCGTAGTGCCGGATGACGAACCACAGCTTGAGCGCCCGGAACCGCCGGCCCAGCGGAATCTGCCAGTCGCGGTAGTCGATCACGGCCCCGCTCTCGGTGGCCTGGTTGCGCAGGTACTCGGGCAGGATGCTCAGGGCCTGGATCAGCGCGGCGCGATCGGCCACGTAAAAGCAGTCGCAGTCGAAATTGGTGAACATCCACTTGTGCGGGTTGAAGCAGTAGCTGTCGGCGAGCTCCAGGCCGGCCAGGAGGCGGCGGAACTCGGGGCACACGGCGGCGGTGCCGGCCATGGCCCCGTCCACGTGCAGCCACAGGCCGTGCTCGCGGCAGATCCGGCCGATGTCGGGAATCGGGTCGACGGCGTTGGAGGAGGTGGTGCCGATGGTGGCGGCCGCGAAAAAGGGGAGGCGCCCGGCCGCGCGGTCCTCTGCGATCCGCTGGGCGAGCCGATCCGGCCGCAGGGCCAGGGCCTTGTCCACGTCGATCAGGCGCAGGTTCGCCCGGCCGATGCCGGCGATCTTGGCGGCCTTTTCAATGGACGAATGGGCCTGGGACGACGCGTAGGCGGTGAGCCGGCCGTCGCAGCCGCGCTCGTTGCTGGCGAGCCCGGTCGCGCGTTCCCGGGCGGCCAGGAGGGCGCACAGGGCGGCGCCCGAGGCCGAGTCCTGGATGGTGCCGCCGCCGCTGCCCGTCGAGCGGAAGCCCTGCGGCAGGTCCAGGATCTCGGCCATCCAGTCGAGCACGTGGGTCTCCAGCTCCGTGCAGGCCGGGCTCGTGGCCCAGAGCATGCCCTGCACACCCAGCCCGGAGGAGACCAGGTCCCCCAGGATCGACGGGCCGGATGCGTTCGCCGGAAAGTACGCGAAGAAATGGGGGGACTGCCAGTGGGTGATGCCGGGCAGGATCACCGTGTCGAGGTCCTTCAGGACGTCTTCGAATCGCTCGCCCCGTTCGGGCGGGTGGGCCGGCAGCGCCGCCCGGATGTCGCCCGGTTTGACGCGGGAGAGCACGGGCAGCGACTCAACGCGTTCGTAGTAATCGGCGACCCAGTCGATCGCGGCATGCCCCAGGCGACGGAAGTCGGACGGGCTCAGGTGATAGGTTTTGTCTTCCGGCATGTGCCAGGTTCCTTTTTTACGGATCACGTGCGAATGCGGTCGTAGATGTTCAGCACGTAGGAATGGGGGCCCGCTACGTGTTCGCGCGCAGTGACCGCGAACGCGTCCGGGATCACCGGGAAAAAGGTGTCCCCCGGCACCGTCAGGGGCACCACCGTGAGATAGATGCGATCGGCGATGGAAATGGATTCCCGGAACAGCTCCCCGCCGCCGATGACGAAGGCCTCGGTTTCCTCCGGCGGGCAGAGCGCCAAAGCGCTCTCCAAACTGTCCGCCTTCAGGCAGCCCGCCGGCCGATAGCCCGCGCGCCGGCTGACGACGATGTTGATCCGGTCGGGCAGCGGCCGGCCGATGTCCTCGTGGGTTTTGCGCCCCATGATCAGGCTGTGGCCGAGCGTGATGCGCCGGAACATCTTCTGCTCCCCCGGGATTTTCCAGGGGATCGACCCGTCCCGGCCGATGACACGGTTTTCAGCCATGGCGACGATCAGGGAAATGCGCATTCCCGGTCGTTTCTTCCTTTCCACACGACCTCCGCTGCCGGCATTCCACGCGGCGAAACGAATTCAGCGTACCGCAGGCGGCCGCTTCCGGTGGTCGCCGCCGCCTCTCGGGGTTCAGGTCCAAAAAATACAAGGGCTCAAGGGTGACGGCTTCGTAAAAAGTCCCCAAAGCCGTCACCCCGGCGAACGCCGGGGTCCAGAACAACCTGCAAAGACGGAGTTCCGGCTTCCGCCGGAATGACAGAAAAATGAAATAAGCGACATTTTACGAGTTCATCAAGGTTCGGGGTTCGGACCACCCGCGACGGGAGGCGCCGCGGGCCCCGCACGCCTCTGCCGCCCGAGTCCGGTGCTACAATAGATGCCATGCAGTGTCAAGCCGCCCCGGCCTGCGCCGCCGCCGGCCACGGCAGGTCTGAAAAGCATTGAAGCCGGGATAAACGTCGGTTATAGTGAAAATCAAAAACACCTCGACCTTCAAGGGACCCGATGACCGACCGGCGGCTGATCAACGATGTCGCTTCGCCCCAAACCCCGCATCCGTCGGAGCCGCTCATCCGGAAGGTCACCTGGATCGGGGTGTCGGTCAATGTCGCCCTGGCGGCCTTCAAGCTGGCGGCGGGCGTCTACGGCGACAGCCGGGCGGTGATTGCCGACGGCATCGAAGCCCTGCTCGATGTGTTCACCGTCCTTCTGGTCTACGCCGGGTCGCGGTTCTGGTCGCGCCCGCCGGACGACAGCCACCCGTTCGGCCACGGGCGCATGGAAACCCTGATGGTGACGGTCATCGGCGTGTCGCTCGTGGGGGCCGCGGCCGGGATCGGATGGGAGTCGATCGCCACCCTGCACGAACGCCATGCGACCCCGCCGGGCTGGATCGCGGCCGTCGCGGCCCTGGCGTCGATCATCGGCAAGGAGATCCTCTACCGCTGGACGCTCGCGGTCGGCCGCCGGATCAAGAGCGTCGCGGTGATCGCCATGGCCTGGCACTACCGTTCGGACGCGTTCAGCTCCGTGCCGGTGGTCCTTGCCGTGACCGGGGCCATCCTGCTGCCCTCGTGGACCTTTCTCGACCATCTGGGCGCCGTTGTGGTTTCGATGTTCATCCTGCACGCGGCGTTCAAGATCACCTGGCCGAGCCTGAAGGAGCTCATCGACGTGGGGGCCCCCGCCGAGGTCCGCCGCCGGATCCGGGACATCGCCTGCGCCAACCGGGACGTGCTGCAGGTCCACGACATCCGCACGCGCTACATCGGCAACAGCATCCAGGCCGACCTGCACGTCATTGTCGACGGCGGGCTCACGGTCCGCCAGGGCCACGACATCGCCAGAGACGTGGAGGCCCGGCTCACCCGGGACATCGAGGAGCTCGTGAACGTCGTGGTGCACGTGGAGCCCCCGGAGGAAGCGCTGCCGGAGGAGGGGCCGCCGTGAGACCCGCTCCCCTCGGCAGGCCTCACGCATCAAGGCCCGTGCACGCTCCATGCACCGGCCGAGGATGGACTATTCGAAGCACGAAATCCGATACGGAGGAGGCGATCCATGAAAAAGGAACGCAATTACCTGCCTGTCATGGTGATTCTGGTGCTGGTCGTCATCGGCATTTTCCTCTGGATTCTGCTGAAGGACTGGCATGAGAGCCGGGTCGACACCGCCAGGAAACAGGAGAGCCGGGAGTGGAAGCAGCAGGCGGAGGTCCTGACGCGCAAATTGACGGAGCTGGAGCAGGAGCTCGAGGCCGCGCGCGGCGAAAAGCCCTCCGAGGAAAAGGTGGCGGAGGTCTTCGGCCCGCCCGCCGTCGAGGCGCCGGCGCAGGAGAAGCCGCTGACCGCCGAGGAGATCGAGCGGCGGGTCAAGGCGTTTTTCAGCTACCTGGACAGCCGGGACTACGTGCAGGCCCATGCGCTCGAAGGCGGCTGTTACCAGCAGTATCTGCAGGCTTTGGAAGCGCTGTCGGCCCAGCCGCCCCGGGTCGCGGGCGAAACCGAGTCCCTCTACGAGATGCTGAAGAACGTCTCGTACTTTTACCGGGTGATCGGCAAAAAGCGCGTCCTGGCCACGGCCGACATCCTGAAAAACGAACACGACGTCATCGAACCCGCCATGCGGGTGTTCTTTCTCTGGTACACGGGGTCCTCGGACCAACTGAAGGGCCGGCCGTCCCTGCCGACGATGTATGCCTATGCGAGCTACCTGCTCGAGACCTTCGGCGGCCGCAGCTACCTGCTGCGCCGCGATTCCCGGACCCGGCTGCTGACCACGTATTACTGCATTCTGGTCGTCGACCGGGCCATCGACCGGCAGATGAACCCCGACGGGATCGACCTGCGCCCGCTCATCGTCGCCACCGTGAAGGATGTGCGCAGCCAAACCGGGCTCGTCTATCAGAAGCAATACCTGGCCGAGCTGGATCGGCTCGCGCGCAAATACCCATACTAGTGGTTGTTCACCAACCCTCGGATTGTGAGGCCGCGCATGTCCCTGAAGGAGCACGAATACATCCGGCAGACCCTGGAGCGCTACACCAACTGCGCGCTCGAGGAGTTTTGCGACCACATCCTGATCACCAACTTCAGGCGCTACATCCAGAGGTTCCAGGAGAAGACCAAGGGCCGGTTTTCCGAGGGCAACTTCCGGATCGTCAACGCCAAGGAGCTCAACTGCACCATGATCGACTTCGGCATCGGCTCGCCGCAGGCGGCGCTGGTGATCAACTGCCTGGCCTACCTCGACAACCTGAAGTCCGTGATCATGCTGGGCATGTGCGGGGGCATCGACGACATCCTGGACCGGGGGGATTTCCTGGTGCCGTCGGCGGCCATCCGCGGCGAGGGCACCAGCCGCCACTACATGCCTCCGGAGTTTCCGGCTATCCCGGCCTCCGCGGTCAACCTCTACTGCATCGGCGCGGTGCGCAAGCTGGGCTTCACGCCGCACTGCGGCATCGTCTACACCACCGACCGCCGGCTGTGGGAGTTCGACGATGAGTTCGTGGAATACCTGCGCCGCCGGCGCATCCTTGCGATCGAAATGGAGCTGGCCACGCTCTTCACCGTGGCCTACCGCTACGAGGTCCCCATCGGCTCCATCATGCTCGTCTCGGACATGCCGCTTCAGCGGCGGGGCATCAAGGACAAAAAAGTGTCGGAGGAGGTGTACACCAATTACATGGACACCCACCTCGACATCGGCATCGATGCGGTGTCGAAGCTGGGCGCGAACTGGAGCAAGCTCTCCCGCAAGCTTACCTCCGAATGGTGATGAATTCGCCGCACCGCCTTACGGCCGTGCGGCGAATTCATACTTGGCAGCCGGCACAGGATGATTATCCTTCTGTTCCAACAGTGCTCCCACACGCTGACGTGGATTGAACAGAACGATCATCGATCGAAGGTGTCGCCATGAACCGGCGCCGATTTCTTAATATGTCTTTCAACCTGCTGAAGGCATCCCTGGCGGCGAGCATCTTGCCGTCCTGGGCGCGGGCCTCCCTGAACCAGGACCCGGCGCCGCTGCCGCTGCACTACCAGCCGCTCAACGGCAGGCGCCTGCGCGAGATCGCCCGCCGCAAGGAACACCACGGCGAGAGCCGTTTTCTCAACCCGCTGGGGCTGGACCGCTCGGGGCGGCTGCTCAAGGTGCTCTCCTGGAAGCTGTTCCACCGGAACGAATTCGCGGAGGAGCTGGCCGGCCAGCCGGTGCGGCCGCTGTCCGTCGACTGGGACCCGATCCGCGGCGCGGACGGCCTGTCCATCACCTATCTCAAACACGCCAGCCTGATGCTGCAGGATGCCGGCTGCCGGATGCTGCTCGACCCCGTGTTCGCGAGCCCTTTCTGGTTCATGCGCGACTTCACCCCCCTCGACTTCGAGCCCTCCGCGATGCCCGCGCCGGACCACGTGCTCATCACCCACGGCCACTATGACCATCTCGACACCGACTCCCTGGCGCAGCTGCCGGTCGGCACGCACGTCATCTGCCCGCCGGGGTACTCCGACATCCTGGATGCGGTGGGGCTGCGCAACCGGACCGTCCTGGACTGGTACGACAGCTACCGCGACGGGGACCGCGAAATCGTCTTCCTGCCCTGCAACCACTGGACCATGCGCAACCCCGTGATCGGGCCCAACACCGGGCTGTGGGGCTCCTACCTGGTCCGCTCCGCTTCCGGGCCGACCGTGTACATCTCCGGCGACACGGGCTATTTCGACGGCTTCGACCAGATCGGCGAGGAGTTCGACATCGACATCGCGGTCTTCAACGTCGGGGCCTACGAACCCCGCTGGTTCATGGCCCAAAGCCACCTCAACCCCGCCGAGACGGTGCAGGCCTTCCAGGCGCTCAAGGCGCGCCGCTTGATGATCATGCACTGGGGCACCTTCCAGCTCGGCGACGAGCCCGTGCATTTCCCGCCCCGGCACATGCGGGATGAAATGAAACAGGCGGGGTTGCTGCATCACCTGGTGGACTGGAAGCACGGGGACACCGTGGGTGCGTAGGAAGCGCATTCTTCCCTTTGTCCGCGGCTTTACCTTCCCGGACCTTTCATGCTAAACGTTTTTCTCGGTCCTCCCACCGGAGACGGGGATCGAGAAAACCTCAAATGAAGGGCCTTCCGATGACCATGCTTTTCCTGGCCCCCGAGTTGAAGGGGGACTCGTGGATCAAGCACATCCGCAGCCAGGACGCCGGCATCGACCTGCGGGTGTGGCCCGAGGTGGGCCGGGCCGAGGATGTGGTTTTCGCGCTGTGCTGGCAGCACCCGCCGGGCGAGCTGAAGAAGTATCCAAACCTAAAATGCATCGGCTCGCTGGGGTTCGGCGTGGACCACATTCTGCGGGACCCGGACCTGCCGCCCGGGGTGCCCGTGACGCGCCTGGTCGACCCGGGGATGATCGCGGCCATGAGCGAGTACGTCCTGGCGGCGGTGCTCAGCCACACCCGCCAGTTCGATCTCTACCGCCAGGACCAGGCGCAAAAGAAATGGACGGCGCGCATCCCCAAGCGGCCCCAGGACGTCCGGGTGGGGGTCATGGGGCTGGGGCATCTCGGTGCGGATGCAGCGCTCAAACTCCGGGCGGCGGGGTTTGCGGTCGCCGGCTGGAGCCGCACCGCCAAACAGGTGGAGGGGGCCCGCAGCTTTGCCGGGGATTCCGACCTGGACCTGTTTCTTGCCCAGGCGGACATCCTGGTCTGCCTGCTGCCGCTGACGCCGGCGACGCGGGGGATTTTGAACCGCCGCACGCTCGCCGCGCTCCCCAAGGGAGCCTACCTCGTCAATGCCGCGCGCGGGGAGCACCTGGTCGAGGAGGACCTTCTGGAGGCCATCGAAAGCGGTCACCTCTCCGGCGCCTGCCTGGACGTATTTCGGAAGGAGCCCCTGCCCGAGACGCACCCGTTCTGGGGCCACCCGCGGGTGACCGTCACCCCGCACGTCGCCAGCCTGACGTATCCCAAGGCCGTGGCCCCGCAGATCGTCGAAAACTACCGGCGCGTGCGCGCGGGCCGGCCCCCGCTGCACGCCGTCGACATCCGGCGGGGGTACTGACGCTTTCCGTCCGGCAGTCGGTTGCGGCACCCCGCTGCGCCGGTGCGTGGGATGCCGGAACCGGCCACATCGATTGCCGGAGGGATATTGCCTCGGCACTCCGGCGAACCCTTGAGACCTGAGCCGTTGCTCTGGAAGGAGGACTGCGTATGAAAACCGCGGCACATGTCATCCTGGCCTTGACGCTTTCCGCGCTGTGCTGCGGCGCTCTGCCGGCGGCCGATTTCGACAAAGAGTTCCTGAACAAGCCGTGGGGGGCGCCGCTTTCGGAGTTCCCGGGGTATGCGAACGTGGGCGGCAGCGGCAAGATCGCCTATTATGTCAACCCGAAGCAGGCCTACACGGTATTCGGCACCCAGCTGTCCGATCTGGTCTATGGCTTTTACGACGAAAAATTCTTTGCGGCGTATGCCGCTCTCGAGGCGATCGACACTTACGGCGCCATCAAGAGCCGGATCCAGCAGACCCTCGGCGTGCCCAAGATCAGCATGGAGTCCAAGGGCGGCCTGACCACCTATTCGTGGAAAACCGGCGACACCCGGATCAAAATGAAGCACTACGGCGCCTCGGGGGCCCTGAAGCTCTCCTTCTACCACCTGCCCATCGCCAACCGGGTCAACGCGGAGCTGCAAAAAGACCTGGACGAGGAGCCGCCGGAGCCGCGCTTCCCGCTCAGCCGGACGCGCCAGAAGGAGGCGGTCGAACTTCTGGAGCTCTTCAACTACTGACGCTCAGCCCGGATGGAAGCGTTCAGCCAGCCGCCGGATCGGTGTTGGTGAATTTTGCATCCTGGAAAAAATACTGACACAGACGCCGGAGGCCCAAGTCAAATCCTCTCGACCCGCCCGGTATATCCAATGATTTCGCGCCGCTGGTTTTAAATCCGGCATCACTTTGTGGCATGGCTCTTGCTCAAGATCATGCACGATCATCTGTCTCCGTCTGATGCTTCATCCTTACCCGTGCCCGGCGCCGCCGGTTATTAACGGTCTCATTAATTGTCTTTACGTTGTCATTCCGGCATGCTTTTAGCCGGAATCCAGTGGATTCAACTCGTTCTGGATGCCGGATCAAGTCCGGCATGACGGTACTATTTCGAGACGATTAATAAAAGCGGGCGCGAACTCGTTGCAGCCGTCAGCATCGGGGTTCAACCGGCAGAGCTCGCAAAACGTCCTTCGGGCTTATTCGAACTGGAAAGGGTCTTGCGCCATGGACATCCGAGCAGGGCTTATCGCCGTTCTGGTTCTGGCCCCCTTCGGCGGCGCCATCCTGTGCGCCGTCCTGGGAGCCGGTCGAACCGTCCGGTCGGTCATCGTATTGGCCACGGGCGCCGTCCTCATCGCGAGCGCCCTCTGGCTGATTCCGCTGGTGCCGTTTCGACTGCCGGCCGCCTCCTTCCTCGGGTTGAATCTGCACACGCTCATTCAGGCGGCGGATGTCGTCCTGCTCCTGATCATCCTCTATTACGGCATCAAGCACAAACACCTCGTGATCGCCGCCCTAGCGGTCCTGCAGCTCCTGCTGACGGGCTATCTGGAAGTTTTCATGCTGAAGGGGCCGCTGCCCGTCGAACGGGTGTTCTGCGACCATCTCGCGCTCATGATGGTGCTGATCATCTCCATCGTGGGCTCCATCATCTGCTATCAGGCCATCCCCTACATGGAGAACCACGAGCATCACTACCATATCGTTAAGTCGCGCCAGCCGCGCTTCTTTTTCGTGATGCTGCTGTTCCTGGGGGGGATGAACGGGCTGGTGCTTTTCAACGACTTGACCTTCATCTACTTTTTCTTCGAGGTCACCACCCTTTGCTCCTTCCTGCTGATCGGCCACGACCGCACCTCCATCGCGACCCAGAACGCCTTGCGGGCGCTGTGGATGAACAGCGTCGGCGGGTCGGCCTTCGCCCTGGGGATGATCGCCGCCTTCCGGTCGACCGGCACCCTCGATCTGCAGAAGATCCTGGTGGCCCCCTGGCTGACGGGCTCCGACATCTATCTGCTGGGCCTGGCGCTCCTGTGCCTGGCGGCCTTCGTCAAGTCGGCCCAGTTTCCGTTCCAGAGCTGGCTGCTGGGGGCCATGGTGGCGCCCACCCCGGTCTCGGCCCTGCTGCACTCGAGCACCATGGTCAAGGTCGGCGTCTACCTGGCGCTGCGCCTGGCGCCCGGTTTCAACGGCACCCTGCTCAGCGACAGCATCGCCGTGTTCGGCGCTTTCAGCTTCCTGGCGGGGGCGGCGCTGGCCGTGGGCCAGAGCAACGGCAAAAAGGTGCTGGCCTATTCCACCATCAGCAACCTGGGGCTGATCTTCGCCTGCACCGGCCTGAACAGCGCCGCGGCCATGACCGCCGCCCTGCTCCTGCTGGCCTTCCACGCCGTGGTCAAGGCCATGCTCTTTCTCAGCGTGGGCGCGATCGAACAGCACATCGCCAGCCGTGACATCGAGGACATGCGCGGACTCTACGCGGTGATGCCGCTGACGGCGCTGATCACGGTCGCGGGCGTCGTCATGATGATCATGCCGCCCTTCGGCGTGCTGCTGAGCAAGTGGATGGCCATGGAGGCGGCCGCCAACAACATCTACGTCATCGTGATGGTCGCCCTCGGCAGCGCACTGACGGTCATCTACTGGGCGCGGTGGGCCGGGACGCTGATGAGCGACCCCTTCGCCGGGCGGTTTCGGCCCGAGCACCAGCCGGTGTTGACCTGGCTGGCGCTGGGGCCGTTGTGCGTCGGCGCGGGCGTGATGAGCGTGCTCGCGCCGTGGCTTTACTTGCGGCTGATCGTCCCGATGATGACCTCGCCCTATTTGCCGGCGTACGCGCTCAAGGGCGGGGGGCTGGAAAACGCCTACGGGACGTTCGCCGTCCTGCCGCTCTCCGCGGTGGCCCTGCTGGGGCTGGCGGCGGCCGTCATCGCCCTTAAGCGGGCCTTCCATTCCAAGATCGTCTCGCCTTACCTGAGCGGCATCCAGACGGGCGAGCCCTCCATGTGCCGCGGGCCGATGAACCTTTCGTTCAAGGCGGAGGCCAAGAACTACTATCTGGACACCATCTTCGGGGAGGCCCGGCTGACCGATTGGGTCAACCTGGGAGGGGGGATCCTGCTGACCCTGATTTTAGGAGGTGCACTGTGACGAGGACCGCCATCCTGATCGCCTGCGGACTGGCGGCCGGCCCCATCATCGGCGGGCTGGTGAGCGGCATGGACCGCATCCTGACCGCCAGAATGCAGTCGCGCATCGGGCCGCCCGTGCTGCAGCCGTTTTACGACGTGGTCAAGCTGCTCTTCAAGGAGCCGCTCGTGGTCAACGTCTGGCAGGCCTTCTGCGCCTACTGCTACATTGCCGCCGCGTCCATCGCCCTGGTGCTGTTCTTCCTGCAGTCGGACCTCCTGCTGATCTTCTTCGTCCAGGCCGTGGGGGCGGTCTTCCTGGTGGTGGGGGCGCTCTCCTCCACCTCGCCCTACAGCCAGATCGGCGCCCACCGGGAGCTGCTGCAGATCCTCTCCTACGAGCCGCTGCTGGTGCTGGTGGTGGTGGGGTTCTACCTTGAAACCGGCAGCTTCAAGCTGTCGGACATCTATGCCTGGCAGCACCCGCTGCTGCTCAAACTGCCCTTTCTCTTCATCGTGCTCGGCTATGCCCTGACCATCAAGCTGCGCAAGTCGCCCTTCGACCTGTCCACCTGCCACCACGCTCACCAGGAGCTGGTCAAGGGCCTGCTCACGGATTACTCCGGGCCGTTCCTGGCGCTGACCGAAATCGGCCACTGGTTCGAAGTGGTGCTGCTGCTCGGGCTGTGCACCCTGTTCTGGGCCACCAGCTGGGTCGGGATGGCGGTACTGCTCGTGGCGACCTACTTCCTGGAAGTGCTGGTGGACAACACCACCTCCCGCATGACCTGGCGCTGGATGCTGAGCTACGTCTGGGGCGTGGGCCTGACGCTTTCTCTGGTAAACCTCATCTGGTTGCAGCGAGGGTGACGACGTATGCAAGCGGTGAAGCGGTTCATCAATCGGCTGCGGTCCAAGTCCCCCTGGCTGCTGCATTTCGACTGCGGCAGCTGCAACGGGTGCGACATCGAAATCCTGGCCTGCCTGACGCCCGTCTACGACGTGGAGCGCTTCGGCATCATCCATGTGGGGAACCCGTTCCACGCCGACATCCTGCTGACGAGCGGCACGGTCAACCACCGCAACAAGAAGGTGCTGGCCAATCTGTACGCCCAGATGCCGAACCCGAAAATCGTGGTGGCCATAGGCGCCTGCGGGCTGTCGGGGGGCGTCTTCCGGGAGGCTTACAACGTGGTCGGCGGCATCGACAAGGTGATCCCGGTGGACGTGTACGTGCCGGGCTGCCCGCCCAAGCCGGAGGCGATCATCGACGGCGCGGTCCTGGGTCTGCAAAAACTGTTAGGGCTCAACGAGCGGAAAGAGGCATAAGCCATGCGTGAAGAGATCATCCCGGTCGGCCCCGACGCTCTGCTGGGGGAGGCCGCACGGCTCAAGGTGCAGGGTTGGCGGCTGGTCACGCTTTCCTGCACGGAGATCGACGCCACCTCCGTGGACCTCCTTTACCACTTCGACAAGGGCCTGGAGCTCAAGCACCTGCGGCTGGCCGCGGCCAAGGCATCCCCGGTGCCGAGCATATCCCCGGTCTATTTCGCCGCGCTGCTGGTGGAAAACGAGATCCAGGACCACTTCGGCCTCACGTTCGACGGCTTGATCGTGGACTACAAGGGCACCTTGTACATGGAAGAGGAGGCCCTCAAGACGCCCTATTGTCGATTCAGCCTGCGGCCGGCTGCGCCGTCCGCAGTTCAAGAAGGGCAGACCACAGATACAACTGCGCCGGCGCCGAACAAACCGGATGCAGCGCTGCCGGAGGTGGCTGCCAAGGAGACGAGGGACTCATGACGCGGCCAGCGGGTCTCAGAAACGTCAAGTTCAAAATCTCCTTTTTTCCCCAAAGGGGAAGAGGGGGTAAGGCCTCTGCCTCCCCCTTTGGCAAAGGGGGCAGGGGGGATTCTCGCAACACACAGAACGGCACTGTTGGTCTTAACCGGTTTCGACAAGGCCATATTGACGTGGAGAAAATCCGATGCGCAAAACCGTGATCCCCTTCGGGCCGCAGCACCCCGTGCTGCCCGAGCCCATCCATTTGAAACTGACGGTGGAGGACGAACGCATCACCGAGGTTATCCCCGCCCTGGGCTACGTGCACCGCGGCCTGGAGCGCCTGGCCGATGTCCGCGATTTCCATCAGATGATCCAGGTCGTCGAGCGGGTGTGCGGCATCTGCTCGGTCATCCACGCCCTCTGCTACTGCCAGGGCGTCGAGGAGCTGATGGGCGTCGAGGTGCCGCCGCGGGCCAGGTTCCTGAGGGTGATGTGGTCCGAACTGCACCGGATCCAGAGCCACCTGCTGTGGCTCGGGCTTTTCGCCGACAGCTTCGGCTTCGAGAGCCTGTTCATGCAGTTCTGGCGCGTCCGGGAGCGGATCATGGACATCAGCGAGGCCACCACCGGCAACCGGGTGATCGTGTCGGTCAACGTGGTCGGCGGCGTGCGCCGCAACCCGGATGCCGAGCAGCTCCGCTGGCTGCTCACCCAGCTCGACTGGGTGGAGGAGGAGGTCCAGCGCCTCGAAGCGACGATGCTGGAGGACTACACGGTCAAGAAGCGCACCGTGGGCAAGGGGGTCCTCACCTCGGAGAAGGCCTACGAACTCGGCGCCGTGGGCCCGGTCCTGCGCGCCAGCGGCGTGGCGCAGGACACCCGGCAAACGAACTACGCCGCCTACGGGGAGCTGCATTTCGAGCCGGTGGTGGAGACCGACGGGGACTGCTACGCCCGCAGCAAGGTCCGCTTCCGCGAGACCCTGGCCAGCGTCGACTTGATCCGGCGGGCCATCAACCGGCTTCCCGACGGCGAGGTCCGGGCCAAGGTCAAGAGCAAGGGCAACCCCCAGGGCGAAACCGTCAACCGCGTGGAGCAGCCCCGCGGCGAGCTGTTGTATTATTTAAAGGGCAAGGGGGAAAAAAACCTCGACCGCGTGCGCATCCGCACCCCCACCTTCGCCAACATCCCGCCGCTCTTGGTCATGCTGCCCGGCATGTATCTTTCCGATGTGCCGGTGGTGACGCTGTCCATCGACCCGTGCATCAGCTGCACCGAGCGCTGATGGAGGAGGCATGCGCCCATGTTCAAAATGACATCCAACATCATGCGCAACCTGGTGGTCAAGAAATCCACCCGGCGCTACCCCTACGAAGTGCGGGAACCCTTCGACAAGGTGCGCGGTGAGCTCGTCAACGACATCGACCGCTGCATTTTCTGCGGCACCTGTGCGGTCAAGTGTCCCTCCCAGTGCATCGAGGTGGACAAGCAGACCTACAAGTGGATTTACGACCCCTTCGCCTGCGTCTACTGCGGCGTCTGCGTGGACATCTGTCCGGCCAAGAGCCTTTTCCAGAAGACCCAGTACCGCAAGCCCGTGGGCGAGCGCCTGACCATCAGCATGCAGGGCAAGCCCCGGAAGAAGGCGAAAGACAAAGAGGCGGCCAAGACGACGGAAGCGCCGGCGGCGGAGCCGGGCGGCGATCCGCCTCCGCCCTCGTCGCCGGAAGGGTGACGCCGCTCCCGGGACTTTTCCGGACCCAACCCATTGCCCCGTGGCCGCCGATGGTCACGGGGCAATGGCGTTTTTCAGGAGCGCCGACAACCGTTCGGGCTTCGATCGGAATCAGCGGCCGGCTTCCACCGGAATACGCACTCCTGTTTTGGGCCGACGGAAATTCCGATGAAAGGAGGTTGCAAGTCTGGTGCGATTCGACCTGCGCCTTGCTGAAGCGGAAGCTTAAAGATGCGGGGAAAATACGGTCGCCCGGAACCGAGCTCAAATCTTCGGCTACAATTGGGAAGCGGCAGCGGGAGTATGTACCAGGCAAATGGGAAAACCTGAACTTGGGGATATGGAAAGTGTCTGTCAGCTTTTTCAGCAATATTTTATTACGTACAGGCTGTCACAAACACAGCTTTTTTGAAAGTCGATTTTATTGTGATATTTCAAATTAAACCATCCCCGCCGCAAGCAGCGGGGTATTTGAACTGAAGGTTTGGGTCTATTTTATCGCAGCAAGCTCCGGGGAATTCGACCCATAGAGATTAAAATGTGGTTAGAAAGTACCAATCAATTTTGATCGCGGTAAAATTGTTGCCGATAGAAAGGTATCGTCGATTCTAATGAAAGAGCTCCCGCTTCAGTCCCAGGGGAATGGGGAAAATGCCAAAATTGATTATAAAATCAAAAATTCGTTTTGAGCCCGGAATGAATAAAAAGCATTGTCGCGAATAGTTCTTGGAATTGATGGAAACGGTAGCCGACGACCGTTACCATGTAAGACATAAATCGATAACCCATTAATGGGTCATCCTCAAAAATTTCTAACAGCTTATCTTTTGGGACGCGGATTATCCGGCAAGTAGGAGCAGCACAGTAGGCAGAAAGCCGCATCTGATTGGGCGGAACAAAGCATGACCATCCAATTGTTTCTGCCATCAGTTTCGGAGAAGTAACCTCTACCGAAGAAACTGTCTGCTCGGTAGTTGCGACTCCTTTTCCTGGAATTTCAAATCGCAAATCTACTCTACCTTCGGTAACCATCCATAAATGGGTGGCTGGGTCTCCTGCAGAAAAGAGCTGTTCATTTTCACTGAAAACAACCTCCGCGCAGAGATTTCCCAATTTTACAAGCTGCTTCTTGGAAAAACCCTTGAATGCTTCCGCTTTTTCAAGCGTTAGATAATTTATAGCCATGATAGCCTTATTTCGTGTCACCTCAGGTTTTGAGGGAGGCGATTGTCTGGCTTTAAAAATTATCCCAGTGTCATTTATCAAGTCATCGCGAAAGAATGTTTGGCAAACCCAGGATAGGATAGAAGCAAATCTGAAAGAAATTAAACTGACGAAATGGGATCTACACAGCGCAACGAAGCCAGTTTCCGCTTCAGCTCCGGTGAAATGTGGAAAGAAAACTGACTTGAAATGATATATACCTTGGTGCAGGGCAAAAAATCAAACTAAATTTAACCGAGCGACTGATACGTTATCACAGATATGCTGCTTCGGCAATATGTCGATGATCTGCCAACTATCCAACAATTCAAGATCATAGCAGATTAGCTCTGTATACACTGATTCACTTCAGCCCTGCATTTCGAAGTGCGTCATAATAACGTTTCCTGGAGGCATCATCCTTTACTGGGTATGTTTTTTCTTCAATGGACAGGGAGAATTTTGGGTTAACTCGCATCACATTCTCTGCCGCCCAAAGGGCCTTCTCATGATTGCCGGTAAACTCATAGGCAGCTGTAAGACCGATATAAGCGAAAAGATAATCGGGATTGCGTTCGAGACTCTCGGTCCACAAAGAGATCGCTTTTTCATATTGTTTATTGCCGAGGTAAGCCGCTGCGAGGTTATTCAAGTAATTTATTGGCCTGTTAGGGGCGAGTCGGACGGCTGTTTCAAGATTCAGGATTGCTTCCTCAAAACGCCTTGCTGATCTCAGAACCATCCCCAGTATAAAATAGGAGGAGGATTCATTTGGATTTACTTC
>JALOPD010000054.1 GCA_025454075.1 Desulfobacterales bacterium | reverse complement strand
AATCATGATCACGGTATTGGGCTTAATCATGTCGCTGGGAGCCATGCACGCGGCCTCCCAGGAAAATCCGTCGAACAACATGCAGATCGTCATTGAGAAGATCCGCGCCGACAAGAAGCTCTTGGTCGCTGAGAATATGCAGCTTACCGAAGCCGAAGCCAAGGCATTCTGGCCGGTCTACAAACAGTATCAGGATGAACTGTTCCTGCTCCGGACACGGGCTTTGAAATTGATCAAGGAGTATGCGGACGCCTATGAAACCATGACCGACAACACCGCGAAGAAGCTGCTGGACGAGTATATGACCATAGAGGCTCTGGGGCCGAAGCTTCGCAAAGCCTATCTCCCGAAGTTCCGCAAAACGTTGCCCGAGGTGAAGGTCGTCCGCTACTACCAGATCGAGAACAAGATCCAGGCCGCGTTGTTCTACGAACTCGCGGCCAACATCCCGCTCGTGAAAGTGAACAAGTAGCTGCCGGAAAGGGAGGACAGAAAGATGAGACACTTTCGTTTGATGCGCATTCTCCTGGTGTTTGCATTCACTGTTTTTGGTGCGCTCGCCGGCCCGAATCACGCCACGGCGGCATCCGCCGCAGAAATCGACCGTAATGCCCAAAAAGCCCTGCAGGACCTCTATGCAAAATCCCCTGCTGCCAAAACGCTGGGTGAAAAGGCGATCGGCATCCTCGTCTTTCCGGGCATTGTCAAAGGGGGGTTCATCGTCGGCGGGCAATATGGCGAGGGCGCGCTGATCAGAGATGGAAAGACGGTCGCCTACTATAACACGGTGGCGGCCTCTTATGGACTGCAGGCCGGCCTTCAGAAATTCGGCTACGCCCTTTTCTTCATGACCGACTCCGCCTTGAAGTGGATCGACAAGAGCGACGGCTGGGAAATCGGCGTCGGTCCGAGCATCGTCGTCGTCGACGTCGGTGCGGCGGCAGCCATGACGAGCACCACCCTTCAATCCGACATCTATGCGTTTTTCTTTGACCAGAAGGGGCTGATGGCCGGGCTCGGCCTGCAGGGTACGAAAATCACCAGGCTCGAAAAATAAGGGCGAGATCGTGCGTTATTCATGGCGGTTGGGTTGGGTTCTCCTCCTGGCGGCAGTCATCCTGCTCCAGGGGTGCGCCACGCCGGTGGGCGTGCGCCGACTGGATGTAAAGGAGATGATATGAGAACAAGAGGGATAATCGAAAAAACCTCGCGGGCGCTGGTTTTGGCCCTCGTGGTCATGGTGGCGGCCCCGCCGGGGATCTTCGGGCAGCAGGCGGACCAACCCGTCTTCAAACCGGAGGAGCTGGAACAGATCCTGGCGCCGGTCGCTCTCTACCCCGATTCGCTGCTGGCACAGATCTTGATGGCCTCGACCTATCCCCTCGAGGTCGTGCAGGCGGACCGCTGGGCCAAGCAAAATACGACCCTCAAGGGAGACGCCCTGACGGCGGCGCTTGAGAAACAGCCGTGGGACCCCAGCGTCAAGTCCCTCGTCAACTTTCCCCAGGTGCTGGCCATGATGAGCGAAAAGCTGGATTGGACGCAGAAGCTGGGCGACGCATTCCTCGCCCAGCAAAAGGAGGTCATGGCCTCTGTCCAGACGCTGCGGAAGAGGGCCGCGGACGCGGGCACCCTGAAGACCACGGAAGAGCAGAAGGTGATCATCGAGCAGGAGACGATCGTCATACAGTCCGCCAGCCCGCAGGTCGTCTATGTGCCGACCTATAACCCGACGGTCGTCTACGGTGCATGGCCGTACCCGGCGTATCCGCCCGCCCCCTACTATCCGCCGGGATATGTGGCCGGGACGGCCCTGCTCTCCTTTGGAGTCGGGATGGCGGTAGGAGCCGCCTGGGGGTATGCGTGGGGCGGCTGCAACTGGCACGGCGGCGATGTAGATGTTGATGTCAATCGAAATACCAATATCAACAACAACATCAACCGCGGCAACTATGCAAAGCAATATCAGGGCGGCCGGGGGAACTGGCAGCACAACCCGGAACATCGCAAAGGGGTCTCATACCGGGACCAGGCAACGGGCCAGAAGTACAACCGGGCATCGACGAATGAAGCCGTCCGGTCCAGGGAAAATGCCCGTGGTCGTACCGAAGCGGGCCGGCAGGATATGGCTCGCGGGGGCGCCGACCAGTTCAAGGGCCGCCAGGATGCCGGCCGGCCCGGCGGCATGGAGGGCAGGCCAACCACCCGAGAGGCCGGGGGGCGGGATTCCTCCAGGCAGGGAGGCAGCGCGCTTTCAGGCATGGACCGCAGCGGCAGCGAAACGCGTGATTTCAGCAACCGCGGCAGCTCCAGCCGTCAGAGCATGTCATCCGGCAGCCGGAGCGGCGGCGGCTTCAGCGGTGCAGGCTCGAGGGGCGGCGGCCGAGGCGGCGGTGGTGGAGGCAGGAGGTAGCCATGAAAACATACCGATCGTCCATGCAGGCAGGTTCAAGGGAGAAGACACCGATGCTTCCAGAAACAACTAACACGGCGCCCTCTGGGCGTTACGCAATGCTGTTTTTCGCGGCGGCGGTTGTCGTCGCGATCTCGGTCTTTTTTGGAAGCGCCGCCCATGCAGTGGTCAAACAGAAGGGGTTCGCGACTCCCGAAGAGGCGGTAAAGGCCTTTGCGGCAGCCATGCGATCGAATGATGAGAGGGAGCTGCTGTCGATCTTCGGACCGACGGCAAAAGAGCTGATATCTTCGGGAGACCCTGTCAAGGACAAGAACCAGCGGGAGAAGTTTGTCGGCGATTACGACCGGAAGAACCGCATTGCGCCGGAGGAGTCCAGGATGGTCCTCATGGTCGGGGAGAAGGACTGGCCCTTTCCGATCCCGTTGGTGAAAAGGGCAGACCAGTGGTTTTTCGATACAAAGGCGGGGAAGGAGGAGATCCTGAACCGCAGGGTGGGAGAAAACGAGTTGAGCACGATCCAGACCCTTCTGGCCGTGGTCGATGGGCAGCGCGAATACGCGATGCACGACCGCGACAACGACGGGATCCGCCAGTACGCGGAGAAATTCGGGAGCGACCCCGGCCAGAAGAACGGCCTTTACTGGAAGACGGACCCCGGCGAGGAGCCGAGCCCCCTGGGCGAGCTCGTGGCGGATGCACGCGCCGAAGGCTATACCCGAAGCGGCCCGCAGCAGGGCCCCATCCCCTTTCACGGCTACTATTTCAGGATGCTGAAGAAACAGGGGAAGCATGCCTCCGGCGGGGCCTTCGATTACACGGTGAAAAACAAGATGATCGGAGGCTTTGCCGTGGTGGCCTACCCGGCGGCGTACGGGAGTTCCGGTGTCATGACCTTCATGGTGAACCACGATGGGGTCGTTTACCAGAAGGACCTCGGCAAGGACACCGCGAAGGCCGCCAAGGCGATGGCGTCGTTCGATCCCGACAAGACATGGAAGAAGGTCGAGTAGGGATCCGGTGAATTTTGCGCATGCGATCAGGATTTCGGATCGAACCGGCATAAGGGTGCAGCATGATCGACGCAGCGAACTACGACGAGATCGTGACGCTCAAGAACGGAATGAGGGTGAAAATCAGGTCCATCCGGCCGGACGACAAGAAACGGTTGGCCGAGGCCTTCAAGAACCTCGATCCGGAGTCGATCTACACGCGCTTCTTCCATCACAAGAAAATGCTGACCGAGGAAGAGCTCAAGTCCGCTACCGAGATTGATTTCGAAGACGCGGTCGCTTTGGTGGTCACGACCGGAGAAGGAGCGCATGAGACCATCATCGGGGCAGGCCGCTACGTGGTCATCGAAGAGAGCGGCAAGTGGCGCAGCGCGGAGGTGGCTTTCACGATCGAGGAAGACTACCATCGTCAGGGGATGGCCCGGATCCTGCTGCAGCACCTGGCTTCCATCGCCCGCGAAAAAGGCCTGTCCCGCTTTGTGGCGGAGGTCCTTCCGGAAAACAGGGGCATGCTCACGGTTTTTTCCCGCAGCGGGCTGCCCACCAAAACCGAGCATGGCGGCGACGCCGTGCATGTGACGCTGTCGCTGACAGGTGATACGCACTGATCCCGGCCGGACAGGTGAATCGGCACAACCAGCGAGGTATGACCCATGCTCATGTTTTTCGCTTCCGTGGGATTGCTTATCCTCGGCTACTTCATTTACGGCAACCTCGTCGACCGGCTGTTCGGGGCGGACCCGGCCCGAAAAACACCGGCTGAAACCCTGGAAGACGGGGTCGACTATGTCCAGATGCCGCCCTGGAAGATTTTCCTGATCCAACTGCTCAACATCGCGGGGCTCGGGCCGATCTACGGCGCGATTTTGGGGGCCCTTTACGGACCGGTGGCCCTGGTCTGGATCGTTTTCGGCTGCATCTTTGCCGGCGCTGTCCACGACTACTTTTCCGGCATGCTGTCCGTTCGCTACGACGGGCAGAGTGTGCCGGATGTGGTGGGTCGGCACCTGGGAAACGGCTTCAAGCAGTTCATGCGTGGTTTCTCGGTCGTCCTGCTGATCCTGGTGGGTGTGGTCTTTTTCCTTGGACCGGCCGAACTGTTGGAAAGCCTGACCGGCATCGACAAGCAAATCTGGACCGGGATTATTATCGCCTACTATTTTTTGGCCACCATCCTTCCCATAGACAAGATCATCGGCCGCATCTACCCGCTGTTCGGGGCGGTCCTCATTTTCATGGCGGTCGGCACGATCAGCATGCTCATGATCAAAGGCTACGAGCTCTTCCCAATCAAAACCATGCAGAACCTGAACCCGCAGGATCTCCCCATGTGGCCGCTCATGTTCATCACCATCGCCTGCGGGGCGATCAGCGGGTTCCACGCGACCCAATCGCCGATGATGGCCCGCTGCCTGCCCAACGAGCGCCAAGGCCTTCCCGTGTTTTACGGCGCCATGATCGCCGAGGGGATCATCGCCCTGATCTGGGCGACCCTCGCCATTTCATTTTTCCCGACCCCGGGGCTTTTAAACGACGTGCTGGGGGAGGGCGGACCCGGCCTGGTAGTCAACAAGGTCTCCACCACGCTCCTCGGCAGCGTGGGGGGGGTGCTCGCTATTATCGGGGTGGTCGTGCTTCCGGTCACCTCGGGCGACACGGCCTTTCGCAGCGCCCGGCTCATTGTGGCCGACGTGTTCAAGATCTCCCAGAAGGAGAGCCTTAAACGGCTTGGAATTGCAGTCCCGCTCTTTGGGGTGGGGGTCCTGATCTCCTTTTCGGATTTCGGGCTGATCTGGCGCTACTTCGGGTGGGCCAACCAGACCCTCGCCGTCTTCGTTCTCTGGACGGCCGCCGTCTACCTGGCGGACATCCAAAAATTCCACTGGATTGCAACGATCCCGGCCATATTCATGACCGCTGTCGTGACGACGTTTATTGCCAACTCGACCATCGGTTTCAATTTGCCCATGCCGTTGGCGACCAGCATCGGGATCGGAGCGGCCGTTGTGGCATGTGTTGCGTTCTTCTGGAAGGTTCGGCGCATTCCGTCGGCTTCCGAGGTGGCCAGGACCGAGAAAGCCGTATAACTTGCAGAATGGGAGTCGTGTCATGAAGGACATTTGCTTGCCGATCGCCTGTGGGCTCATCCTGGCCTTTTCGGTCACGGCCGCTGCTCAGGACTACAGCGGCAAGTGGAGCGGCGTCGTCACCGAGTCGACATCCGAATGCAAAAACATAGTAAAGGCAAAACCGGGTGGGTATGGGCTGACCTTCGTCCAGAAAGGCGATGAGTTGACGATCATCGAAAACGTGGCCAGACGACCGTACCGGGGGGTTTTTGAAACCGATAGCCCGGGACGCATTCAGGTCCGTGGAACCTATGCCGATGCCGGGGGCTACGTCACGGAGGAGGTTTTTATCAAATTTGCCGACTCCGGCTCCGGCACGGGGCAATCGGTCTGGAGATGGTCCGACGGCTGGCATCAATGCGGAGGCCGCTTCCTCTTCACGCTGAAAAAAGACCGCCCCCAATAAAGAATTGATAGTCTACAGCTGTTGCTGTATGAAGAGCACTCATCTTCCATCTCAATCAGAAAGTCTGATCGCAAAGGGGGGCAACGTGAAGGGCAAACACCTTGTTATCCTGATGTTTCTGGCGGCGGCATTCAGTTCGGCGGGATGCCAGGAGGAGAAGAAGGCCGCCGCACCGCCACCGCCGCCGGAGGTGCAAGTGGCGGACGTCATGCAGAAAGACGTCCCGGTGTACCAGGAGTGGGTCGCCTCCATGGACGGGATAGTGAACGCCACGATTTTGGCCCAGGTCCAGGGCTACCTGATCAAGCAGAACTACAAGGAGGGCGACTTCGTCAAGAAGGGCGCCCTTTTGTTCGAGATCGACCCGCGGCCTTTCCAGGCGGCAGTGGACGACGCCAGGGCCGGCATGGCCAAGCAGCAGGCGGTGCTGCAGACCGCCCAGGCCAACCTGAAGCGGATCCTGCCGCTGGCGGCGGCCAACGCCGTCAGCCAGCGGGACAAGGACAACGCGATCGGTTCCGTGCAGAGCGCCGAAGCTCAAGTTTTATCCGCCCAGGCGCAGGTGCGCAAGGCTGAGCTCGATTTAGGTTTCACGAAGATCGCTTCCCCCATCGACGGCATCGCCGGCGCGGCCAAAGCCCAGATGGGCGACCTGGTGGGCACACCCCAGGCCCGCGTGCTGACCACGGTGTCCACCGTGAACCCCATCAAGGCCTACGTGCCCCTCAGCGAGCGCGAGTACCTAAAGGCGGTTGAAAGGTCCCAGCAGGGAGCAAAGGCCGATGCCGAGAAGACAGCTTTCGACCTGATCCTGGCCGACGGCAGCACCTGGCCCGAGAAGGGGACGTTTTCCTTTGCCGACCGCCAGGTGGAGGCTCAGACCGGCACCATCCGGGTGGCCATTCTTTTTCCCAACCCCGGGAACCTCCTGCGGCCGGGGCAGTTCGCCAAGGTGCGCGCCCTGATGAAGACGGAGAAAGGCGCGATCCTGGTGCCGCAGCGCGCGGTGGGCGAACTGCAGGGCAGCTACCAGGTGGCGGTGGTGGAAGCCGATAACACGGTGCGCATCCGTGGCGTCACGGTCGGCGAGCGCGTCGGGAACCTGTGGGTCATCCGGGAAGGGTTGAAGCCGGGCGAGCGGGTGGTGGCCGAGGGGACCCAAAAAGTGGGCAACGGCGTCAAGGTGACACCCAAGCCGTTCACGCCGAAGTCAGAGGCGTAGATCCGGGAAGCGTTTCAGGCAAAAGCGCTATCAAAATCCCCCCAACCCCCTTTACCAAAGGGGGTGAAAAGCAGAGTGCTCGTATAAAGCTGCTTGCGGATTGAGGTCAAGCTAACTCGGAAAACGGAAAGGCTGATTCATGGCAAGGTTTTTCGTCAACCGTCCGATCGTGGCGATCGTGATTTCCATCATTTTCGTCATCGTGGGCATCGTGGCGATCCTGGGGCTGCCCATTGCGCAGTACCCCGACATCGTCCCGCCGGAAATCGTCATCAACACGACCTATGTCGGTGCCGACGCGCAGACCGTCGAGCAGTCGGTGGCCACCCCCATCGAGCAGGAGATGAGCGGGGTGGACAACATGAACTACATGTACTCGCTCAACGCCAACAACGGAGAGCTGAAGCTGTATGTGAACTTCGACGTCAAGACGGATCCCAACACCGCTCAGGTGCTGACGCAGATACGAAAATCGCAGGCGGACTCGAAGCTTCCGGCCGAGGTGCGCGACTACGGGGTCACGGTCAAAAAGTCCACGTCCTCGCCGCTCATGCTGGTGGCGCTCTCCTCGCCGGGGGGCAGCTATGACGCGACCTTTCTGGCCAATTACGCCTACATCAACTTAAACGACCAGCTGACGCGCGTGCCCGGGATCGCCAGCGTCACGGTGTTCGGCGCCGGCCAGTACGCCATGCGCCTCTGGGTCAAGCCGGACCAATTGGCCAAGCTGAACATCACGGTGCCGGAGATCGTGGACGCCATCAAAAAGCAGAACACGGTCAACCCGGCCGGACAGGTCGGGGCGGAACCTGCGCCGCCGGGCATTGAGTACACCTATGCCATCCGTGCCCAGGGGCGCCTGGAGACGCCCGAGGAATTCTCGCAAATCGTCCTGCGCGCCAATCCGGACGGCTCCCTGGTCCGGTTGGCGGATGTGGCGCGCATCGAGCTGGGCTCCCAGACCTACGCGATGGTGGGGCGGCTGAACGGCAAGCCGGGCGCCGTTCTCGCCCTGTATCAGCTGCCGGGCTCGAATGCGATCGCGGCGGTTGACGGCGTCACCCGGCTCATGGAGGAGGTCAAGAAGAATTTTCCCGCCGACCTGGAATACAACATCCCGCTGGATACGACTCAATCCGTGCGCGAGGGCATCAAGGAGATCCTGAAAACTCTGTATGAGGCGCTGATCCTGGTGATCATCGTGGTGTTCATCTTCCTGCAGGGCTGGCGCGCGACCCTGATCCCGGCCTTGGCCGTCCCCGTTTCGCTGATCGGCACCTTCGCCATGTTCCCGCTGCTGGGATTTTCCATCAACACGATCGCACTGATGGGCTTGGTGCTCGCCATCGGCCTCGTCGTGGACGACGCCATCGTGGTGGTGGAGGCGGTGGAGCACCACATCGAGCACGGGCTCTCGCCCAAGGAGGCGACGGTCAAGGCCATGGAGGAGGTTTCCGGGCCGGTGGTGGCGATCGCGCTGGTGCTCTCCGCGGTGTTCCTGCCGACCGTCTTCATCCCCGGCATCACCGGCAAGCTCTACCAGCAGTTTGCGGTCACCATCGCCATATCGGTCATCATCTCGGCCTTCAACGCCCTGACCTTGAGCCCGGCGCTGTCGTCCCTGATCCTGAAGCCCAAGAAAAAGACCCGCGGCCCTCTGGGCGCTTTCTACCGGGGGTTCAACACCATGTTCGGCAAGGCCACCCACGGCTACGTCAAGGCCTGCGGGTGGTTCATCCGCAAGGTTGCCGTCAGCCTGCTCCTGCTCGTCCTGATGACCGCCGCGACCGGGATGATCGGACGAATGGTGCCCGGCGGGTTCCTGCCGGAGGAGGACCAGGGCTATCTCTACGCCGGGTTGCAGCTGCCGAATGCCGCTTCCTTGCAGCGCACGGACGCCGCCACCCGCGAGCTTGAGAAGATCATCATGGAGACCCCCGGAGTGCAGTACTGCACCACCGTGGTGGGCTACAGTCTGCTCTCCGGTGTGACGAACACCTTCAGCAGCTTTTTCTTCATCACGCTCAAGCCGTGGCACGAGCGCAAGAGCCCCGAGGAAAAATACGAGGCCATCATGGCGAGCCTCAACCGGCGCATGGGCAGTATCCCCCAGGGCGTCGCCTTCGCCTTTTCGCCGCCGGCCATACCGGGCATCGGCACCTCCGGAGGCGTGACCTTCATCCTGCAGGACCGCTCCGGCAAGGACATCGCCTTTCTATGGGAGAACACCCAGAAATTCATGGAAGCGGCCAGGAAGCGGCCGGAGGTGGCCCGGGTGACCACGACCTTTCTGCCCACCGTTCCGCAGGTCTTCGTGGACGTCGACCGCGACAAGGTGCTCAAGCAGGGGGTGGATTTAGGGCAGGTCTATCGCACCCTGCAGGCCTTCATGGGCGGCTACTTCATCAACTACTTCAACCGCTTCGGCCGCCAGTGGCAGGTGTACGTGCAGGCCGAGGGGGAGTACCGCACGCAGGCGGATCAGCTGGGCCAGTTTTACGTTCGCAACGCCGACGGCGACACGGTGCCGCTTTCCGCCATAACCTCGATCGAGCCGCGCTCGGGGCCCGAGTTCACCATGCGCTACAACCTCTACCGCTCGGCCCAGATCAACGTCGTCTCGGCCCAGGGCTTCAGCTCCGCGCAGGCCATGCAGGCGTTGGAGGAGGTGTTCGCCGCCGGCATGCCGCGGGAGATGGGCTACGACTACCTCGGCATGAGCTTCCAGGAGAAAAAGGCCCTGGAGGGCGTGCCGGTGTCGGTGATTTTCGCGCTCTCCATGATCTTCGTCTTCCTGATCCTGGCCGCCCAGTACGAGAGCTGGTCGCTGCCCTTCAGCGTGCTCTTGGGCACCCCGATTGCGGTCTTCGGCGCCTTTGCCGGGATTTTCCTGCGCCACATGGAGTTCAACCTGTACGCGCAGATCGGGTTGATCATGCTGATCGGTCTGGCAGCCAAAAACGCGATCCTCATCGTCGAGTTCGCCAAGGTGGAGTTTGAAAAAGGCAAGTCCCTCGCGGACGCGGCTTTGGAGGGCGCTCGTCTGCGCCTGCGGCCGATTCTGATGACGAGCTTTGCCTTCATCCTGGGCTGCGTCCCGCTCGCCATCGCCTCCGGCTCCGGCGCCGTCTCCCGCCAGGTGATGGGCACCGGGGTCATCGGCGGCATGCTCACGGCGAGCTTCATTGCCATTTTCCTGATACCGATGTGCTTCTACGTAGTCGAAAAGCTCAGCCATCGGGGGGATTCGGCCAAAACCCACACCCCGGCCCCGGATCCACCAGAGATGAGCCGGAAGGGAGGGGAGCATGCCTAAATCTGCTGCGCGCATCCTGTGCGGAGTCTTCCTGGCGCTGCTGACCGGCTGCATGACGGTCGGCCCGGACTACAAACGTCCGGTCATCGACACCCCCGCCGCCTGGCGGATCGAGGAGAAAGAAGTCCGGGATCTCGCCAACACGGCCTGGTGGCAGCAATTCAACGACCCCGTGTTGAACGGGCTGGTCGGCACGGCCCTGGAGCAGAACAAGGACCTCCTGATTGCGACCGCCCGCATCGAGGAGTTCTTCGGCCGGTATTTTTCAACCCGCGGGGATCAGTTCCCATCCGCCGGCGGCAATGCCGACGCGTTTCGCCAGCGGCTGAGTGAAAAGAGCTTTAGTCGCTTCGACGGCAAGGACAACCCCTACAATCAGTACGAGGCGTTCCTCAACGCCGGCTGGGAGATCGACTTCTGGGGCAAGTTTCGCCGGGCGACCGAGGCGGCGCGGGCCGAGCTGCTCGGCACGGAGGAGGGCCGGCGCACCGTCGTCCTGACCCTGGTCGGTGCGGTATCGGCCGCCTACGTGGACATCCGGGCGCTGGACAAGCAGCTGGAGATCACCCAACGCACGGCGGACAGTCGCAAGGGCACCCTGGAGTTGTTCCAGCTGCGCTTCCAAAACGGGATCATCTCCGAGGTGGACTTGAGCCAGGCGGAGTCCGAGTACGAGGACGCGCTCGCGCGCATTCCGGACATCGAGCGCGGCATCGGCCAGACCGAAAACGCCTTGAGCGTCCTACTCGGCCGCAATCCCGGCCCCATTCCGCGCGGCTTGACTCTCGATGAACTCGTTCTGCCGATGGTGCCGGCCGGGGTGCCGTCCGAACTGCTCGAACGACGGCCCGACATCCTCCGTACGGAGCAAACACTCATCGCCGCCAATGCCCGCATCGGCGCGGCCAAGTCGTTGTACTTTCCGACGATCTCCCTGACGGGCGCCTTCGGCACGGCGAGCACCGAGTTGTCCAGCTTGTTCACGGCGCCCTCCCGGGCCTGGAATTTCGGGGTGCCGGTGAGCGTGCCGCTTTTCACCGCCGGCCGCATCGGCGGCGAGGTCAAGGCGGCCGAAGCGGCGCAGCAGCAGGCCCTCTACAGCTACCAGCAGGCCATCCAGAACGCGTTTCGTGAAGTCGACGATGCCCTGCTCGACCGCGCCAAGTCCGGTCAACGCCTGGAAGCGCTGAATCGACAGCTCAAAGCCCTGCACAACTATGCCCGGCTGGCGCGCATGCGCTACGATGAGGGCTACACGAGCTTCCTCGAGGTGCTCGACGCCGAACGCAGCCTGTTTAATGTCGAGTTGTCTTATACCGGCGGGCAGAACAACCTCTTTCGCTCGCTGATCAACATCTACAAGGCCATGGGCGGCGGCTGGGTGGAAACCGCGGAGCAAGGCGCGCCGGCGCAGCCGGTCCTGGAAGCGGGTTTTATCCCCTGAATTCGAAAACCAGATCAACCCTATGGGAGGAGAGAATTATGAAACGTGCTTTTTGTATCATCGGGGCGGTAATGGTGGCCATCGGAGTTGCCGGCAACCTGTCCGCGCAGGAGTCCCTCATCGACACCGTCGCCAACGGCTGCAAAACCGAGATCGCCACCTACTGCAAGGATGTGAAACCCGGAGAGGGGCGGATCCTCGCCTGTCTCTATGCGTATGAGGACAAACTCTCCGGCAAGTGCGAGTATGCGCTTTACGATGCCGCCGCAAGGCTCGAACGGGCGGTGGCGGCCCTGACCTATGTGGCGAAGGAGTGCGAAGCGGATATCGTCGCCAACTGCAGCGGCGTGAAGGCGGGTGAGGGACGGGTGCTGCAGTGTCTGGAAAAGAACGAGGCCAAGGTGAGCAAGAGATGCAAGGGCGCCATCAAGGACGTCGGGCTGAAATAAACATTACGATTCAGCTTACACACCTGAAAAATAACGCACCCCGAAGGGAATAAAATAGCCATGAAACACCTGAGAGAATTGTTGGCCGTGATGATGATCTGCCTGCTGGCGGGTTGCGCCGAGATGGGCCAGACGACGACGCCATCCACGTCACCGGTCATGGACCGGGTCATTTCCAGGGGCGAGCTGCGGGTAGGCGTTTCCGGCGACATGCCGCCCATGAACCTGCTCACCAAGGAGGACAAGGTCATTGGGATGGATGCCGACCTGGCTGCGATGATCGCGGAGGCCATGGGCGTCAGGCTGAACCTGCAGCGGATGGATTTTCGAACGCTCATGCCCGCCCTCGAGTCCGGAAGCATCGACATGATCCTCTCCAACATGACCATGACCCCGGACCGCAATCTGAAAGCGGCGTTCGTGGGGCCTTATTTCACCTCCGGCAAGGCCTTTCTCACCAAGCGCAGCAGCATCGCCCAGGCCAAGGGGCTGCCCGACATCAACAGCCCGCAGTTCACCTTCGTCGCCCTGAAGGGGTCCACCAGCGAAGCCGTCATCCGCAAAGGCGCGCCCCAGGCCAAGCTGCTGACGGCCGGCACCCAGAACGAGGCCGTTCAGATGGTGGTCGACGGCAAGGCCGACGCCATGATCGCCGACTACCCCATCTGCGTCGTGGCCACGTACCGCAACCCGGCGGCGGGCCTGGTCTCGGTTGTGGCCCCGATCACCTACGAGCCGATCGGCATCGCCGTGCCCAAGGGCGACCCGCACCTGCTGAACTGGCTGGGCAACTTCCTGCACAGCCTCGAGAAAGCCGGATATATGCAAGAGTTGAGGGAGAAATGGTTCGCCCAGCCGACCTGGCTGCCGCAGATGAAATGATGGTGTCAACCCACCCGAAAAGGAGGATCGAAAAGATGAAGCTGATGAGAATTTTGGCGGTGATGCTCCTGCTCGGCTACTCCGGAGCCATGCTCGGATGCGGCGGCGGCGGCGCCGACGTCAAACAGCAGACCACCACGACCACTCTGGGCAAGGAGTTGCAGGATCTGGACGATGCTTACAAGAAGGGGCTCCTGAGCGAAAAGGAATACAAGGACGCCCGGAAAAACCTGATGAAAAAATACGACGATTAGTGCACAAGCGATGACGGCGTGATTGAATAGCGTGGGGTGCTCGGTGCTCCCTGCTCTTTTCAATTCAAAAGGGTCATAAGGCTTGAAGAAATTTTAAAACCGAGAAGGAGGAACCCCGGGTGAAGAAAGGAATGGCTGTTTTCGCGATGCTTCTGATGGCAACCCCGGCCCTGGCCGCCGACTGGTCGTTCTACGGCAGCCAGCGCGTCTCAACCTTCTACGTCGACCGGGATTACGGCGATGGCCAGGTCAACGGCCAGGACGATGATCAGGCCACCCAATGGTTCTTTCAGGGCAACTCCCGCCTCGGCGCCAAGATCAAGTCCGACAAGGTCAGCGGCCTGATCGAGTTCGGCCTCGGCAAGGGCGGCGACGGCGGGGACACCGCCGTCACCACCCGACGCGCCTACGGCCAATGGCAGTTTTCCGACACGGCCTCCCTGAAGGTCGGCAAGGACTACTCCCCGGTCACCGACGGCAACATGAGCAACCAGGTGTTCGACTCCGACAACGACATGGAGGGCACCGGCCACTTCCACGGCAGGCGTCCGGCCTACATCGGGCTCTACGTGGGCAACTTCGAGTTCGCCGCCCTGACCCCGATCTACGGCAACGACGTCGGCACTACGGCTGCCGGCATCAACGGCGCCACCGGCGGGGACCCCGACGCCTACCTCCCGAAGCTGGAAGCGGCTTATAATTTCAGGTTCAACGCGGGGTACATCCGCCCCTTCGCCGGCTACCAGTGGTACCAGGTCGAAGAGAACGGCATCGGGAACGTCGCCAAGGACCTCGACGTGTACGCCTACGTCCTCGGGGTCGGCGGCCAGCTGAACATCGGCGCCTTCTATGTCAACGCCCAAGCCGCCTGGGGCGCGAACTGGAGCTCGCCCAACTGGAAGTCGGGCACGAACGCCGCCGCCAGCAGCCTGCCCTATCTGAGCCCGGGCGGCGACGACGTGCGGGACGTCTACAGCTGGTCCGGCATGCTCGTCGGCGGCTGGAAGATATCCGATACCCTGAAATTCGAAGCCGGCGGCGGCCCCCGCATGGACAACGCCAAAAACGCCCCGGGGCCCTCCCAGCCGGACGGCTCCTGGATCGCATACGCCCAGGCTGTCATCACCCTCGCACCGGGCGTCACGATCACCCCGGAAGTCGGCCACTACGACTACATGGACGACGTCGCCGGCAACGACGAGGGCTATCAGTGGTATGCCGGCGCCAAGTGGCAGATCGACTTTTAAGTTAACCTTACCGATTAAAGAAGGAGGCGTTCATGAGGCTAAAACGTGGTTTGGTCGCAACGGTTTTCTCTCTGGCGTTGATCGTCGCCGGCTCCCCGGCGTCGGCGCTCGACCCGATCTCCAACCAGTCGGGTTTCAGCGGCTACATTCAGCCGGGGCTCGGCTATTTGAACATCAAGAGCAACACGGTCGCCAAGGTTCTGAGCTTCGACCTGTCGGATCAGAAGATCAGCGACCTCAACGACGAGCCCGATTCCCAATCGACGGTTATCTTCACGGTCCCGTTCAAGCTCGCCTACACCTTCGCCGGCACGCGCACCGAAGTGTTTCTGGGCACCGATGTCGGGGACCTGCTCTCCTTCGACACCGCCCAGCAGCTGGGCGTCAAGCAGGGCGCCGGCTCTCTCGGCGTGTTCCAGGCCGGCTTGCTTTTCAGCGGCAACGTCAGGGTCTGGAAAGACCCGTACGTGACGGGCCAGAACCGGGACGACACCGACCGCCGGAACATGGGCGCTCAGCTGGTGTGGGACAAGATCTTCGGCTCCGACCTGGAGTTGGAGTACTCGCTTCGAAAGGTGGACATCGGCAGTGAGAAGAGCGGTCAATTTCTCGGCCTGACCAATTCCGAGCAGGACCGCCTGGATCGCAACGGCACCGTGCACAGCCTGTCGGCCGGCTACGGCTTCAAGTTCGGGGGCAACCACCGGCTGACGCCTCAAATCACATTGTCCTATGCGGACCTGGACGGCGAGGCCATGGCGAACACCGGCGTCGACCTTCAGCTGCGGTATATTTACGACGGGGACCCGATCACGCTGGTGCTCAACGGGTACGTCGGCCAGGCGGATTACGACAAGAGCAACCCGGTCTTCGGCAAGACCCGCGACGACGACAGCTATGGGGTCACCGCCACCGTGTATTACAAGAACCCCTGGGGCTGGGCGCTGTTCGGCAGCGAGCCGATGAAGTTCTTTGTGACCGGCGCCTACACCGCGGTGGACTCCAACATCGACTTCTACAACCAGGAAGCCGTGCTCGGCATGGCGGGAATTGCGTTCCGTTGGAAGTAGTCCCTGACAACGGCTGCAGTTGCGCCTGCTTAGTTGCCGGTTTAATAACGGACACGGTATCGCCCTGTTTTTATGCGGGAGCGGCTTTCGGCCGCGAGAGGATTAGAATCGATCGCGGCAGGATGCTGCTCCCACAGCGATCAGATGCAGGGCGCTTCCCCTGGTGTCACGGCCCGGCGTATTCCCCCTTGGCGAATCTTCCCTCCAGCCGCTTGCCGCCCGGCAGGGTCATCACCCCGCGGCCGGTCTGCTCGCCGTCCACGAAGTCGCCCGTGTACACCCGGCCGTCGGGGTAGGTCAGGGTCCCCTTGCCGGTGCGGTTGCCTTTCATAAAATCGCCCTCGTACCGGCGGCCGCTGGGCCAGGTCATGACCCCCTTGCCGTGCCGCAGCCCGCTCTTGAACTCGCCGTCATACACCCGCCCGTCGGCGTATTTCAGCGTCCCCCGGCCGTTGCGCTCGCGAAGCTCCCACTGGCCGGTGTAAACTTTTCCGTCCGGGTAGGTGTAGATCCCTTCGAATACCGTGTTGAATCGAAACCGGCCTTTGAGCGTCCGGCCACCGGGCATGTTCATGAAACCCTCGCCGTCGCGCAGCCCGTTCTTGAACTCGCCGGTGTACTTGTGCCCGGTGGAGTACACCATGGTGCCCTTGCCGTTCACGCAGTCGCCCTCGATGCATGGGTCGGCATGGGCGACCAGCGGCAAAAGCATCAGAAGTGCCGAAACCATCCATGTGGACGCCATTCGCCGGTTTTTCATTGGGTGCCCCCCTTCCCCGGCCCCTCCCGCACGGGGAGGGGAAAGAATTGGAATGAGAAAAACGAGGCCGTACCTGTATATCAATTCATAGCCGGAACCACAGCCAAGCATCAGCAGGATCGAGCATGCGACTCCGACCCATGGCAGGCACCGCCGCCACGAGCGCCGCGCGGGAGTTAGCATCGACAGGCGCTTGCGCGTCAACCTCGCTCCCAGCGCGATGGTCAGGTTGATCATCAGCAGCGTGAGCGCCACAAGCTGGCATGCGGGCACTATGAAAACCGTAATGCGCATGCCCCACTCGCGAGCTGATAGATGAGGGATTTGAATCATCGCGAAATAGAGTCCGACAGGGCTAAGGATGCCGGCTACGAACAACAGCATTCGATCACGCGGGGAAACCAGATCCGCCAGACGACGCGCGACAATCTGGGAGACATTCGGAACCATCGTGCGCGACAACAACGCTCCCAGCACGAGCAGGCCGAAGCACACTGCCGCGATGGTGGAGTGTGCCTGGCCGAGCAAGGCGTGGTCGGTGAGGCGTCCCGGCTTGAGATCTTCCTCGCTTATCACGGGCGGTGAATCGAGTTGACGCATCGTCATCGGTA
>JALOPD010000053.1 GCA_025454075.1 Desulfobacterales bacterium | reverse complement strand
CGAGAACAGCTACTTCCGCACCAAGTTCGAGGCCGAGCTGCCGGGGTTTCACGGCGGCACCGGCATCGGCGTGATCAGCGACACCGACCCGCAGCCGCTCTTCATGGGCTCGCACCTCGGCACCTTCGGCATCGTCACCGTGGGCAAGATCAACAACATCGACGCCCTGGTGCGCCGCGCCTTCGACCGGCGGCGCTATTTCTCGGACACCGGCGGCGGATCCATCAACCCCACCGAGGTCATGGCGGCCCTGATCTGCGAGGAGGAGAATTTCGAGGACGGCATCCGCAAGGCGCAGGCGGCCGTCGAAGGCTCCTGCACGCTGCTGGTCCTGACCGAGCGCGGGATCTACGCGGCGCGCGACCCTCTGGGCCGCACGCCGCTCGCCGTCGGCCGCCGCGACGGCGCTCTGGCCGTGAGCTCGGAGAGCTGCGCCTTCCCCAACCTGGGCTTCGAGACCGAGCGCTTCCTCGGGCCCGGGGAAATCGTCTTCATGTCCGTCTGCGCCTTTCTCTGGGTGTACTACGGCTACCCGGCCTCCGAGTACGAGGGCATCAACGTCGAAGACGCCCGCAACCGCTGCGGCGCCGCCCTGGCGCTGCATGACGACACGCCCATCGACTGCGTCGCCGGCATTCCGGATTCGGGGATCGGGCACGCCATCGGCTACGCCACCGCGCGCGCCGTACCGTATCGGCGGCCGTTCGTGAAATACACCCCCACCTGGCCGCGCAGCTTCATGCCCCAGAACCAGCGCATGCGCGACCTGGTCGCGCGCATGAAGCTGATCCCGATCCGCAAACTGATCGCCGGCAAGCGGCTGCTCTTCTGCGAGGACTCCATCGTCCGCGGCACCCAGCTCCAGGACACCATCCAGGTCCTCTACGACTACGGCGCCCGCGAAGTCCACATGCGGCCGGCCTGTCCGGTGCTGATCTACCCCTGCGAGTTCATCAACTTCTCCGCCTCGCGCTCGACGCTGGATCTGGCCGGCCGCCGGGCCATCCACGACCTGGAAGGCGGCGAGCCGACGGACCTGTCTGCCTACGCCCGCGCCGGCAGCGACCAGAACCTGGCCATGATCGACGGCATCCGGAGCCGCCTGCGCCTCACCACCCTGAAATACCAGCGCCTGGAGGACCTGGTGGCCGCCATCGGCCTGCCCCGGGAACAGGTGTGTACGCACTGCTGGGACGCTTCGAGTTTTTTCGGATGACGCTGCGGGAAGAAACTTGTGCGGGATTAAACAGGTCAGATGGCCCGCGGCGCGCCGCCGCCGACCCCGCTAAAGGCCGAAGCTGTCCAGGGCTGCGCCTCCCGGTCACCGGGCTGGCGCACACGCGCCTGCCATCCGGCGCACGCGGTCATCGTTCAGGCGCAGTTTAAGATAGAGCTTTCCGGCCCCCGTCCGACGGACGACATACCGCCTCGTCAGCATCTCCAGGGCCTGCGGCCGAGAGCTCCTGCCGAACATGAGTTGGAACCCGATCCTCGCCGCAGGCAGTTCAACCGCCGTGAACGGATCGAAGGCTTCCTCTTTCTCGAGTTCCTGCACAATCTGGCAGACGGTCTCCTCAAGGCGACGGGCGCTCACCTTTTCCGCGACCAGGACGCTGGCCACCGTGATCACGACGCTTATGAGAGTCAGAACTGCGGGCTCGGACATGCGATCAGCCTTTCGAATCCCACCCCATGGTCATGAATCGATTGAGCCGCACGATAGGCATTGAATCTGGCCACAGCAAGGGGTCGGCGCACCTGCGCCGAAAACGGGCTGCCGCGACCGCCGGTGGCCCTTCGGCGCTCCCGGATTTCGACCGGTGCCTGATCCGAAGAACTCCGATCCATTAAAAGCGCTAAAGGCCGGCCTCGCCAATCCCGATAAATACGATCAGACGTCTGATTAATGTCATCGTTTTCAACCTCCTTTTTTCGACAGCTGCAAAACATGGCCGAGCCCGCATCTCTGGACGCGGCTGCGCCCGGGATCCTTCATAGGATCATGGCCGCAGCCGAGACCCCCCGCCGCTCGGGGGGCAAGGATCTGCCCTTCTGGCGCGAGCGCATACTGAGGTCGATTCTGATTTCAGGGCTCGGGTTGTCCCTGCTGGCCTATATTCCCGCCCTGCGCATCGCCATCCGGGAAGATTTTTGGGACTTGGCCTTCGTCGATTCCTGCGCCTATCTGATCCTGCTGATTTTCCTGCGGCTCCAGAATGTGAAATTTCAATACCGCGCGCTCGGGTTCTTGGCGCTGATCTATCTGGTCGGTTTGTTTATCATCCTGAGAATCGGCATCGTGAGCGGCGGCCCCGCCTGGCTGTTCTCGGCCGCGGTGCTGGCCGGCGTGTTGCTGGGCCTGCGCGTGGCGCTGAGCGCCCTGGCGCTGAACGCGGTCGCCCTGTTGGGGATGGGATGGCTGGTTTCGACAGGCAATCTCGACCCCGCCGGCGGGTTGTTCCAATCCCTGGAAAGGAGCTTCGCCGCGGGGGCCAATTTCATTTTTCTGAATGCGGTCACGGCCTTGTCGGTAGCGACGCTGGTGGAAGGCCTCGAAAACACGAGCCGGCAGAAGGAACGGGTGACCCAAAAACTGACTCAAGAACGGGGGCAGCTGATACGGGCCAAGGTGAACCTGAAAAATGAAGTCGAAGAACGCAAGGCCTCCGAGGCCGCCCTGCGTGAAAGCGAATTGCGCTACAAGCTGCTCGCCGAAAACGTCAGCGATGTCATCTGGACGGTGGACTTCGATTTTCGGTTCACGTATCTCAGCCCGTCGGTCGAAAAACTGCTTGGATACAAACCCGAGGAACTGCTCGACAGGCAGGCCTTCGATTTTCTGGTTCCCGAGTCCCAGGATTTGCTCGTCCACAAAACCGCCCGGCTGGCCGCACGGCTGAAGGAGAACTCGGACCAGCCGTTCGACCTGCAGAACATGGAAATCCGGATGATCCGCAAGGACGGGGTGGGCATTTGGACCGAGATCCAAAACAGCTTTTTCCTGAACGATCAGGGGAAGGTGGCCGGCATCATCGGTGTCGCGCGGGATATCGCCAAACGCAGGCAATACGAAGACGCCTTGAGGGAAAGCGAAAACAGGTACCGGAACATCCTCGAGAGCATCGACGAGGGGTATTACGAGGTCGACCGGGCCGGCAGCTTCACTTTCGTCAACCGTGCCGTTTGCGAAATCCTGGGCTATACCAGGGAAGAACTGATCGGGCTGAACAACCGCGACTACACCTCGGACGAAACATCGCGGAAGCTGTTCAAGATGTTCAATTCGGTCTTCCTGTCCGGCAAGCCGAAACGCATCATGGACTATGAAATCATAAAAAAAGACGGCGACGTCCGGACGCTGGAGCTGTCTGCGGCCCTGATCAGGGATGACAGCGGCCAACCGGTCGGCTTCCGCGGCATCGCCCGGGATGTCACCAAACGCAAGCTGGCTGAAAAAGAGCGCGAGAAACTCGAAAACCAGCTCATGCAGGCCGAAAAGATGAAGGCGATCGGCACGCTGGCCGGCGGAGTGGCCCATGATCTGAACAATATCCTGTCCGGAATCGTCAGCTACCCGGAACTTCTGCTGCTGGATCTGCCGCCGGACAGCCCGATCGCCGGATCCATCCGAACCATTCAGGATTCGGGCAAGAAGGCGGCCGCGATCGTACAGGACCTGCTGACCCTCGCCCGGCGCGGCGTAGCGGTATCCGAGATCGTCAATTTGAATGACGTGATCGGTGAGTATCTCCTCAGCCCGGAGCACGACCGGCTGCTTCATTTCCACCCGCTGGTCGAAATCGAGAGCCGGCTGGAGGCCTCGCTTCCGAACATTCTGGGCTCGCCCCACCACCTTTCCAAAACGATCATGAATCTGGTGTCCAATGCCGCCGAAGCCATGCCCGGCGGCGGCAGGATCGTGGTCGAAACCCGGAACCAGTACATCGACCACCCGATCATCGGGTGTGAGCGGATCGAAAAAGGCGACTATTGCGTGCTCACGGTTTCAGACAGCGGCGTCGGCATCGCTCCGGAGGAGCTGCCGAAGATATTCGAACCTTTTTTCACCAAGAAAGTGATGGGCCGGAGCGGGACCGGTTTGGGCATGGCGGTCGTATGGGGAGCCGTCAAGGACCACAAGGGCTATATCGCCGTCGACAGCACCCTGCAGAAGGGCACCGCGTTCAGACTCTATTTCCCGGCGACCCGCAGAATCAAGCCGAGCGCGACGGCGTCCCTGTCCCTGGACGATTACCGGGGCAGCGGGCAGACCGTTCTGGTGGTCGACGATGTCAGGGAGCAGCGCGAGATCGCCTCAAAAATGCTGGCGCAGCTGGGCTACCAGGTGGATTCGGTCGGCAGCGGCGAGGAAGCCATTGAATACATCCAGGCCACGCCCAGGGATCTGATCGTCCTGGACATGATCATGGCGCCCGGACTTGACGGCCTGGACACGTACCGCCAGATCCGCCGGCTCAACCCGGGGCAGAAGGCCATCATCACCAGCGGGTTTTCAGAAACGGGAAGGGTCAAGGAAGCCCAGCATCTGGGAGCCGGAGAATATGTCCGCAAACCGTATTCGCTTGAGGCGATCGGCCTGGCCATGCGCAACGAACTGTCGCGCGCGCAGGAACTCGTTTGCCGGCAATGACGCCGGGCGGCGCTCGAATCGCGCTTCGAGCGCCGGTGCGGCGTCGAGAAGTGGGTGCGCCCGGCCAGCAGCAATCTCGACGTCAGGAGCGCTGCGAGCCGCCGTGTTTTCGCGGCGCCGCCTTCCGCCTCCGCCAGCCAGCATCCATGTCGAAGGATCATTGGAAGTCCCAGTCTCTACCGAAGCCGGCGAATCGGAAGCATCCGCTGCGCCGGCCACGCTCAGGCGCCGTTCCCGACTGAGTCGAAACGCAGGCCGCTCGATCCCTCGCCGCGGCCGATCCGCTTGCGCCGCCCGATCCATAAGTGCGTTGAGCCATCGATCCAGCGGGTGACTTCGTAGTTGCGGGCAACTCGAACTCCTTCACGCGGCACTTCCTCTTCGTACAGCGCAAGCTCCTGGCCGGATTCCAAGATGCGTCCCAAGGCATGCACAGGCTGCCGCGCGCCGTCCGTCTTGAGCACCGCGCCGCGCCGGAGACGCAGCCCCTTCTCCGTCCGCACCGGCATTAAAGGCACCCAGTGGTCGGGAACTTCGGTCGTCAGCCGGTAACGCAGCGTTGCATCCGTCGTCCTCGGCGGCGGGGTGGATTCCTGTGCGCGCCGCCGTTTCTGTTCAAGATAGGCTTCATACCGGTTGAGGGGTTGTTCGGCCGCGCTCTCAACCAGCCGTTCCACCGCCCAGGCCAGGTTCGCCATCTCGTCGCGCAGAAACAGGACCTCTTCGATGGGACGGCTCTCCAAACCTTTAATCAGCGACGGAGGCAGGAAAAGCAGGTTCGGCGCCGGTGTCTTGATTCCACTCCCGCGCAGATAGGAATGCTGGAACATCCGCCACCTGGCATGGGGTGCGCCCAGCTCGCTGGCGGGTTTGATCAGCGTGCGGACACCGAACGTGTCGGTGACGACCAGAGAGCGCGACCGATAGAGCGATCCGACGTCCAACTCGATGGGGATGACGAACCAGTCGTTGCCGTAGGTCAGCGCGAATTCGACCAGCAGCATGCGCGCCAGGTCGGTCGGCCCGGCGTCCACCGCGCCGAAGTCCACCTGCGCGTCTTCAAACTCCCAAAACCGCGCCGCCGGCATCCCCCGGAAGCTGACCGGCGCCGGAATGGCTGTCCTGGTGATTTCGCTGAGGGCATTGTCGGCCGCCCCGCCGAGCGCCACCGCGGCATTCGCGTCGAAGGCGTACCAGTCCAGGTGCCCTTCAACATACTCCTCAGCCGTCAACACGTGCTCGCGATCGCTGAGCCGGGTTCCCACCGAAAAGGCATACTCCATGCGCTCCGCCGACCAGGAGGAATCACCCCCAGCGGGTTCGCTGAAGAAAGCAGCGTACCACTCGATCCAGCCCTGCGCCGCCTTTTCGACTTCGGCGACGTCGGCTGGGGCGACCGGCAGATCGGCAGGCAGTTTGACTCGACCGCCGGACTGCGGACGCAGCGCCGCATAGAGCCGGCGGCCATCGGGAACGCGCGGCCCGACAACTTCAAGAAAACTCAGGCTGCCGGGGTCGAGCGCTGCGCGCTGTTCCGCAGTCAGGGGAGGAAACGGAAACTCGCTCTTGAACAGGTCGCGGTAGCTTTGCGAAAGCGGCTGCTGTTCCAACAGCCGCAGGAAGTGCTGGCCGGCATCTGCCGCCAGCCTGAGCTTTTCCGGCGCTGCAGTCCCCTCCCCTGCCGGTCGAACGGCTTCGCACTCGACCAGTGTTTCAAGGGGCACGCGGCGGCCGTCATATCTTGGGGCATCGACCCGGGTGTCGGGCGCGATGGCGCCCGAATAAAAACGGGTCAGCCGCCCGGCTTCCGCGCGCCAGCGCGCCATCACCGGCGAGCCGTTGTCCTCGCCCTGGAACTCGCCCAACTGCCATTGCCGGGCCAGCAGCCAGAGCGGATCATAGATTCTGGCCTGCAAACTCGTGGTCATCTCGGCGTCGCGGCTGCGCGGTTCCAGCCGCATCCAACTGGTGATCGATGGCATGGCTCCCTCTACTTGATGGTTGTAAAATCGGTCGCAACCGTATGGCCGGCCGTGTTGCAGGCAAAGTACAACGCGGGCAGGTAGTGCCCGATTTCATCCAGCGCGTCGGGGTCGACGGCGCGGATTCTCGCCAGATCGAACGTTTCCAGCAGCACCTGTTGCAGCGACCAGACCGTCCACGGCCGATCGATCTCCGGCGGCACGGCGATCAAGATCGTTTGCGGCGGGGCGGCATTGGGTTGATCGTATTGCAAGGCGATGCCGGTGATCTCGGTCGCGTTCGGCACGACCTCGACCCACTCGTCGATGAGCAGCCCGGCCAGCGGCCGCCGCACGTCGACGGGGGCGGTCGATTGCACGACCAGGGAAAGTTTGCCGCCCGGCAGGCCCTGCCCTGGTGTTAGCGGCAAGCCGACCCAGCGATCCTCGGCGCTGTACGGCAGCTGCGCGACGGTCAAATTGAGTTTCTCGCCGGTCCCCAGCGCTTCAGCGTAGGTGAGCGCATCGTTGAGCCGCGCGACCCCGTCACGCACGCGCGCCATGCGCAGGAACCAGGTGTTCGCCGCGAACGGATCGCCGTCCTGCACCTTCACGCTGTCGGCCAACGCGGTCGAGAGCTCCTCGGCGTTCGCTGCCATAAAGCGCGGCAGCACGACGAAGGCCTTGCCGAAGACGATCTGCAGCCGCGCCCGTGCACGCTGATACCTGTCTTCCACCGTCGCCGTACCGGGGTCGAAGCCGGCGGCCAGCGCCGTGAGTTGTTCAATGCGCTGGAGGAGCTCTTTATGGATCGAGCCCGCCTGCGCCAGCAGCGTTTGACGGTCGGAGGCAGAATCGCCTGCCGCCGAAAGCGGCACGGCGCCAGCCACGCTGAAGCCCGCTGATCGCAGGATCAACTCCCGTACCGCCTCCAGGCCGGCCGTGTCGGGCCCAGCGAGCTGTGCCCGGAAACCGTTCAGCGTTTGGCGCAGCGCCTGCTCGGCGCCGGCCGTGCGCTTTTCCAAATCTACGGCATCCACGCTGAAATTCACGCTGCGCTCCGGCGGGTTCAGATCGTCGGCGTCAATCCCGCGCACGCTGGTGAGCAGGTTGCGCACGGCCTGCATCACGGCCCTGAATTCGCCGTAACCCAGCTCGTCGGTCTCCCATTCCGGTCTGCGGCCGGAACTGACACGCAGCAGCGAGCCGGGCGCAAAGCCGTCCGGCGTGCGCATGATCGTATACAGGAGGCGCTGTTCGATCTCCGCCGGCTGTGCGCCTGGCCCGCCTTCGGAAGCATAGATGAAATCGAGCGGCGCCAGGCGCAGTTGATCGAGGCGGATCTCTTTTAACTCCAAAACCGCTCCGGTCTCCGGTTCCAGCCGTTCGACCATGCAGCGCACCTTGGCCGGATTGCCGAGCAGTTTCGCCGCCCAGGCGTTCACGTGCGGCTCGGCGTCGGCGCGAAACGCGCTCTCAGGCAGCGCCCATTCGGACGGAAGCGTCGGCTCGCCGCTGAACAGCGTCACCAGCCGGTGCGTCAGGGCGATGCCGGTGCGCGGCGTCCGCACGACTTCAAGCTCCGGCGGGGGCGTTTCACCGCCGGCGATGGATTCCACGGTGCTGGCGGCGCGCAGCGGATTTCCGCGCACGACCTGATAGATACTTTCGGCCATCAGCGCGTCGCTCACGCTGTCCACGGCGTCTTCCAGGACCGCGAGTTCATCTTGAAGCGCTTTGAATTCGGTATTGGGAGGATCGGCCGGCGGAAGCTTTGTCTTCTGTGGACCGACCTGCTGCCCGAATGGAATCGTATCCGCGTTCCATTGGGGTGGCGTGGTGCTCTTCCCTTTCTGCCAGCGACGCAGCAAGGCCAGACCGTCCACGACGTTGTTGGCTGCGATGACTTCGACCGCTTCAGCGGTTGGTTCCAGTTTCCTGGCGACCAGCGGCGCCAGTTCGCGGAGGACCGCAATGAACCGAGCCTTGTCGGCTTCCTGCAGGCGGCGCTCGAAGCGATACCCCAGCAGCGCGCCGAGCGGTTGCCCTTGCCTTACACCGTCGAGCAGCCATTTCGCCAGCCGTACACGCTCCGAGGACAGATCGATGGCCAGCAGATCGTCGGCTATCTCCTGGCCGGAATGGGCCAGATGGCCGCTCCGCAGCACCGCCGCCGTCGCTGCCTGGGTCAGCGACGGTGTGTGCACGAAACCGGGGTTGTCGGCCCGCTCAAAGACCGGACCCTGTTCACCGGCCGGGGGGGCAACAGGGGTTTGGGCCTCCGCCGGCTTCACGTGCATGACCCAGCCGTAGCCGCCGAACAGCACACCGGTCGGATTCGCCTGCCGCATCCCGGCCAAGCGCTTGGCCGCAAACGAAGTGATCCACGCATCCAGCCGGTGCGCGCAGAGATCGAGCGTGCCGGCCAGCAACCGTTCGAGTCTGTCAACCGGGAGCGTACTCAAATGCGCCAGGCTGGCGCGGAATTCGCTCAGCGGTTTCAGGCCGGGTTCGCGACTTACGTCAGGCTCGCTTGTCGGGAGGAAGCCGAGCAGGTATTTTCCCAGCTCCATCGGCTCCGCCGCACCCTGCACGCTGATTTTGGTCACCATTTGGCGCCACACCGTCGGCATCACCACACCCAACGGAAAATCCACCAGCTCGGGTTCGCGGCGCAGCGCCGGTTGCAGCAAACCGCGGTTGATCAGCAGACGCGAGCCGGCGGTTGTGTATTCCAGCAGCATCGAATGCCGCAACAGCAGATAGAGCAGCGCGCGCGGAGGCGTTTGTTGAATCGTTTCATGGCGGATCGCATCGAGGTCGCGCGCGGCAAGCAGCGCTTCGATGTAGTTCGGTGAAAGCGATAAGCTATGATCGGTCTGCACCAGCGCGCCTCGGAGCGGTGCGGCGGGCGGCGCAAACACCGCGTGCGTCAGTCTCGGCTTCCATGTAATGCCCAGCGTCTGCAGCACGGCGGCCGTGAGCCGTGCCTGTGTCGCCCACCATGCGGACATGGAGCCGCGCTTGGCGGCGATTAAAGCGAGCCGTTTTTCGCGGGCCGCCATTGATGTGCGCCATAGCTGGTGGGCCTTTAGGTATGCACGCTTTTCTGCCTGGGCCCTCCTGATCCACTCCGCTCGCTGCCGCGGGGTCAGCTCCGGGGGAGGCTCCTCTTCCTCGGGGGGCTGCGGCTCCGGAGGGGGCTCCTCTATAACGAGCCCCCAGGCGTCCGCGAACTGGTCTGCGCTCAAAAACACCAAAAGGTGTTCCAGGTAATGCCGCCCCATCAGGTTGCGTATCGAGTAACTGGACGACAGCCCCTCCATGCTCAGCACTTCGGCCAGGTCCTTGTCCACGTCCGCCACGCGACCGAGGCCCGGCGCATCCGTTTCGCTGCGGCCGAGACGTGGGATTTCCGGAATGTTGCGCCGCCACAGGTCGCGCAAGCGGCGGAGAAAATCCCGCAGGGCCAGGTCGCGGCCGGCCTGACCCTCCTGGCCGGCGGGCGGCTTCCAGGCGTCGAGCGAGGTCACCGGCAGAACGCCATAAGGCTGTTTGCCGATCCGCACGGCCGGCAGCGGTCCGCCCGGCCGCACGTAGTCGATGAAATGGCTGCGCGCCCAGGCGATGTCGTCGTCGCTCAGCGGACTTTCACTGGTTGCGCCCACTCCGAGCATCTGCAGCAGGAAATAGCCCCAGGTGGCCTGCCACAGCGCGGTGTTCATGTGCCGCGCGTCCACCTGCTCCTTAACCGCGGCATTGGGGAGGCTGGCGAAGACCGGCCCGGCGCCTGCCAGTCCCAACGCGCTGGTGAGCACATCGGCGTTCGACCCGTCGCCGGGTTGCGATGCCGGAGCGCTGCGTTCGGCCAGGTAGCTCTCTGCGTGGCCGGGATCTTTCGAGCTGAAGCCGGATGAGGCATCCGGCGTGTTGTTGGACGGCGTACCCGGCACCACGAAGCCCAGCCCGTCGGTGTAGTGGTGCGCGTCGAAAAGCTCGACCAGCCGCGGCGCCCAATCCGCCGCCCCATCCGGCGAGTCCTTGATGCCCATCACCAGCAGAAAATCCAGTCCCGCGGCGGCATCCGCCTTGGTCAGTCGGGCGCGGATTCCCATGCCCTCTCTTTCCGCCGCGTCGAAATCCACCATCCACTGCATCCCCTGGTCCATCCCCTGCGGATCGACAGCGGCCGACGGCGAGGGGTCGGGCCCGGTCGCCAGTGCGTCCGGGATCGGACCGCCCGTGACGTTCACGACCAGCCGCCCGTCTTTGTAACCCAGCACGGTCCACCGGTTCGGCAGCACGCGCGTTTCCGGCGCGCGCGTCCACGCCTCGGGCTTCACTGCTGGCGACGGGAATTGCAGCGGTTTCGGCAACGGCTGATTCAAGGCGACCGGACCTGCCGGGCGGTCTCCGGGATTGAGCGGCCTGAGCGCGCGGGCGACCCACGCGGCGCGCGGCAGATCGTAGCGGTCGGCCAGCTGCCGCCAGGCGCTCTTGCGGCGCTCCTCGTCGTTCCCGGCGCGCCAGGTCTGTTCCCAGAAATGGCGGCCCCAGGTCAGCTCGTCCTCGGTCAGCCCCGGCTCGTGCGAATCGATGTGCACCGTATCGGGGTAGACCCGCACGCGCAGCTCGGAGCTGCCGTCGGCTTGCGCAAAGAACCGCGTCTGCAGCCGCACCGGGAACAACACGGCCGGCCGGGCGGGACCGAACGACAGCGGCATCCCCACCTCGGGCGTGTCCGGAATGCTTGGAATGTCGGGGTTGGGAGTCGGCATGGGTCGAACCTGTCCTTGCTTGATCTACTCTCGAAGTTTGATCATCTCTCGGGCGTGAATCGCGATGCGCACCGGCCGCTGCAGCGTAATGTAGGCCTGATGCGCGGAGCTCTTGCCCCACTTCACCTGGTCGATGTCCGGCAGCGTTGCAGTGACCGAGGCGTGCGAGAGCGCCTTCAATTCCGCTTCGGTTTCGGCCAGATGCCTCCAGCTCAGATCGTTCCATATCGCTAGCGCAGGGCGCGGCTTCTTGAAGTCCGCCGCATCCAGCCCGAAGCATGGCTCGGTGGGCTGCTGCTGGATGACAAAGTACCAACCGAGATCGCCGATCGCAGCATCGCCGATGGCTTCTTTATCCGTCAGATCAAACCCCAGAAAGGTGACGTCGGGCTTGAGGGTGCCGCGGAAAAGGGGCTGACGTTCATCTTCTGGTTTGGTCGACAGGTCGAGCTGCCCGTCCTTGCGCACGGCCGCCACGGCGTAGATCACCGCATTCGGGTAGCGGCGCAGAAGCTCGCCGCGCAGGAGCAGCACCAGCTTGTCGCCGGCGGCCGCGTTGTCGCCGAGCTCGCGGTCGCCCCAATTCTTGATCCTATCGATGTCGGGCTGATCGTCGCCAACCGAGGTGTCCCAGAACTGACGGAAATACGTTCCACGTTGATCGGTCGGATAGTTGCGCCAGAGCAGCTCGCTGCTCATTTCGGCATTCAGTCCGACCAGGAACGATTCCACGAACTGCGGGTTGGTCTTGAGCAGCGTGACGGTGTTGGCCGGCACGTGCTCCAAGCCCGGGTAGAGAAAATCCTGCGCGAGATCGCGCAAGGCCGCATACATGGGCTGTGGAAAGTCGGGCGCATCCAGCAGGGGTTCGAGCGGGTCGCCGGCCGGCTCCGCGCCACTGGTTAATTTTAGCGAAGCCTGCATCCGCGCGGTAATGGTTTTGGCCGGATCGATGCTTTGCAGCAGCGCGCCTCTGGTTTTGGACAGGTCCAGCGGCGGGGCCGGGAAGACTTTAAAGGATACCAGTGCCTTCTGAGCCAGATACTCCTGATGCGCTTTGGCCGCGTTCAGAAACGCCTGCGCGTCGGCACTGGCAGGCGGCCCAGGCTTGAAGTGGAGCAGGCTGCGCGCGGTGCCCTCAGGGGCGACGCTGAAATCGCCGAGCTCCGGCGCGCTGTCGAGCGCACTGGAAGTGCGCTCGAAACGGATGGCTTCCTTCAACCCGGAGGCGAAGGGCCCGCTTTGGCCATCCGCTACCTGATTGAGCGTCACCAGGCCGGCTTCCTTCTTCTGAAATAAAACCACCGATATGGGGGTGTTCAGCTTCGTTACAATGGCGACGGGCAGAGCGCCGGCCGGCTGGAAGCGGGTGCGGATGGCACTGCGGCCGCCGGTCATGCGGCGCAAGGGTGCCGAGACGGCCCGGTCCGGGATGGCCGATTTCGAGATCCGTTGCGACAGCATCGCCCGTGTCCCGGCGCTGCCGGGATCGGTCGCTGCGACCACGATACGCGATTGCGCCGCGGCGACCACCTTGAGCAGCGTTTCTTCGGAAAACCGGACGAAGTGTTTGGAGTGGTAAACGCCGTTGACGGCACGGGCAAGCTGGGCCTGACGCCGCATTTGATTGATGCGCTCGATCTCGCCGAGCTGTTCCCAGGCCGAGGCCATCAACTGCTCCTGCTGCGCCTGCACGACCTGCGTGCCCAGCGCGGCGGCCACCCGGTGCCGCGGATCGAGATTGAGCTCGTGCAACCAGCGCGGAGCGGGCGGGGCCGCCGGCGGTTCAGGGGCCGTTTCCACCGTATGCCGCCCCGTTTGCCAGCAGCCGTAAATCGGCGGCGCGAGCAGTGGTTCGTGGCCCTCTGCCTGCATCGCCTGCCAGGGGGCATTGAGGATTTCTTTGAGCGCGTCCTGGAATCGCTTTCGCGACTCCATCGGCCATTCGGCGGTCTGGGCCTCCAGGGCGCGCAGGGCGCCTTCCAGCTCGAGCGCAGTGCCCGGCGGCAGCCGAGGAGTGATGTGAAACCCCGGCTGGCTGATGTCCGTGCGCCGCTTGCCGACCTCAGGCGGCATCTCGCGCGGCTCCAGCAGACGCACCAGCGCCTCGAAATCGCCGCCGGTCCCGGTGCGAAACTCCCAGTGAAAATAGACCGGCAAGACCACCTGCAGCGGGGACTGCGCTCCCGAAGCCCAGGATGCTTTCAGCTCTTTTTCGTCTTCAGGCGCTATCGGCAAACCAAGGCCGGCTCTGCATCCCAGTTCGAACGCCGGCACCACGCAGGCCAGATAGTCCGTCGAGGGATCGAGCCGGCGCGGACACAGCAGCCGCGACACCGTCAACGCCGGATCGCCGGCCAGGGACGCTTTAAGGGAACCAGCGTCACGCCGGCTGCCCGCCACCTGCACGTGCGCCCAGGCCCAGGATTCGGACAGATCCGGCAGCTCGCGCTCCGGCAGCGCCGGCGGCTTTATCTCGAGCACCGGCAGCGGCAGCTCGCGCTCGGTGCGCAGCCGCGCGCCTTCTTGTTTCCTGACGACGATCAGGCAAAGCCAGGGACGCAGCTTGCCCGTGGAATCTGCCTTGGCGGGCGTGAAGAGCCATGCAAAGTCCGGCCGATCGAATTCGATGGCCGGAAAGTAGTTCGGCTCGAAATCGCGGGCCAGATGGCGCGGCTCCGTGCGCACCACCTGCTGCGCGTCGATGCCGGTGACATCGCCGGGCCCGTAAAGCCGCACTTGCCGCTCGATGTCATCGGTCGTGTTGACTCGCAGCTTAACGGCCACCGACACTGCCCCGGCTTGATCCGCGCTCATGTCAGGCGTCTGAATACCGGCTGCAGCCCCCTGCCGCACCCAGGGCAGGAACACGTAATTCGCAGACGTAAGGTTAGCCATAGCCAATACTCCCTCAATCGATGGCCCGCACTTCCGACGGACGAAGAATCCTCAGACCTGCAGCTTTCGCCGGATTATCCCGTTGCAGTCTTTGCAGCGCCTGCGCGGCTTCCGAATAGCTCGTGGGCCTGCCCGCTTCGATGCCGGGCACTGGCTGCTCCGCCAGGTCGGCGGTGGCCACGATGCTCCAACCTTCTTTCACGACGTTGAGGCCAACTCTCGCCGTGCGGTATTTGGCCCGGCCGCTGCGGCGCAGCTCGCTTCCACCGGCAGCACCGAAGCGGGCCTGCTTGCCCAAAAGCTCTGGGCTCAGGCGGTACCGGGCCGGTGCAGCGCTGGGCCGGGATTCGCTCTTTTCTTTGTCCACGATGATGGTATCGAATTCGATCGCTGCGACTTCGAGCCAATCGCTGGCGTCGGCGCTGAAGACGATCTCCTCCGAGCCGATGCCGACACCCGCGGTCATGGGCTCGAAGGAGGGCCGGGAGAGCTTCTCGTCATCGCTCATCTCGAAGAACTGCGCCGGGGCGAAGAAGTCCTTGACCGGCTCAGGCGCCTGGGGCTGCCCGCCCAGGCTGACGCCGCTGATCGTAAAGCGCCGCGCTCCGGCCGGTGCGGCCGACCCGAACCGGGAGATCTCCATGTCGAGGGGGACCACACCCTGCTTGACCGTCAGGGTTCCGAGCGGGTGCAGCAGCACCTCGGCGGCCGCCGCACGTGGGCGCAGCGTCACCATCGGGCGCTGGCCCGCGGGAAGCCGGCCCACCCAGCTGACGGGATTGCCCAAGGCCTCTTTCAGCCGCGGCAGCACGTCGATGGGCTCCGGCGGCGGCGGCTTCTCCCCTGCGACCAGCGTCTTGTCGATGCGGATCGACACGTCCCACCACAGCACTTCAAAGGTCGCCTTGGCTTTCAAGTGCAGCGGCCGTGGTCCGGCCAGCGCGCCCTCGACCCGGACCTTGAACAGGCTCCGCGAGCCGCGCTTGAGCTGCACCTGCGCGTAGAAATCGGCCAGGAACTGGAACGGGTCGAGCTGGATCAGCACATCGAAGCCCGTCTCCCCCTGGATGCTGAACCCATGCGCGGCGGCGTAGATCTCTGCACGCGCACCGAACTGCACCGTGTTGGCCGTCAGCGCAAAGTAGGCTTCGCAGCGCAACCGCGGGTTGTCGCCCGCGGTGAGGTTGAGGGTGATGCGCTCGAGCACGGGGAAGCCGGCCGGTGGGCTGAAGGCCGGATGCAGCCCTCCGATGGCGAGAGCAAAGTGCGGCGCGCCCTCCCACTTCAGCCGCATCGCCATGTCGCCCGTCAGCACGAATTTCTTCAGCAGCCGCGAATCATAGAGGCTCGCATCGAGCGCCGCGCTGCCCTGATCGAAGTCGAGCACGCCGACGGCGTCCATCTGCAGGCAGATCAGATCGTTTTCCGGCTTGGGCAGAACCGCCGCGATCCGCGCCAGAAGCAGCAGCCGCAGCCGCGCGCCGAACTCCAGCACCACCGCCAGGTCCGCCGTGATCAGGGTCGGAGTGCCCCACTCGATCTTCGCCATGGGGCCGAACAGGTGATGGCCGGCGGCCGGCGGGAAGACCCGGTCCAGCGCGCTCAGGATCTGGGGCGCGTTGCGCACCGGGTCCTTTGGAAACATCACGCTCTCCAGCGTGTGGCTCTTGAGCCCCGCGGCCAGCGCCGCTTCGTCAAACGTGCGGTTGACCGCTAAGAGCCCGCCGATCCCGGTCAGCCGGAAGCCTAGCGGCAGCGGCACCGGCTGGAACCCTTCCGCCGTAATGGCGATCAGCAGCGAAAATCCCTTGACGTTGTTGGGCAGGCGCGTGGCGATCAGCCCCAGGCCCTTGACGGCGATGCCGCCTTCCATGGACAGCTCGACCACACCGGCGTATTGTCCTCTGTCCGGGTCGAACGCGAGAAAGCCGCCGCCCGTCACGACCGCCTCATCGATGCTTAGGCCTACACCCCCCGGGGGTTTGAAACCGATATCCAGATCAGCAACACCGAGGCTGCCGCCGGCCTCCGTGAACGTTAAGGCGCTGGCAATGCCCACACGGTCGAGTACTGCGCGCACCGGCCCGATCGACGCGGCGATGGTGGCCGACACTTCGGCCAGCAGGCTGGTGTCACGCACTTGCAAGCTCAGGTGGACGGTTGATATCGTGACACCGCCGATCGACAACCCAATGGGCAGGCTCGCGTCCAGGCTGGCACTGCCGTGCCAGGTCAGCCCCTTCGCTTGCGACCAAGCGAGCCCCAGATCAAACTCGGCTCGCAGGCCGTTGGACGGCAACAGCGCCGCGATGAATCCGTCGCCATCGCCCGGGTGAACGACAAGCGCGCTCTTGCCGGTATCCGCCGAGAGCGCGAAGTCGACTCCGGCCTGTGCGGCGTGCATCGTCGCGGAGAGCTGCGGCGCGCCAAGATCGAGCCGCGAACCAGTAGGAGAGCCGATGACCGCTGCGGGTGTTCCCGGCGCCGCGGGAGGCAGGGCAGCCTTGACTGTTGCATCGACCGCGGCCGCCGGCGAGCCTGCCAAAATTCTTACACCTTGTCCTCCGCCAAACGCTAGGGCTTCCATACCCGCAGTGAGTTCGAGTCCTACATTCCAGCGGCCAAAGGCACCCTCAATATTGAGCGATCCGAACGGCGTCAGCACAACACCCAGGTCGTCGGCATCGGCTGATGAGAGATGAATGCAGACGCCAGCATTCACGTCATCGCCAGCGATCCGCGTGGGTACATAGATGATGAGCGTGTGGGCAGCCTGCTCCGCCGATTCACCGAGGTAGCGTTCGTCCCCTGCAGGGAAGCCATACGCCCACGGCACGTCCAGCGCGTTCAGTACTCCGCCGATTCGGCTCACAACAATGTCCGCCGTCCGTTCGGCGTTCGCTACAGTTGCCAGCGGCGGCGAGGGCAATTGCTCGCGAATGGCCTTCCAAGGATCGCTGAAGAAGGTACCGATCCGCTCGAACACGAGATGGTCCATCGGTCGCGGAAAGCGAACCATTTCCTCGTTGATCTCGATCGTCGGCAACACGCGCACCTGGATGAGGCCAACCATGATCGCGAGTTGATAGAAGAGAGGCGCGGCCAGCCGGAGTCGAGTCAGCACGATGAACTCGATCAAATCGGCGCCGAGCGCCGGATAGGCCGAGCCGCCGACCTTGCTCAACGAACGAATCGCGGTGTTCAGGTTGCGGGCAGCATCGAGCATCGCTCCAGATGCTTCCAGTGACACGTCCGACGACGCCTGCAGTCTCTTCAAGTCCGCGATCGCCTGCCCGAGGCTGCTCAACCCTTCCACCAATCGACCGCTCAGGCGCGGATCGCTCGCGCCGACCTCTCCCAACAGACGCTCCAGAGCCCACGGATCTTCGGGCGCGGTCGCCAGCACTTCGAAGATCCGGGTCAACTCGTCCCCCAGGCTGTTCAACAGGTCG
>JALOPD010000052.1 GCA_025454075.1 Desulfobacterales bacterium | reverse complement strand
TTGCGGAAGTAGATGTTGTCCTCCAGGCCGATGCGCACATGGCCGCCCATCAAAATCGCGTGCGTGTTCATCACCAGCTGGGCCGGGCCGATGCCGGCCGCGGTCCAGGTGGATCCCTCCGGGAGGCTGTTCTTGAGGTGCACGAGGTTTTCAATGGTGGCCGGGATCGCGCCCTTGAGGCCCATCACGAAATCGAAGTGCAGCGGCGCTTCCGCAAGCCCCTTCTCCGCGAGCGCCACCGCATTGCGGATCATGCTCACATCGAAGATCTCCATCTCCGGCTTGATCCCCAGCGCCTTCATGTCCGCGGCCAGGTGTTCGATGAGCTCCGGGCTGTTTGCGTAGACCGAGTCGGGAAAATTGACCGAGCCGGTGGTCAGGCTCGCCATCTCGGGCGTGAGCGCAAGCCGGTCGCTGCGCTGTTCGTAGGCCATGCCGGCCCGGCCGCCGGTCGATATCTGGATGATGAGGTTCGTGCGCTCCTTCAGCCCCTGATGGATCTCCTTGAAGGTCTCGAAGTCCGTGGAGGGGGACTCGTCTTTCGGGTTGCGAGCGTGCACGTGGATGACGGAGGCTCCCGCCTGTTCGCAGCGCACCCCGGCCTCCACGATCTCGGCGGGGGTGATCGGAACATGCGGGGTTTTCTTTTTCGTGGGAAGAGAGCCGGTGACCGCTGCCGTGATGATGAGTTTTTCCATGTCGCACCTTTCAAGCTTGAGGTCCCGCGCGACTATAGGTGAAGGCCGGTGTCGAGTCAATCCGTCGGCCGGTGCCACTGCGACGCCTTCCCGGCAAGATGCCGCTCCCGCAAAGGAAAACCCTCGATTTCAGAAGAAACCGATTTTCCCGCTTCCGTCATTGACAGATGCCTTCAAATTGGGCAAATTAGCCGTCTTTATCGGTCGTCAATACTATCGACCGCCGCTGAAGCCGGCGGCGAAGTGAACCACACACCTGAAAGGAGGCTGCTCATGAAATGGAATCGTAGCATCACCGCTATAGCCGCTGCTCTGCTGTTGCTCTGCGGCAGCGCCTGGGCCCAGGACGCGATCAAGGTGGGAGTCGTCGGACCCCGCACCGGGCCCGCCGCCGCCACGGGTGCGGCATTCGAAGAGGGGATCAAGCTCGCCACGGATTACGTCAATTCCAAGGGCGGGGTAATGGGCAAGAAGCTGGAGGTGGTTTTCGAGGACACCGCCGGCGCTCCCGACAAGGCCGCCTCCGGCTTCGAGCGCCTGGTGACGCGCGACAAGGTCGCGATGGTCCTGGGGGAGAGCCACTCCTCGTCCGCGCTGGCCCAGATCGAGGTGGCCAACCGGTTGAAGGTGCCCTTCATCGTCGCCGAAGCCTGGGCGGATGAAATCACCGCCAAGAACTACCCTTACGTGTTCCGTGCCGGCCCTTCCAACTCCGGCGTCGTCATGCAGAGCATCGCCAAATGGGTGCAGGCCGAAAAGTTCAAGAAAGCCTTCATCATCGCCGAGAACACCGACTGGGGCATCGGCATCGGCAAACTGACCGAAAAAGCCCTGGAAAAGGCGGGCGTCCCGTTCGAGTCCATGATCACGGAGCGCAACAGCCAGGACCATTACGTCGAGCTGACCAAGATCAAGGCCTACAAACCGGATGTCATCCTGGCCTACATCTACGGGGTCGGGCTGCACTACTTCGTGGCCCAGGCCGGCGAAACCGGCGTGAGCCCCAAGGCCGTGATCCTGGACGGGGCCGGCCCGCCCAGCCTGTGGCCGGACTTCTGGAAGAACGTGGGCGACTACGGCGACCTGGAGTGCTTCGTCTCCTCCATGCACGAAAAGGTCGAACTGACCGACCTCGCCAAATATTACCGAGAGGCCTACACCAAGGCCTACGGCAAGGCGCCCACGGACTACAAGTCACGCTCCATTTTCGACGCCGTGCTGATTGCCGCCGACGCCATCAACCGCGCCCAGAGCACCGACGCGGCCAAGCTCGTCGATGCGCTCGAGAAGACCAACCTCAAGACCACCCGCGGCACGGCCAAGTTCGGTATGCAAAAGGGCGGGACGGAATACCACCAGTGGGATCCGCCCATGCTGGTCATCCAGTGGCAGAAAAAGCAGCAGGCGGTCCTCTACCCGCCCGAGGCGGCCACCGGCAAGCTGTCCCGGTAGGAATCCTCCTATCGGAGAATTCCTAAATAATTAAGGAGTTACAGATAGAAAAAGCCGGGCGGGAGACGAACATCTCGCGCCCGGCCTTTGTTTGCAGAACGCGATGTCGACCCCGTTTGGCGAAGGCAGCCGGACCGGTTCCCATCGGAACGCTTTGAAACACATCATCCTAATTTTTTTCGCAGCCGCCAGGCTGCGAAAAAAAAGGAGTGCAGCGTGTTCGCCATTTCGATCATGAACGGGCTGGTGATGGGGGTCATCTATGCCCTGGCCGCCCTGGGCGTTTCCCTGGTGGTCGGGATCATGAACGTGGTCAACTTCGCCCACGGGGAGCTTTACATCCTGGCCGGCTATTTCAGCTACCTGTTTGCCTCCGCCCTGGGGGTGAATTTCGTGCTGGCCATGGTCATGGCCGTCGGCCTGGTGTTCGTGCTGGGGCTTCTGATCGAGTACCTGCTCATCCGACCCACCTACGGCAACGACATGTATTCGCTCATCCTGACGTTCATCCTCTCCATCGTTCTGCAGAACGCCTACCTGCTGATTTTCGGCCCCTACCCCAACAAGCCGCCCCTGTGGGTGAGCGGGGCGACCGACGTCTTCGGGCTTTTTCTCTACGGCAACCAGCGCCTGGCCGCCCTGGCCGCCGGCGCGGCCGTCATCGCCGTCATTTTCGTCGTCATCAAGAAGACCTGGTTCGGCCGCATCATCCGCGCCGCCAGCCAGGACCGCGAAATGGCGGAGTTGAACGGGGTCAACACCACCCGGCTGAACATGCTGAGCTTCGGCCTGGGCTGCGCCCTGGCGGCCGCCGCGGGCGTGATCCTGGCCCCGGTGTTCCCCGTAACGCCCGGTGCAGGGGTGCCCGTCGCGCTCACCGCCTTTGTCGTGGTGGTCCTGGGCGGCATGGGGTCCCTGTGGGGCTGCGTCGTCGGAGGGCTCACGCTGGGACTGGTCGAGAACCTGGGCGCGGCCTTCATCTCGTCGGGGTACAAGAACGTCTTCGGCTTTGTCATCCTGATCCTGGTGCTGCTGGTCCGGCCCGCCGGTCTTTTCGGGCGAGCCAAGGTTTAGGCAGCCGCTCAGGCCCCGGGCCCCGACCCCTTGACCCGAGTCGCTGAAAAAGGTGTTGCATGATGACGGGTAAAAAACTGGTACTGGCTTCCGCGCTGATTCTAGCGGGCATGTGCGCGCTGCCGCTGGGGGTGGGCATCTACCCGCAGCATGTTCTTATCACGAGCCTGTTTTACGTGATGATGGCCTCGAGCTGGAACCTGCTGGCGGGCTACACCGGGCAGGTCTCCTTCGGCCATGCGGCCATGGCCGGCATCGGCGCCTACACCTCGGGCATCCTGGCGGCCAAGGCCGGCGTCAACCCCTGGGTCGGGGTGGCCGCCGGAACGGTTTTGGCCTCCCTGCTGGGCCTGGGCCTCGGCACCCTGTGCCTCAAGATGGGCGGCATCTACCTGTCGCTCACGACCCTCGCCTTTTCGCAGATCCTGCACATCATCATCGTCAACGAATATGCCGTCACCCGGGGGACCATGGGCCTGCAGGTCCCGGGGTTGATGGACGAGTACTCCAAACTCGCCTATTACTACATCATGCTGTCGGCGGCGGTCCTGATTCTGGCGATCCTCTACGGGATGATCCACTCCAACCTGGGATTGAACTTCCGGGCCGTGCAGAACGATGAGACGGCCGCCCGGTCCGTCGGCGTCCGGGTGCTGCACGTGCGGGTGCTGGCCTTCACCGTAGCGAGCGCCATGGCAGGGTTCGCCGGGGGGCTCTACGGGCACTACCTGCTGCTGATCACCCCCGAAATCCCTTCGCTCGACCTGCAGTTCTACGTGCTGGCCATGACCGTGATCGGCGGCATGGGGTCCTTCATCGGCCCGGTCGTCGGCGCGTTTGCGCTGAACATCCTGGCCGAGAAAATCCGCGACTACGGCGAGTACCACGTGCTGGTGTTCGGGGTGATTGCGCTCGTCGTGGCCCGGTTTGCGCCGAACGGCCTGCTCGGTCTTTGGCGAAGGTTCAGACCCGCTAAGCAACAATAGGTTGCGCCGCAGCGTGCTGCCTTGAAAACGCCGACCCTTTTTCGGCGCGTGCGCAACCCGGGATGCGGCAACCCATTCTACGGATTTGGGAATCAAGACCATGGCGCTATTGGAAGGTCACAACGTGAGCAAGTCCTTCGGCGGCGTGCTGGCGCTCAGCCAGGTGGATTTTGCCGTTGAGAGTGGAACGATCGTGGGCCTGATCGGACCCAACGGCGCCGGGAAGACCACCCTGTTCAACGCGGTCGCCGGGGCCTTCAAACCGACGTCCGGCAGGATCGTCTTCGACGAAGCCGACATCACCGGCTTGCCGGCCGACGCCGTCTGCCGGTTGGGCATGGCCCGGACGTTTCAGGTCACCCGGCCGTTTGCGGCCATGACCTGCCTGGAGAACGTCATGGTGGCCGCCGTCAACCGGCACCCCCAAAAGCCGCGGGCCTTCATCGAAAGCTTCGCCCGGGAAAAATTGAGCTTCGTCGGGCTGGCCGAAATGACGGGGTCCGAGGCCCGCCAGTTGAACGTGGTTCAGAAAAAGCGCCTCGAAATGGCGCGGGCGCTGGCCACGGAGCCCAGGCTGCTGATGCTCGACGAGGTGCTGGGCGGGCTCAACACCCAGGAAATCAGCCAGGCGGTCGATTTCATCCGCAGCCTCCGCGACCGGCTGGGCCTGACCGTCCTGTGGATCGAACACGTCATGGGCGCGATCATGCAGGCGGCTGAACGGGTGATCGTGCTGGACCAGGGCCGGGTCCTGATGGCGGGAACCCCGAGCGAAGTGGTCAACGACCCCCGGGTCATTCAGGCCTATTTGGGAGACTGACGATGGCGGAGCTGCTGGACGTGGCGCACATGGATCTTTTTCGCGGCGAGACCCAGGTCCTGTGGGACATTTCCCTCTCGGTCGCGCCGGGGGAGCGCGTGGCCATATTGGGAAGCAACGGCGCCGGAAAATCTTCTTTTCTGGCGGCGCTGACCGCCGGCCTCACCCCGGCCCGCGGCGATATCCGCTATGACGGGCAATCGCTGGTCGGCAGGCGCCCGCACGAAGTGACGGGGCTCGGCATCGCCCTGGTGCCGGAGGGGCGCCGCGTTTACCGGGACATGTCCGTGAGGGAAAACCTCGAAATGGGCGCCTTCCCCAAGAGCGCCCGCGGCCGGTTGAAGGAAACGCTGGAGCGCGTCGTCCAGCTCTTTCCCATCCTCGGCCAGCGCCGGGACCAGCCGGCCGGCACCCTCTCCGGCGGCGAGCAGCAGATGCTCGCCATCGGCCGAGCGCTGATGAGCCGGCCCAGGCTCCTGCTGGTGGACGAACTCTCCCTCGGGCTCGCCCCCATGATCACCAAGACCATCTACCGCACCCTCTCCGCCCTGGGATCCGACATCACCATCCTGCTCGTCGAGCAAAACGTCGAGCAGGCGCTGCACTTCTCCCAGCGGGCCTACATCCTCGAAAGCGGCCGCATAACCCGCTCCGGCGGATCCGCCGGCCTCCTGCAGGATGCCGACATCCGCCGGGCGTACCTCGGCCTGTAGCCGGCCGCCGCTCCCGCGGCCGCGCGGGAGCCGCCCCTGCGATCGGGGTCCTCGATTCTTTGCAGCGGCTCCGGCGGCGAGGGTGCAACCGTTTTCTGCCTGCGCACGCCCGCTCTTTGCATTTGCCCCCCTGACCGTCCTCGTGTAGAATATCAAAATGTTCGATCAAACTCACTGGCTGGTCCCGGCGCCGGCGGCGGCACTGGGAGGCACGCTCCTGCTGGCGCTGATTTGCTACTATTTCTTTTCCCGCCACCGCCTGCGGGCAAGGGCCCTGCAGCAGGAAGCCGTGGCCCGAATGGGGCAGCGCGCCCTGGCGGGAGAAGGCCTTCGCAAGCTTTTCAATGATGGGGTCCAAGCCGTCGGGCGGATCCTGCAGGTGGAGTATTGCGAAGTGCTCGAACTCCTGCCCCGGGAAGAAAAACTGGTCATGCGCGCCACCCTCCCGGGGATCGAGAAGTTGATCGGACAGGCCGTCATCGAAGCGGGCAATGGCTCCCAAGCCGGCTACACCCTTCAACGCCGGGAACCGGTGGTGATGCCGGACATCCATACCGAAAGCCGCTTTACGCCCAACTATCTCATGCGCCAGCACGGCATCGTCAGCGGCATGAGCGTCGTCATCGAAGGCCGCGGGCAAGCCTTCGGGGTCTTGAACGCCAGCTCGAAACGCCGACGCCGTTTTACCGAAAACGACATCAACTTCCTGAAATCCGTCGCCAATGTCCTGGCGGCGGCCATCGACCGCAAGCAGGCGGAAGAAGCGCTTCACCGCAGCGAACAGGCGGCCAAACGGCTGGCGGCCGAAGAGGCGGTCATGGCCGAAATCGGGCGCATCATCAGCTCCAACCTGAACATCGGCGAGGTCTACGAGCGCTTCGCCGCGGCCGTAACGCAGGTGCTGCCTTTCGACCGCATCTCGATCAACATCGAGGACCCGACGGCCGGCCGGCTCGTCATCCGCTACGCGACCGGCGGGCCGGTGCCGGGGCGCGACCCCGGCGACGAGATGCCATTGGCGGGCACGGCCACCGCAGAGGTCATCCGCTCGCGCGCCAGCCTGCTGGTCCAGCCGGAGTCGCTTGAAGCGCTCGCGCGGCAACACCCCGGGCATCAGCCGGCCTATCTCGCCGGGTATCGCTCCTCACTGTTCGCCCCACTGGTGTCCGAGGGGCGGGCCTTCGGGGCGCTGGTGCTCATGTCCCGCACCCCCGGCCGCTACGGACCCAACGAGATCGCGCTCGCGGAGAGCGTGGCCGCCCAGATCAGCGGCGCCATCGCCCACGCCCAGCTTCTGGACGAGCGCCTCCGGGCGGAAGCCTCCCTGCGGGCGAGCGAACTCGGCGCCCAGCGCCTGGCCCGGGAGAAGGCGGTCATGGCCGAAATCGGGCGCATCCTCGGCTCCACGCTGACCATCGAGGATGTTTACGAGCGATTTTCCGATGAGGTCCGCAAGATCATCTCCTTCGACCGGATCACCATTACCCGCATCGTTCCGGAAAAGGCATCGGTTCAGATACTGTACACCTCCGGACCGATGGTCCCCGAACGCGGGCTCGAAACGGAATACCCGCTGGCGGGGACTATTTCCGAAAAGATTGTGCATTCAAAAAAGGGGGTCGCGTTCGCGCCGAACACCGAAGATGAGCTGGCAAGCTCGTTTCCGACGATTCTGCCCATGTGGAAAGCCGGGTTCCGCTCGTTCCTGCTCGTTCCCCTGATCAGCCGGGACAACGTCATCGGCACGCTGGTCCTGTCGAGCTACACGGCCGGAAACTATTCTCCAGGGGACGTCGCGCTCGCGGAGGACATTGCGTCGCAGATCAGCGGCGCCATCGCCAATGCCCGGCTGTTCGCCGAACACCAGCGCATGGCGGACGCGCTTCGGGAAAGCGAAGCTTCTCTTCGAAGCATCTTCAGGGTGGCACCGATCGGGATCGGCGTTGTCCGCAACCGGCAGATCACGCAGGTGAACGACCGCATATGCCGGATGCTGGGCTATGCCGCCGAAGAGCTCGAGGGTCAAAGCGCTCGCCTGCTCTACCCCACCGATGATGAATTCGACTTTGTCGGCCGGGAAAAATACATTCAGATCAAAGCCAGAGGCACGGGAACGGTCGAAACCCGCTGGCAGCGCAAAGACGGGGGAATCATCGATATCCTGCTGAGCTCGACCCCCCTGGATCCTTCCGATTGGTCCAATGGCGTTACCTTCACCGCGCTCGACATCAGCGCGGACAAGCAGGCCGAGCAGCAGCGGTTGCGCCTGGAAGACCGCCTGCGCCAGGCCCAGAAGATGGAGTCCATCGGCACCCTGGCGGGCGGCATCGCCCATGACTTCAACAACATCCTCGCAGCCATCATCGGCTTTGCGGAGCTTGCCAAGATCGGGGCGCAGGGCAACGGCGAAGCCACGGCCAACCTCGCCGAGGTGCTGAAAGCCTCCTTCCGGGCGCGGGACCTGGTGCGCCGGATCCTCACCTTCAGCCGCCAGACGGAAACCGAGTTCGGGCCGATCCAAGTTCAGCCGATCGTCAAGGAGGCCTTAAGGCTGCTGCGGGCCTCGCTGCCCTCCACCATCCAGGTGCGCCAGGATCTCGCCGGCGAGGGGCTCGTGCTCGGAGACCCCACCCAGATCCACCAAGTGGTGATGAACCTGTGCACCAATGCCTTTCACGCCATGCAGTCTCAGGGAGGCGTCTTGGAGGTGGGCCTCTCGGAAACCCGGATCGCGTCCTCGCCGCCGCCGGCTCTCAACGCGCTCCCGCAGGGGCCCTGCTTGAGGCTGCGCGTCCGCGACAGCGGCCCCGGCATCGACCCGGGCATCATCCATCGCATCTTCGACCCTTACTTTTCCACGAAGGATAAAGGCAAGGGCACGGGGCTGGGGCTCGCGGTGGTGCACGGGATCGTTCAAAACCACCGGGGCGCCATACAGGTTTCCAGCCGCCCCGGCGAAGGGGCCACGTTCGATGTTTACTTCCCGATGGTCGAGGCCGCCGCGGCGGCGGCTGAAGCCGCAGCCGAAGAGGCGGTGCCCGGCGGCCGCGAGCGCATCCTGTTCGTGGACGACGAGCCGTCGATCCAGTTTCTGGGGAAACAGATGCTGGGCAGCCTGGGCTATGCGGTGGCCACCTGCGGGAGCGCTGTCGCCGCCCTGGACCTGTTCCGTTCCGATCCGTCCGCTTTCGATCTGGTCATCACGGACATGACCATGCCGCTCATGACCGGAGACCGCATGGCCCTGGAAATGATGCTCCTCCGTCCGGACCTGCCCGTCATCATCTGCACGGGCTACAATGAACTGCTCACCGAGGAGCGCGCGCGGGAGCTCGGGATCCGGGTGCTCCTCATGAAGCCGTTTCTGAAAAACGAGGCGGCGGAGGTCATTCGCCGGGTGTTCGATCAAAACCGACGGCTTGACAGGGGCGACTCCAAATAAGCGTACTCCGGCGTCAGCTCCCCCTTGTAGACAATCACCGCCCGCTTGAGCTCCGGCGGCAGGTCAAGCTCGGCAAAGCGCCTGGACAAGTCCGCCGTCGCCAGGTGCGGCACGAACCGCTTCAGAACGCGGCTGAAATCGACGGAGGATTCCCGGGGGATCTCCGACGGCAGGATCTCCACGGCCATGACGACCGGCCCGTCGCCCGCGAAGCCGTCTGTTGCCTTCCCGGTCGCGGGCTCGTAGACGTACACCGGGTTTCCCGGCTCGGTGGGCTTGACGGTGCATTCCACCGAGCCGTTCACGTCGCAGCTGATGTCGCCGATGACCCTGAGCTTGGGGCTTCGGCCGGGCGCCCACAGGCGGCGGCACCGGTCGAGGGTGAGCAGCCGCGGGTAGCGCTCGTCCCAGTAGATGCAGTTGACCAGAACGCTGAGATCGTCCACGTAACGGTCGAAAACGCTGCGATACGCGGCCTTCCCCCGCCGGAAGTAATCGTCCAGATCGAAGGCGTTGCCGGCCTCCAGCGGTTCGACCAGGTCCTCCTCCCGGAAGACGACCTTGTACACCACCCGGGCATCCCGGGTGCGGTCGTGAGCGACGTTCTCGAGCTCGGCCGGTGAAATCGCCTGCACCGGCAGGAGGTCCAGGATCTCCTGGGCGCCCCGGGACACGTTGCCGTAGCCGGTGAACCCCACCACCAGGGGGTGAATCGCCTGGGGGACCCCCTCGGCGGAGATGCGCGCGGCGATCCGTTTCAAGTCCTCCTGTGCACCGGAAAGCTCGGCATAGCTCCGGGCCTGCTTCAAACGGCTGAAGGCGGACGGGACCCCTTCGGCGTCCAGCCGTTTCCCCAGAGACCAGAGCGTGTTGACCATGCCGGCCAGGCCGGCGTGGCGGCCGAAGAAGATCAGGCGGCGGTTTTTCTCATCCACGATGCGCTCGTAGTCCACCAGGGTGGCGTTGAGCTCCATCAGGCGGCGCAGCATGGGCATGTTGCCCGGCTGGCCCTTGATGACGTGGGGGAAAAAGAGATAGACCTTGCCGGCCTCCAGCTTGGGCGGCGGGATCTCCTTGATGCCGACGATGATTTTGCAATCGCCCAGGTCCGGCTGGACCGGCACGCCGGCCCGGGCGAATTCATCGTCCCCAAAGGCCCGGTGGGAACTGGTCTGCACCACGGCATCGATGCCGGCCTCCCGCAGCGCTTTCACATCGCCGGGCACCAGCGGCACCCGGCGCTCCCACTGGCTTTTGTCTTCGCTTCTGATTCCAACCTTCATAAATTTCCTTTCGATCGGTTCATTCGGTGAAATCGTTCCCGGCCGAACACCCGGCCGCCACGGCTATCCGAGAGGCTCGGCCAGCAGGCGTTGCAGGGGGGCCGGTCCCTGGGACGGCAGCGACTGCACGGCCCGGATCATCTCTTTTTGACGCGCCGGCGACAGCCGCCCGCTGGTCGCCTGCTGGAATTTGTGCACCAGCATCCCCCAGTCCATGGGGTTGGCGGGGTCGCCCAGCGGGTGGCGGCAGTCGGCTTCCAGTCGTTTGCCGGGGGCCTGGATGACGACCCGTGCGGCGGTGCACTCCGGGAAGATCCGATCCAGCCCCGCATCCGCGTGCAGGGCCACCCGTCCGGCCAGCGCAACGAGCTCCGGCCGGTGCAGCAGGTCGGCCCGCATCGGCAGGAGCGCCTGCCGGCCTTCAACTGCCGCCGCCGCCAGGCAGAAGGGCAGGCTGTACTGGGCGGACTCGAGGCTGTCCGGGTCCGGGTGGTTGTTCAGCCGCAGCGCCCTGGCAAACGTGTGCACCTCGATGGAGCTGATGTCGGCCGATTTGAGGTTGTGACGGCGTATCAGGTCGCACAACCCGTCCAGTGCGCTATGAATCCAGCGGCAGCACGCATAGGGTTTGAAATAGACCGCGTCCACGGCGAAGCTTTCCCCGAGCCCTGCCACGATTCGGCCCGCATCGTAATACCCGCGATGGTCCAGGATGTCCCGCGGGCCGGTGAAGCCGCCGGCCGCAAGCTCCGCCGCCCACAGGCCGGTCAGCGTCGCCCAGGGGATGCCCTCCTTGGCGTGGTTGCCCATGACCTGGCTGTAGCCGGCCGCGGAGAGCCCCGGGGAGAGCACGCCCGCCACCGCCAGGCCCTCGGCGGTCTGCCGGGGGCTGAGACGGCGCAGCCGGCTCGCGGCCGCCGCCGCCGCGTAGGCGCACCAGCGCCCGGTGGAGAGCGTGTCCAGCGCGGAGAAATCCCGGGCTGCGGAGATGCGCACTCCCACCTCGTAGCCGGCCACCAGGGCCGCGAGGGACTCGCTCCACCCGGCCGCTTCCTCCTGGGCCAACGCCAGCACGGCCGGTATGACGGCCGCCCCGGGGTGCCCGCCGGCCGCGCGGTGGCCGTCGTCCAGGTCCAGGGCACTGGCCGCCGCGCTGTTGGCGTAGGCGGCGAAGGCCGCTTGGCGCCGCCCCCCGCCGAACCAGATTTCCGCAGGGCCCACGCCGCCCAGCCGCTCCGCTCCGGCCCGCGCAATTACGGCCGCCTCCGACGGTGCCCCGGCCGCGGCGGCCCCGACCAGGTCCAGCACGCAGCGCTGCACCGTCTCCACGGTGGCCGCAGGAATGTCCTCCGCCCGCAGGCCGAGCACGAATTCGGCCAGGACTTCGGTCGTGTATCTGGCGTGTTTTTCCAATGAAATGATTGGGTGTCCGGTATTGGGTTTTTGGTGTTTGGCTTCGAGCCTTGCACTCTAAACTTCAAGTTTCTTTACGTCTCACTCCACCCGTCGCTGGACCTTCATCCCGCGCTGCTCCAGCTCCCTTACCACTTCCAACACCGGCACATCGCGCGCCGGCGTGAGCACACCCGTCTTGCGGATTTTGCCCGCCAGGATCAGCTGGGCGCCGATGCTGGTGGTGTACCCGACCGCGCGGTTCATGGCAAAAAGCCCGGTCGTGAGGTCCCGGTAATCGATCAGCTCATAGACGGCCCGCAGCGGCTTGCGGTTTTTCAAGCCCCAGGCCTCCACGCGGATGACGACCATGTCGCGCTCGGTGTCGCGGAACTGCAGCCGGGGGGCGAGGTGCTCGGCGACGAACCGGCGTGGCGATATCTCGGCCGCCCCGACCCGGGTCGGGGCCTCGTCCAGGAAGCCCAGCTCGGCCATCACATTCCAGAACGGGTTGTGGCCGGGCCAGCGCATGGCAAATCGGCCCATCTCTTTCAGCTCGGGACCCAGCCCGAAGATGTCGATGTAGCGGACGGCGTCCCCGTTGTAGTAGGCGTCCATGGCCCCGACCCCGGGCACCTCCAGTGTGTGGCCGTTTTCCGGACGGAAGATCTGCCCGGCGGGGATCGCCGCCTCTTTCCCGCCCCGCAGGAAGCGGGCCGGCCGCATGTAGGCCTTGAGAACCCCCTCGAAGGTCCAGGTGATTTTGTAGTGGATCGGGTTGCCGCCCGCGCAGGCCGGCTCCGGCAGCCCGGCGCCGTAGGATCGCATGCCGTGCACCACGTCGAGTTCGTCGACGGCCAGCCGGCCCAGGATCAGGTCGATCCCCGGGTCCATGCCCATTTCCGGCAGAACGCTCACCCCCTTCTCCCTGGCCGCGCCGTCGAGCTCGACCAGGCTCCCCGTGTAGCTCGAGCTGACGTAGGGCACGCCGGCGGCGACGGCCGCTCGGGCCAGCGCGGGCTGGAAGTCCGCCGGCAGCATGCAGACCACCACCTGGGGCCGGCTCTCCCGGACCAGCCGCTCCAAAGCGGCCGGCTCGGAGGCGTTCACCGGCACCACCCGGACCTTGCGGTAGCCTTTACGGCCGACGTAAGCCTGCGCCTGTTCCGCAGCGGCGTCCGCCGCGACGATTTCCGATACCGTATCACTCTGTTCGAGATCGTGGATAACGGCTTTGCCTTGAAGACCGAGGCCGAACACGAGCGCTTTCATGCGATGGGTTCCCTTCCTTGGTTAACGCGGGATGTTCCGGAGGCGCGGGTCCAGCGCATCCCGCAGGCCGTCGCCCAGTAGGTTGATCGAAAGAATCGTCAGCATGATCGCCAGCCCCGGCAGCGTCACCAGCCACCAGGCGTCCGTGATGTACACCCGGCCCTCGGCCAGCATGCGGCCCCAGGTAGGCATCGGCGGGGGCACCCCCATCCCCAGAAACGACAGCCCGCTTTCCCAGATGATGATGTTCGCCACCCGGACCGTACCGAGCACGAGGATGGGGGAGAGCACGTTGGGGAAGACGTGCCGCATCAGGATCACCCGGTGGCGGGTGCCCACGCTGCGGGCGGCGAGCACGAACTCCTTTTCCTTGATGCTGAGCACGCTGCCGCGAATGGTGCGGGCGTAGGTCACCCAGTCCGAAAGACCCAGCACCAGGATCAGGTTGAAGATGGAGTTGCCAAGCACAGCGATGACGGAGATGGTGAGCAGCATGAACGGGTAGGCCATGAAGACGTCGGCCACCCGCATGATCACGTTGTCCACCCGGCCGCCGTAGTACCCCGAGATGAGCCCCAGGAAGATGCCCGACCCGCAGGCGACCAGCACGGAGGCAAACCCCACCATCAAACTGACCCGGCTGCCGTAGAGGATCCGCACCAGCACGTCCCGGCCGAGGTTGTCGGTGCCCAGCGGATAGGCGAGGCTTCCGCCCTCCTGCCAAAAGGGGGGCGTCAGGCGCGCCAGGAGGTCCTGGGCCAGCGGGTCCTTTGCGTAAAAGAGCTCGAAGCTGAGGCTGACGGCCGCAATGAGCAGAAACAGGAGCCCCCCGGCCACGGCGCCCGGGGACCGGGCGAGCGCCCGCAGGGTCTCCCCCCACAGCCGGAGCGAGGCCCGCAGGTTCCGGAATCTTTCCGCGGATGCGGCCGGCCGGTTCATTTCTGCTCCAGGTAGCTGATCTGGGGGTCGAGGTAGAGGTAGATCAGATCCACCAGCAGGTTGACGGCCACGAAGATCACCGCCAGGACGAGCACCGTCGCCTGCACGAGCGGGTAATCCCGGCTGAAGATGGCCTGCACCACCAGCCGGCCCACGCCCGGCCAGGCGAACACCGTTTCGATGATGACGGTGCCGCCGATGAGAAAACCGAACTGCATGCCCGCCACGGTCACGAGCGGGATCAGGGCGTTCTTGAGGGCGTGCTTGCCGATGACGATCTTTTCCCTCAGGCCCTTGGCCCGGGCGGTCCGCACGTAGTCCTGGCTCAGGACCTCCAGCATCACCGACCGGGTGAGGCGCGCGAACATGGCCATCAGGCTCAGGCCCAGGGCCAGGGAGGGCATGACGAGCTGGGCCGGCGTGCCGCGGCCCGAGGTGGGCAGCCAGCCGAGCGTCACGGAAAAAAGCAGGACCAGCATGATCCCGAGCCAGAAGTGGGGCATGGAGAGCCCGAAGAGCGCCCCGAGCATCGAGGTCATGTCCAAAAGCGACCCGCGCTTGACCGCCGAAAGAATCCCCAGGGGGATGGAGACGACCAGCGCGATCAGCATGGCGGCGCCGGCGAGCTCGAGGCTCGCCGGCAGCCTTTCCATGATGAGATGGATCGCGGGCACACGGTGGTACAGGGACACCCCGAGGTCGCCGCATACCGCGTGGCTGGCGAAGCGCCAGTACTGCACATAGAGAGGGTCGTTGAACCCCAGCTGCTGCCGCAGGGTCTCGACCTCGGCCATGGAGGCATCCCCCGGCAGCATGAGCATCACCGGGTCACCCGACAGGTGGATGAAAAAGAAGCTGATGATCGAGATGCCCACGACCACGTAAACCGTGTGCCAAAGGCGTTTGAGTAAGTAACGGCCCATTCGTAGAGGGTTCAAGGGGTCGAGGGGTCAAGGGGCCGAGGGAGAGAAATGTCCACTCCCCGCCCCTTGAATCCCCTTCCCCGCCTTGCGTAAGGGTCCAAGTTCTTAGGTTCCAGCGCTTGAATCGTAACAGGCTAAAGAAGTAAATGGTTCATGGGATCAAAGGTCCCGGCGAAAAGTCGCCTTCAGCTTTTGTAGGCCGGTTGTTGGACCAGGTCCGGAATTCTGTCGGTCTTTGCGTCACTCGAAACCTTGAACCCTCGGACCCTGGAACCCTCGACCCCTTGAACTTACTTCTTGGGTTTTGCGGTGTTCATGATCAGGTACCCGTCCCGCAGCCCCTTGTAGTCCACCGAGTTGGCCACCCCGTACACCTCCGGGATCACGTAGAGGTAGACCCACGGGGCGTCCTGGTAAAGGATCCGGTCGATCTCGTTGTAGACCTTGGCCCGCGCGGCCGGGTCCATGGTGCTCCGCCCCTTGTCCAGGAGCGCGTCGACCTGCTCGTTCTTGTAGTAGTAGTCGCGGCTCTTGGAGTGGAAAAGCGAGTACACGTAGCGGTCGGGCTCGGGCGCATCGTCCCAGAAGTAGATGTACATCGCGTGCAGCTTGTTCTTGTACTTGTCCCACATCACCGCGCGCTCGTAGGGTTCGAGCTTGACCTTGATCCCCACCTTGGCGAGATCGGCCGCGATGGCCTCGGCCTGCTCCTGAATCTGGGGCATGTAGGTGCCGAAGGCCAGCCGGGTCTCGAAGCCGTTCGGGTAGCCGGCCTCAGCGAGCAGCTGCTTGGCCTTGGCCGGGTCGTAGGCGTAGGGCTTCAGGCCGGGGTCGGCCCCGAAGGTGCGCGGGCTGATGGGGCCGGCGCAGAGAATCGCCTTGTCATTGAACAATGCCTTGTTGATCAGCGGGCGGTTGACCGCATGGTTCACCGCCTGTCGCACCTTCACGTCGCTGAAGGGTTTCTCGTAGGTGTTGAGGCCGAGGTAGTTCATGGAGCCCATCTGGTCGGTGAGGTAGGCCTTCCCGGAATCCAGGATCTTCTTGCGCTGCTGCACGGGCACGCCGCTGATCACGTCCGCCTCGCCGGTAAGCAGCGAGGCGATGCGGGAGGCCTCCTCGGGCACGCCCTTGAAGACCAGCTTTTTGTAGGCGGGCTTGGGGCCGTAGTACTTATCGTAGGCCGTCATGGTGATCTCCTGGCCCTTGACCCACTTGTCCAGCTTGTAGGGCCCGGAGCCCACGGGGTTGAGGTTGTACTCGGCGTCCCCGACCTTCTTGACGTACTCGGGCGGGACCACGAACAGGTACTGCGCGAGCATGTAGAGGCCGGGCGCGTAAGGCTGGGAGGTCGACATCGTGAAGGTCCGGTCGTCGATGACCTCGACCCCTTTGAAGCTGGTGAGCTTGCCCTTGTGGGGGCTCTTGAGCGCGTCGCTCATGAGCCGGTCGAAGGAGAATTTCACCGCGGCCGCGTTGATCGGCTCGCCGTTGTGAAAGGTCGCCCCCTTGACCAGAGTGAACTTCCAGGTCAGGTCGTCCACCTTTTCCCATTTCTCCACCATGCCGGGCTTGACGGTGGCGTCCTCTTGGGGCTTGAGAATGGTGTCGTGGATGTTGTAGCCGACGCTCATGGTGGTCTGGATCGAGCTCTGCATGATGTCCAGGCCCACCGGCTCGGCCTCCTGCACCACGACCAGGGTGTCCTTGTCCCTGGCCATGGCCGTCCCGCCGGCCAGGACCAGCGCCAGGAAAATCGCCAGAATCGTTGAAACCGTTTTCTTCTTCATGCATTTCCTCCTTTGGGTTGCTGGTTGCCGGCCTCCGGCGAAGATGTCCGAAACACCGGAGGCGCGGCATTCCAAGGTTCGCCATCTTCATAGAGATGGCATCTGACCGCATGGTTGTTGTCCACCACCCGCATGATCGGGGCCTGCTCCCGGCAGATGGGTTTCACCTCCGTGCAGCGGGGATGGAAGCGGCACCCCGCCGGAGGGTTCATGGGCGAAGGGACGTCGCCCTCGAGGATGATGCGCTTGCGGGCGCGGCGCGGATCGGGCACGGGCACGGCCGAGAGCAGGGCCCAGGTGTAGGGGTGCAGCGGCTTGGCGTAAAGCGCCTTGGCGCCCGCCAGCTCCACGAGCTGGCCCAGGTACATCACCCCGACGCGGTGGCTGACGTAGCGGATCACCGCCAGGTCGTGCGAGATGAAGAGGTAGGAGAGATTGAGCTGGCGCTGCAGCCGGACCATCAGGTTCAGGACCTGGGCGCGCACCGAGACGTC
>JALOPD010000051.1 GCA_025454075.1 Desulfobacterales bacterium | reverse complement strand
AGCTGGGTGGCGCGGCCCAGGTTGCGCTGGCCCAGGCCTTTCTGGCCGAAGCGGTTGATGATCTCCGGGTCCTGGTTGAGGGTGTCGATGACCTCCGCCAGCGTCTTGAGGCTCTTTTCGCCGGCCACCTCCCCGGCGGCGAGCTTCATGGTCTCCACCGGCGTCAGCTTCTCCGAGCGCGGCAGCCGGCTCAGGACCACCCCCACGCTGGCGGCGTAGTTGAGGTTGGGGTCCTGGTGCAGGCTCTCCTTGGTGAGGGTGGTGCGCGTCTCGCTGCCGATGGCGTAGCCGGTCAGGTCCTTCTGCAGCTTGTAGTTGGTGTTGTGCGCCACGTAGCACAGGCGGCAGCGGTCCACGATCGGCGCCTCCTCCTTCTCGGACAGGAAGCGGTGGAACTCGGAGTTGTTGCTGGTGGCGACGATGAGGGTGTCGATCGGCCACTTGTAGCCGTCGATCTCGATGTTTCGATTCTGAATGACCCCCAGATAGACCTGGACCAGGTCTTTCTTGTTCTTGAAAATCTCGTCGCTGAAATGGATCCCGCCGCCGGCCACCCGCGCCAGCGCACCGCGCCGCAGGTCGAAGCGGTAGGGGTTGTTCGTGTCGGTGATGTGCAGCAGCCGCTGGATCGACTCCTCGCCCAGCAGGTCGACGGCCGAAGAGGTGATCTTGTCCTTGGCCGGGTATTTGCCCGTAAGGGTGCCGAGGCTTTCGGTGAGCGGCACGGGGATGATCTCCACGAAGGCGAGCATCCGCTCCAAGTCGCCGCCGCAGTGCGATCGGATGTCGTTCCAGATGTAGCCGCTGCAGGCCCCCAGCGGCCGGTAGGCGTCGAAGAGCGCCTCCGCCTCCAGGTCCGAAAACCCCATCTCCCGGGACAGGAAGGTCTTGTTGTCGTCCGGCAGCTCGAACAGGTTCATGGCCAGGATCATGGGGTCTTCGTAGGTCTGGGACTCGATGGTGCCGATCCGGCCGTAGGTGCCGAACTGGTCCAGGTGGTTGAACCTGAAAGAGTACTTGCGGTTCTCCTCGCACGCGAGAAAGCTGCGGTAGCGGCCGGCGAGGAACTCCACGAAGAAGGTTTTCCCGTTGCCCGGCTCTCCCACCAGCACGAAGGCCATCTCCTTGGAGGAGCCGCCTTCCGCCGCGTCCTTCACGTAGGACACAAAGCTGTTGACCTCTTCGTACATGCCGATGACGTGCTTCGGGCCGGACCGGAAGACCTTGAAGTCGTATGTGGTCCGGCCGTTCACGGTGATCTTCTCGATTCCGCCCTCGAAAATCATGCGGGACACGGCCTGGAAGGCGTTCTCGAAACGGCGCTGCCCCTTCTTGACCGCCTTGATGTGCTGGATCAGGGAATGGGTGCTGGTGGCCATCGGTGGTTTCCTCCCTGTGGCAAATCGGTTCTGGTGATGTCAAGCCAAGCCCTTCCCGGCAGGACATGGCCCGGGCAGGTTTCAGCTGCACCTGTGTATGTGAGGAAAGAACGGTCTTCGGCGCAATTCGAGGCAACAGGCAGAAGGAGCGGGAGCACAGCATTTTGACGCTAGCAAGTCAGCCGAGCAGGTGCAGGGCGGCCTCCGCGCGCCGTGAGGCTTTTTTCAACTAGCTGAAAAAATATCGATAACCGGAATCGAGGCCATCGCTGTCAGCCAGTATGACCTTTAGCAGCTGCAAAATCAATACCATTTCAACCGACTGTTCCACCGCCGAGGGAGCTGTTGATCCAAGGACGGCTTTCGAGTTTTCCGGGCGAATCGCCTGAACGGATCCGGCTTTGCGGGAGAGGGCCCGGTTGACCCGGCTTCGGCGGTAAGATAGAAGGGCGAAGAGGGGCGGCTTTGGTTCGACCGTGGACCAACCCGGGAATTATTACTCCGGCAAGTAAATATATCTAATACCATCATCTCGCGCAGAGGCGGAGCGGCGGACACCCCGCTCCGCCTGGCATCGGCTGAAGTTGCACCTGTTTTATTGCCGGAGTCATACCTAAGAGAGCCAATCAAGGGAGGTACTTATGGAGATGGAGAAAGACTGGATTGCCAACGCGTACGAGGGCATGTCCCGGCGCCAGTTTTTGGCGCAGATGTCCGCCGCAGGGGCGGCCATCGCGGGTTTTGCGATCGCTTCAAAGGCCGTGGCGGGCGAGATCATAAAGACCCCCGCCGACGGCTTGAAGGTTGCCGACGGCCGGGTGGCCTCCGGCGGGTTCCAGGTCCCGATCTACGAGGCCCGGCCGGCGGGGCCGGAAAAATACCCGGTCGTGATCGTGATCCCCGAAATCTGGGGCATGCACGAGTACATCAAGGACGTCGTTCGGCGCTTTGCCAAGCGCGGCTTTCTCGCCATCACCTTCGAGACGTACGCCCGCACCGGCGGCGTGATGCAGATCGAGGATCGCGAGGCGCTGATGAAAGTGGTCAATGCGGTGCCGGACGCCCAGGCCATGGGGGACCTCGACGCCATCGTCGCCTACGCGAAGAAGCTTCCGGCGGCGCGGGCCGACCGGATCGGGGTGACGGGGTTCTGCCGCGGGGGGCTGTACACCTTGCTTTTCGCGGCCCAGAGCCCCGACGTCAAGGCCGCCGTGCCCTGGTATGGACCGATCAAGCTTGCGAAGACGCCGGGCATCCGCACGGCGGGGCCGCTGGACCTTGCCTCCCGGATCAAGGCGCCCGTGCTGGGGCTTTACGGCGAGGCCGACCAGGGCATCCCCGTGGCCGACGTCAAGGAGATGGAGGCCGCCCTCAAGGCGGCCGGCAAGACGGCCGAGTTCGTGCTCTACCCGGATGCGCCGCATGCCTTCCACGCGGATTACCGGCCCAGCTACCGGGAAAACCCCGCCAAGGACGCCTGGGCCCGCTGCCTGGCCTGGTTCAACACCTACCTGAAAGCCTGAAGCCGGTCCCGGCGCGGGAGGAGAGATCTTCCCGCGCCCGAACACCGTCTTCGGTTTAGAGCCGCCCCAGGAGCCGGTTGAGCTCCGGGTAGTCTGTTTTGGCGTTGTGGCGCCGGTCGACCGGGATGCGCGGCAGGAGCAGCACGCGCTCAATCTTCGCCCAGGAGAGCTTCGATTGCAGCAGGTCCAATTCCGCAGAGGTTGAACCCGCCGCCGGCTCCACCACCAGCGTTCGTCTGCCGCCGGCCCGTACGAAGGCCGAGCGTCGCACGGCTGCAAGGCTGCCGGCGGCGGTCTCGACCGTGAACGGGTAAAGCACCCCCTGCCGGTCGCAAATGCGCACGGCGCAGCGCCCCAGCAGCCAGAGGTTTCCATCCGCGTCCACGCGGCCGGCATCCCCCGTGCGATGCCAGACCACACCTCCCACGCGGAACTTGGTTTCGCGATCCCCCTCGCCGTGCAGATATCCCGGGAGCACATGCGGGCCCGTGACGACGATCTCCCCTGCCTGGCCCGGGCCGAGGCAAAGGGTGTCGAACTCGGGCTCGCCAAAGGGCCCGATGGGGGTTCCCCAGCGGTCCGGCAGGACCCGCAGCCGCGCCGCCGCGACCGGGCGCCCGGCCAGCAGCCCGGCTCCCGCATCCATCGCCGCCCGGTCCGCGGGGCGAAGATTCCTGCGGAAAAGGCAGGCGATGGGCTCGGCCTCCGTGGACCCGTAGACGGCGGTCACTTCCGCTTGCGGGGCGGCCGCCTGAATGCCGTCCAGCAGGCGCGCGGACACCGGCGCCCCGCCGGTGCAAACCCGGAGGACCCCTTCCAGCGGGGTGCCGCGGCTCCGGCAGCGATCGGCCACTCTCTCTAGGAACGCGGGCGAGGCCTGGATGCAGGTGACCCCGAGTTTGCGGACCCGTTCAACGATCGTGGCCGCATCCACGGCGCCGGGGCGGCTCAGGTCGCACCCGGGGATCAGGCTGGCGGCACCGGAGCCGAGGTTCGACAGGACGAAGACGGGAAGGCCGCTCAGGACGAGATCGCCGGGTGCGGTCCGCAGCTCGGCCGCCAGGGTCTGCTGCTGCGCCGCCAGCAGCCCGTGGCTGCGCACCGCGGCCTTCGGCGGGCCGGTGCTTCCGCTCGTGAAGGTCACCAAAGCCGGGGTGTCCGCGCCGCACGGCGCGACGCCGGCAAGCGGTGCATACCGGCGCCACCGGTCCCAGGGCCGCGCCCCCGGCAGGCGCAGGCGCCCGGTGGTAAAGGCGACCGGTATGCGCCGCAGGGCCGGGCTCATGCCGCGCAGCAGGTGCGCTTTCGGGGTGGCGATGAGGGCCCTGGGCGGTAGGATCCCGCAGCAGCGCTCGATGTGCCGCCGCCCGGCCGACGGGTCGAGGAAGAGGGCCGCCAGCCCGAGCCGGAAGACGGCCAGCAGCGCCGCATACAGATCGATCGACATCGGCACGAACACCAGAACCGGGTCGCCGGCCTTGAGCCCGCCCGCGGCCAGCATGGCGGCCGCCCGGGCGGCGGCGTTCTCCAATTCCAGGAAGCTCAGCGTGACGGGCCGGTTTCGCCGCCACTCGGTCAAGGCGGCGGCCCCGGGCCGCTGCTCGACCTGGCGGGTGAAGAGTTCGTAGATGTTCATGCGGGCACGAGCTCCTTTGCAAACAGGGCATAGGATCGGATCGGCCGGGCGAAACGGGCGGAAATGCGCCCGGAGGGGTTCCCCTCGCGGATGAGGGCATGAATGACATGCCGAAAGCCGCGGCCGGCCGCAGCCGACTGGCAGGCCGCCACGAGGGCCTGCCCCAGCCCGGCCCCTCGGAACTGCGGGGCGACGGCCAGGGTTTTCAGGACCACCGTGTCCGGCGTTTCCCCTTGCCGCGCCTGGAGGATGTCCGGCAGGGCGAAGGCCAAACCGATCGCTGTCTTCCCGAACTCCGCCACCCAGGAGAGGCCGGGTATGAGATGGGGCCGCAGCGGCCGATGCATCGCAACGAACTGCTCCTCGGGTATGGGCGTGAAGAAAAGGTTGTCTTTGAAGCACTCGAGGCACAAGGGATAGATGCGGCCAAGCTCCTCTTCGAAGCGATCCGGTTCCAGGGGGCGCAGAAGGATGCCGCGGCCGGTCCGCCGCCCGGGGTCCTCCGGGGCCGGGGGCGGCGGAGACTCCAGCCGTCCGGTCATGGCTGAAAAATAGCGGGCCAGGGGTTTGAAACCGGAAAGCTCGAAGTGGCCGGCCCACTCCAACGGATCGCCCGGCTCAAGGAAGAAAGCCGGCCGCGGGCCGGTGCGGGTGACCAGCCGGTAGCTGCGCCACGTGTTCCCGTCCATGGGGCCGACGGCCGCGGTGCAGCCCCGGGCGGCGAGATGCCGGCAGGCCGCCTTCAGCAATGCGGCGCCGGCCGCCGCCGACCCGGCGGCATAGTGGCCGATGACCCCCGGCCGGTGTCCGGGCAGGGGCGGCGCTGAGCGCCACCACAGGGAGCAGTGCGCCGCGACCGCACCGGCCGGATCGAGGGCCGCCAGGTGGCCGTCGGCCCGGTGCGCGGCCACGGTGTCGGCCGATAAGCCGGGCGTGCCGCAAACGGCGGCAAAAACGCTCAAGTCCTCCGTGGGCTGGATGTCGAAACGCCGGCGCATGACGCACCTCAGCTCTGCTCGGCTCGGCGGCGCCGGAGAAAGCGCTGCATGAGCATGGCCGTCACGCAGGCCGACACCGCGATCATGAAGTGCATCATCAGCAGGGAGGCCGGGCGCCCCGCGTAGACCCTGAGCAGCAGCCACCCCGCGATGGGAATCAGGAAATTGTCGCTCCCCCTTCCGGCAACGGCTTCGACCAGGGTCAGAAGCAACGCGAGGAGCAGCGCCAGCAGCAGGGTTGCGGCGGGGTCTCTGCCCGCAAAAACCTGCAGCCCGACCTGGGCGCAGAAAAAGGCCGTGATGAAAAATGCCGTGGAGCCCTCGAAGGTCTTGGTCCCGCCGCCGGCCTGGAACCGGTGCCGGCCGCAGCGCTGCCCCACCAGGGCAGCGGCCGAGTCGGCAAACGTCAGGACGGCCATCGGCACGCCGAAGAGAAGCGGGTCGCCTGCCGCCATCAGAAACAACACTCCGGTCGCCGCGACGAAATAGAGGTCGCCGGGTGTTTGGCGGTCGACACGGTCCATGACGCCGCCGACCCGTCGGCGCAGCGCCGGGACCCGTTTGATCGCCAGCAGGCCCAGCAGGCTCAGGGCGCAAAGGATCAACACCGGACATGGACTCTGAAACAGCCATGGCAGGCCGAGCGCCATCAGCCCGCTTCCCAGGTGAAGCAGCTTCCGGAAGCCTTCCGGTTTCAGCGGCAGGCGCTGCTGCAGGCCGGCCAGGCCGATCATCCAGGCCGCGCACAGAACCAGGATCAACAGGATGGAGAAAACGGGGGTCTGCGTCATAGGATCTCCTCCACATTCAGTGCGCTGTAGAAAAACGCCTTGTCCCTGCGCAGAAGGCTGTCGGCCAGCTCCTCCAGCGGCCGCAGCCGGTGCGCGAGGCGGTCGGGGCGCCGCCGCGGCGCCAGCAGGTTCCAGTAGACGAGCCGCGCCCCCGGGCGGCCGGAGCCGATGAGCTTTTCCAGCAGCCGGTGGGCGTTGGCCTCCGACATGTATTCGAAGATGTCGCTCAGGTTGAAGCCGTCCAGGCCCGATGCTTCCGGGGTTTCGATGAAATCCTCGAGGGACTGCACGCGGAGGTCCAGCCGGTCCAGGTTCGCACGGATCGACGGGAAGTTCTCGGAGCGCAAAGCGTAGGGCCGGGCGCTGCGGTGGCGTCCCAGGAGCAGCCACTGCAGGTAGGGGTTGGCGGCGGGGTCGAGCACGCTCAGGGCATAGCCGGCGCGCTGCAGAAGGTGCTCGGAGATGCCGCCTTCGGCATAATCGAAAAAGCGCGGGTCCCGGCCCAGTCGGCTGATCACCGCGCGCGAGAAGAAGACCCGGGCCACCCCGCGCCATCGGCGGTTGTTCCACTCGAGGTCGTAGAAGCGCTGCCGACCCCGCTGATCGCGCGGACGAAACAGCCGCTCCACCCGCGAGCGCGGGTGCGCCAGGGGCAGCACAACCGTGCGGTAGAGGTGCAGGAATTTTTCCAGCTTGCCGACGGCCCCGATGCCCTGCGCGACCGCGGTGCGGCGGCCGTCCCAGAAGGCGCGCATCTCGGGAGCAAGATGCTTGCGGCAGCGGTCGTAGAGCCGGAGCCGGCGGCGGCTGGCAGCGGAGCCCATGAGCTCCAGCAGTTCGCCGTGCCCGAGCTCCCGGAAGGCGGCGACGCGCAGCGCCAGGCAGGCGATCTGGGCGCGGTTGACGTCCAGGGCCACTAGCCGCCGCGGGCCGCGGCTCAGGATCGCCAGAACGTTGTCCCCGGCGGAGGCAATCGACAGGTAGGCGCCCCCCGGCCGGACGTTCAGGGCGTCGAGCAGCACATCGGCATCTTCCCAGCACTGCGCGTAGCGGATGCCGCCGAAATCGGTTTTGCCCTCAATTTCACAGACCATGGCCGCCCTCCGTCGCTTCCGCCCGCATTTTGCGGACACAACCGGCATGCCCGTCGACCTGCACCGGGTCGCCGGTCTTCAGCCAGGCCGTGGCCCCTTCGAGCCCGACCACGGTCGGGATCCCCATCTCGCGCGCCACGATGGCCGAGTGGGACAGCAGGCTGCCGCGCTCCACCACGAGGCCGGAGGCCAGCGGAAACAACATGACCCACCCGGGATCGGTGCGTTCGGCCACCAGGATCTCCCCCGCCTCCAGGTGCGCCGCGGCCGGGTCCGTCACCACCCGGGCCCTGCCGGAGGCGACCCCCGGGCCGCACCCGATCCCCCGGCGACGGTCGCCGTCGGGGCCGCCGGCACCCGGAAGGCCGCTCCCGCCGGTGAAGCGGTTCCCGTGGTAGACGATGCCCCGGGTTTCGAACCGGTCGGCCGGCTTTTCCAGGCGCGCATCCGCGTCGTATTCCTGGCGGCGCAGGGACACCAGCCCTTTCAGGTCGGTGCCGGCCGCATAGCCTTGAACGAAGCTGAAGATTTCCTCGACCTCGAGGAAGAAGATGTCCCGCGGGCTCTCCAGGAGGCCGCGATCGTGGAACCGGCGGCCGAGCTCGAGGAAAATGGTCCGCACCCGCCCGAAGACCCGGGTGCGCTCATAGCGCAGGTTTTCGCGGGTGCGCACCCGTTCGCGGGCGTTTTTGAGCACCCAGGAGAAGACCCACCGCCGCAGGGGCCTGCCGGCGAGCACCGCATGCGCGCGCGCCTCCGCACTCCCCACCGGCGCCGCGCGATCCGCCTCCCTCGCGCAAGACCCGCCGGCCGCCCCGGCAGGAGAGCCCGCCAGCGCGGCGATCGCACGCAGGAGCGGCACGGGGTTTTCCTGAAGCGTGGCGCTTTCGAGCTTGAGCTCGTCGGTGCAGCGCTCGCCGAAGCGCTCCAGGTAGGCCCGCAGTTTCAACCGAAACGCGGGGAACCGCCGCAGGCGGCGCATGAGGTCGGAGGCGTCCTCCTGCTGCAGAAAGCGCAGCAGGTCGTCGTCCGCGCATGCCAGCCGTGCCATCTCGACGATGCGGCGCGCGGGCTCGGTGCTGACCATGCCGCCGCCGCTGCACAGCAGCGACGGGTGCACGGGGCCGTCATTGTTCAGCCCCCAGCGCTCGCACAGCCGGCCCAGAACCCCGGAGAAGATCATCGTGAAGAAGTCGTTGACCAGGGGGGCGTCCCAGCGGGTCAGCAGGCGCCGCTCGAGATCCCTGAAGGCGGCGATCAGCCGGTCCGGGGCGGCGCCGGCAAGACCCGGGCCGGAGGATCGAAGGGCGTTTTCCAGCCGCCGCTGGAACGCGGCGGTCTTGGAGTTCAACCTGAGATAGTTCGCCGTCAGGCCGGCAACGGAGACCGCCAGCCGCAGGGCGTCGAGCAGTCGACGCTGGAACGGGGTGTGGGCGGGGGCCGCCGGCGCCGATTCGGCCAGACGCTCTTTCACCCCCATCATCTGTTCCATGAAACGCCGGTTCAAGGTGTAGCCCGGCAGCATGGCGATCAGCCGGTACCAGTTGAGCAGATTGTAGTAGACCCGGCCGTGGATCCGGCCGAGCATGCGCCCGAAAATGGAGTCGTTCGCTTCGATCACGGGGCCGGGCACGCGCATGGTCCGGCAGAACTGGCGGTAGACGCCCTCATAGGCGCGGCGGGCGAAGCTGAAGGTCAGCGGCGTCGTGATGCCGCCGTAGCTCTCCACGATGTTGCTGTTGTCCCAGATCCGCCGATCAGTTTCATCGCCGCTGCCGGGCGAGAGCGCGGTGATGGGCCGCGCCTGGAGGATGTGCAGGCGCCCGCCGGCGATCGCCCACTCCACGTCCTGGGGCGAGCCGAAGAGCGTTTCGATCCGGCGCACGGACTCGGCCACCTGCCGGACCTGACCGTCGTCCAGCGCCGCGCGGCGGGCCTGCCCGGCTGCGACGGCGGCGGGTGCGACGCCGTCCGGCGCTGCGGCCGAAACCCGGTCCGCGCGGGTCTTGGCGGCAATTTGCCGCTTGACGATGCACCCGGATCGGTCGACGTGATGCAGGTCGCTGTCGGCCTCGCCCGAGACCACCGAGGTGGCCAGCCCGTAATTGGAGGCGACGACGGCAAGCGAGCGATCCCCCGTGACCGGGTCGGCGCTGAAGGCGACACCGGCGGCGTCCGGCTCGATCATCCGCTGGACGATGACGGCGGGGGCGGCCGGCGGCCAGGGCAGCCCCTGCTGCGCACGATAGGCGCACACGGGCGCGCTGAAGCCGGATTTCCAGACCGCGGCCATGCGCCGCGCGATCTCCGGCGGCCGGACCCCCAGAAAGCTCTTGAGCTGACCCGCGAAGGAGTGCGCCGCACCGTCCTCGTCCGCCGCCGAGGAGCGAACGGCGAACAGGGCCTCGGTGGGGCCGAACCCTGTCAGGGCGGCGGCAAGCTCGCGTCGGACGGCGCTGCACGCCACAAGCTCCGCCAGGGCGGACCGCAGGGTTTCGGGATCGGAGCCGGATTCCACGGCGGCGCGCTGGGCCGGGGTGAGGCTGTCGCAGAAGGCCTGCGGCGTCACCACGAAAAAATCCGGCACCGGGAAGCCGGCCTTCAGCAGTCGCACCAGGCAGCGGGCTTTGCCGCCCAGGTTGCCGCCGTCGTCTGATCCGAAAGATCGCAAAATGTATCGCATGGGAGTCTCCTTGCGCCGAGCGCCCCGGCCGGCGGCTCAGCGGCCGGCCCACACCGTCAGGCCTAAGCCGACATGGGTCGCCAGGGTAAAGATTCCGGACAGTTGTTCGATCCGTTCGGCGTCGCGGCGCTGCGCCAGCACCAGGAAGCGCCGCACGGCGGGAAAGCCGGCCGCGCCCAAAACGACGACCAGGACGAGCAGCGGGGACGCGGGCCCGCCCCGGCCGGCCGCCAGCGACCCGAAAACCGCCGCTGCCAGCGCCGTTCCCACCCAGGCCAAGGTGGCGGCCTTGTGCCCCCACAGGCGGCTGTAGGTCTGGACCCCCGGGATTTCATCCGCCGGCGCCCAGACTTTGCGGCCGATTTCAACCACCACCCCGCTGAAGAACCCGAAGGCCAGCAAAAAGCCCAGCCCGCCGGGGGGCGGCTGCCCCAGGGCGAACCACCCGCCGGCCGACACGTAAAGATAGATCAGCGGCAGGATCAGGGAGTGGGACAAAAGGTAGATCACGGCGTGGCGCTTGAGCCAGGCGGGGGCGAAGAACTCCCGGGTCATCAGCAGCATGTAGGCCCAGACGGCGGCAAGCGGAAGCAGCAGCCGGGGGCTCACCCCCAGGGCAAGCGCCGCCTGGACGACCGCTGCCGCACCGGCGACCGCTTTCAGCTCCCCGAGGCTCACCAGCCCGCGGGGCACGGGCCGGTGCGGCCGGCAGCGACGGTCCTCCTCGTAGTCTTTGAATTCATCCGCAATCCGCAGCTGCAGGAAAAACAGCAGCACCGTGGCAAAGGCGGCCGCAAAACGGGCGAGGATCGATGGACCGGGCGTTTCGCCGCCCGGCAGCGAAAACACCAGGACGCCGAAGCAGACGGCCGCGATCAGAAGCCCGTGCTTGAAAACCGGGAAACGCTCGCGTTGGTACACCCACCAGCGGTTCAGTCTCATCTGAGCCCTCCTTCCCCGCCTCTCAAGACGGGCGCGCCATCTGCCGGTGGGCCCGGGTGAACTCCCCGGCGCAGATGGCCCCCACGATGGAGATCTCTCCGGCCAGGCAGAGCGCCGCCGCCAGCTCCGCCAGGGCAGGGGCTTTGCCCGGGCCGTAAAGCCCGAGGGTTTCCAGGCAGGCCTTCTGGCTGGGAAGCGCGGTGCCGCCGCCGACGGTCGCCACCATCACGCCGGGCAGGTTGACCGAGCAGTAGAGATCGCCCCCGGGCAAAACCTCCAGACGCGTGTGGCCGATGGCCGATTCGGCCACGCAGGCCACATCCTGGCCGCAGGCCAGGTAAAGAGCGGCAAGGCCGTTGGCGAAATGGCCCTGAGTGCCGAAGGTGCCGGCCATGGAGCAGGCGACGGCGGCCATGCGGTAATAGCGTTCCATCTCCGCGGGGGTGGTGTGCAAACCCGCTCGGACGCAGGCTTCCGGTATCACCGCTTCGGCGGAAACCTTGCGGCCGCGGACCGAGTGCAGCGTCCGCAGGCTGGCTTTCTTGTCCCCTGAAAAATTGGACTCGATGTAGACGGACAAAGGCCGGACTGGGCTGCGGCGGCCGATGTAGTCGCAGACGGCCTGGGCGGCGATCGTCACCATGTTCTGGCCGGACGCGTCCCGCGTGTCGAACAGCAGCTCCAGAAAGGCGTAGTTGCCCTCGGGGATGCAGGTCATGCGCGTCAGTCGGCCGTGGCGGGTCGTCGCCTCCGCCGTCTGCCGGATGGCTTGGGCCTGGGACTCGACCCAGCCGGCGAACTCGAGTGCCTCCGGCGCTGCGGCGAAGACGAAGCCCGGCGCGCGACTGACCCCCTGGTCGAGAACCCGGACCGTGCACCCGCCGGCGCAGGTCAGGAGCTTGGCCCCGCGGTTGTAGGAGGCGATCAGCGTCGCCTCGGTGGTGGCGAGCGGGACCATGAAGCCGCCTTCGGCAAAACGGCCGTTGACCGGCAAAGGGCCGACGATCCCGACCGGCACTTTCACCGTGCCCACATAGTTCTCGATGTTCCGACAGTAGACCGCACGCCGCCGGATGCTGACGCGGTCGGCGATCTCGGGCGGCGCAAAGCGGGAAGCCTGGAAGCGGCGCCGGCGCGCGCGGATTCCCTCCACTTCGCCTTCCGATTCGGCGCCGTGGATGGACCGGTGAAGGGGCGTTTTGTTCGGGGCCGGCGCCGGCGCGTCGACCGCGGCAGCGAGAACCTGTTTTTCTATGGCTGAGGAAAGGCTCATTGACAGTGTCCTGGACGATGGATGTTGACCACATGGTAGAGCAAGCCGCGTTCCAGGGGGCCATGAGGGCCGAAAAAGAGGTGCCGATGATCGGCCGGCGCCGGATGGAAGATGAAAGGGGAGTGTTGCCAACGTGTTTTATTTGTTCAAAAACAGTGTCAAGAGAGAAATTCCGGAGCTGCGCGTGAAATTTTGAGCGGAAGCCGGCGTGTGCCTTTACCCGTCCGCATGGAGGATGCAACCGCGGTTGACCGGCCCGCCTCTGCTGTGGGAATGACATATAAATTCGGATTGATGAACCTGAGGGGGAAACGGGCCATGCAATAGAAATTGCGCGGTTGCCGGCCCAACGACTCCAAGGATAACGAGCCGAATGGCAAAGACAAAGGCTGCTGCCGGCAGGGCCGCCAAAGAGAAGTTTCCCAACCGATCGTGTTGGCACCCCCACGGGAAATGCTTACTGTCCGCCATCAATTTTTCATGTGCAAACCGACGACCCAGGCCGGACCCCCGGGTAGGTTTTGGGCGTGGAAGGGGATAGGGGCGGCCTGAAGCACTTCAAGCAGCCAAGGTTTTTTAAAGCCGTCCTGTGCAAAAAAACAGGACCGGAAAAGAGCGTATGGAAAAAGTTCTTGTAACGGGGGCCACCGGCTTCATTGGGTACGAGGTGGCGAGACAGCTTGCGGTGAAGGGCTTCAAGCCCCGGCTGCTCGTACGGCGGCCGTTCAGGGGCATGATCCTGAAGGCGTTGGAGGCCGAGCTGGTCCAAGGCGACCTGTTGGACGCCCAGGGCCTGAGGCGGGCGGTGGCGGGGATCGACACCGTCATCCATTTGGGGGCCGTGGCGGCCTTCATCTCGTACCGGCGGGTGCGTCCATCGATCGTGGATGGTTCGCGAAACCTGATGGAGGCCGCGCGGGAAAACGGGGTGAAAAAATTTGTTTACGGCGGGACCCTTCTCGTATACGGCAGCCGCCAACAGCCGATCGACCAGGCCACCCCCGCCTCCCCGGTTTTGGGCTACGGCCGCGCCAAGTTTGAGGCTGAGCAGATGATGGCGGCCATGGCGGGGGATTCGGGTATTCGCTTTGCCTCCCTGCGCCTGCCGCACACCTACGGCGCGCGGAGCCTGTTCTTTGAAGAGGCCCGCAGGGGAAGGATTTTTTTCCCGGGCCATGGCGACAACCACTACGCCCACCTGAACGTGGCCGATGCCGCCCGGGCGCTCATCCGCGCCGCCGAAACCGGCGCCCGCGGCGTGATGGTGGTGGCCGACAACCTGCCCTGCACATGGAACCAGCTCTTCCACGCCACGCAGACGTACTACCCCCGGCTCAAAATCACTCACATACCCAAACCCCTGGCCCTTCTGGGCACCGGCCTCCTGGACCTCGTTCACATGGCCTCCTCGAGCCCCAGCCTTTATTCCGTTGGGGCCGTTCGCAGCTGGAACCTGAATCTGCCGGTGGAAACAGACACCTTGTCGAAGCTGCTCGCCATCGAGCCCTTGTACCCGACCATCCACGACGGAATTCCTGCCGTGCTGGACGAATCGATCTCCTTTTGCTGGAGACACTCGATGAAAGACCATTGTTGAGTTTTTTCCCGCCGAGCAGGTTCTCCCGGGCGGCTTGACAAAAATTCGCCGGTAGACTATCTCTGTCATCGCCTAATCCCGTAATTCTTCGGGGGCGGGGGACCCAGGTTTTCGGGGCGCATCGCCCATCGGCGAGGGATAACCTCTTCGATCCTAGCCCATCAGCTAACCTCGCAGGCGTCGATGAGGAAAACCTTCGGAATTGAGCGGGGGTCTTTCCTCCACCATTTCGAATCCGGAGGTGCCCACCATGTCCGTCGAGCATTCCGCGGCAAATGTCCCGCATTTCCGACTTGTTCCAATCCAGCCGAGATTTCAAAACCGTTTTGTTTTGAACCGGTCCCGTTGAAGCGCACCCTGTGAACCGATCAGCGGGCCTGTGCTTTTTCAACTCCGGCCCCCTCTTCGCTTTCTTGGGGCGGCGTTGCATATGCAGTTTTTTCCGATGCGCATGACCGGCCGGGCCTCAACGAGGGGCGCGGCAGCCAAGGGAGGGCGAAATGTCGGACTTCTTTCAAAACGGGGAGATCACCACCTTTCACAAACTCAGGCATCGAGACCTCGAAGAGCTGGAAGGAGAGCTGGAGCAAGCCGCGCGACATCGGCCGATCTCCCTGGTGCTTCCCTACATACCCATCGAATTAAAGGGCGCCGGGCTTCCAAGGATCGCCCAGGAGCTTCGCAAGGTCAACTATCTCAAGAACGTGATTGTGACCGTGGGCCGGGCCACCGTCGAGGATTTCAAGGAGGCCCGAAAATTCTTTTCCGCCTTTCATCAGAAACCCAGGCTGATCTGGTGCACCGGCCCGAGGGTTCAAGCGATCTACCAGCTTTTGAGCGAAAAGGGCATCGACGTGGGGGAAGACGGCAAAGGCCGATCCGCCTGGACCGCCTACGGTTACATCCTCGCCCTCGAGAACAGCCATGTCATCGCCCTGCACGATTGCGACATCGTCACCTATGACCGGGAGCTTCTCGCCAGACTCTGTTATCCCGTGACCCATCCCAACATCGGCTTCGAGTTCTGCAAGGGATATTACAGCCGGGTCACGGATCAACTGCACGGCCGGGTGACGCGCGTCTTCGTGTCGCCGCTCATCCGTTCCCTGAAAGCGACGCTGGGCCCCCATCAATTCCTGGATTATCTGGACAGCTTCCGCTACATCCTGGCCGGCGAGTTCGCGATGGACACCGAGGTGGCGCGCCGGCTGCGGATCCCGGGCGACTGGGGCATCGAGGTGGGGGTCCTGGCGGAGGTGCATCGCAACTGTGTTCTCAGCCGCGTCTGCCAGGTGGACCTCTCCGACAACTACGAACACAAGCATCAGCCGCTCTCCCTGGAAGACCCCGACCAGGGTCTCTTGAAAATGGGGACCGACATCGCCAAGTGCCTATTCCGGAACCTGGCCAGCCGCGGGCACATACTGAGCAACGAGTTCTTCATCTCCCTCAAGTCCTGCTACCTGCGCATCGCCCAGGATTTCATCGCACGCTACGAATACGACTCCGCGATCAATGGGTTGAAGTACGACCGCCACCGGGAAGTGAGTCAATCCGAAGCCTTTCTGAGGTGCATCGAGAGCGCCTCCCAGCAGTACCTCAAAACCCCGCTGGAAGTGCCGTACATCGCCAATTGGAACCGGGTCGCCTCCGCGGTCCCCTCCATCTTCGACATGCTGGTGGAAGCCGTCGAAGCGGACAGCCGGCTGTAGGGAAAAAGATCTTCATGCACCCACCCACCTTCTCAGCCGCAGGTATAAAATGAACAGCTCCGAGAGAATGGACCCGACCGGCCAACAGCCGGAAAGAAGGACCGAACCAAGGTCCACCCAACCGTCCAGCCACCGGGTGGAAATCAAATTCCCCAGCGTCCCCGTTTATCAGTTGAAAGTCCACGATGTGTCATCCGGTGGGGCAGGTATCATCGTGAGAGCGGATTCCAAATTTCTGACCTTGGTTCAGATCGGGCAGGAATTGAATGTGAATTTTCTTGCGCCCGCGGGCGCCGCCACTTTGTCCGGTCATCACCGGCTGCGGATTGAGCATATTACCGAGCTGGAAAAAGGCCGATTCAAAGGCCACCTGGTGGTCGGGATATCCATTCTGGGATAGCCGAACTCGGCGGATGGAATAACCCTGCGGGCAATTTTCACTGGAAACGGCCGGGGGAACCTCATCCGGCGTTTTTTTTCCGGCTGTCCCGGATCGCAAGGACCGCTTCCACGATGACCGCCGCCGCACGGTCTATTTCCGCTGCAGTGGTCATGCGGCCGGTGGTAAGGCGCAGGGTGCCCTTGGCCCACTCCACGGGCACGCCCATGGCTCTGAGTACGTGGGAAATCTCGATGCTGTCGGCGTGGCAAGCCGCCCCCGCCGAGGCGGCGACCTCCAGGCCGATGGCCTCGAGGAGGCGGTTGGCCTCCAGGTCGCGGAAGGAAAGGCTCAAGGTGTTGGGCAGGCGCTTGGCCGGGTGGCCGTTCAGGCGCACGTCCGCGCCGCCGGCCGAAACAGCGGCATGAAGCCGGTCGCGCATCTCCTGCATGTGCCGGCGATGCCGCTCCAGGTCCCGGCCGGCGATCTCGCACGCTTTTCCAAGCCCCACGATCTCCAGGATGTTTTCAGTCCCGGCCCGCCGCCCCAGCTCCTGGCCGGCGCCGTGCATGAAGGTTTCCAGGGGCACCCCTCTGCGGATGAAAAGCGCGCCCACGCCTTTCGGTGCGTAAAGCTTGTGGCCCGCCAGGGACAGCAGGTCGACCCCCAGCGCGTTCACGTCGACGGGGATTTTTCCCGGCGACTGGGCGGCGTCGGTGTGAACCCTTATGCCGCGCGCTTTCGCAAGAGCGGCTATTTCGGCGATGGGTTGAATGGTGCCCACCTCGTTGTTGGCGTGCATGATCGTTATGAGAATGGTATCCGGCCGCAGGGCGGCCTGCACATCCGTTGGATCCACCAGCCCATGCTCCCCCACCGGCAGGTAGGTCGCCTCGTAGCCCTCTTTTTCCAGGAACGCGCAGACGTTGAGCACGGCAGGGTGCTCGAAGCGGGAGGTAATGATGTGCCGGCCCCGGTCGCGCAGGGCGCGCGCCGTGCCGACGATGGCCCAGTTGTTGGCCTCGGTGCCGCCGCTGGTGAAGACAACCTCCTCCGGCGCGCAGTGCAGCAGGCCGGCGACCTGGCGCCGGGCGGTGTTCAAGGCCTGCTTGGGTTTCACCGCATACAGGTGGCCGCTGGAGGGGTTGCCGAATTCCTCCTCCCAAAAAGGCCGCATGGCGGCGATGACCTCGGGGTCGTGGGGGGTCGTGCCGTTGTAGTCGAGGTAAATGGGCTTCACGTTTCGGACGCTCCTTGATATTGGGGAATCGAGCTATGGCTCTTTC
>JALOPD010000050.1 GCA_025454075.1 Desulfobacterales bacterium | reverse complement strand
TATCTTGCGGCAGGCGGGGCACTCGCCGCAGGCCCGGGCGGTGGCCGGCGGCCGCCCGGCCGCGGCCGTCCCGTTCTCCCGCGGGCCGCCCATGCAGTTGCAGGCCATGGCAAAGGCGATGGCCGCTGTGCGTTTGCCGACGCCTTCGATCCCGGTGAAAAGAAGGGCGTGGGGGATGGTCCCGTGGGTCAGAAAGGAGGCAAGTGTCCGGATGGGGCGCTCTTGGTCGATGATCGAGTCGAACCCTGGCACGAATCTAATAATCTACGGGGTCCTCGAGTCTACGCGTTCCTTGAGTTCTTTCCCGGATTTGAAGAACGGAAGCTTCTTGGGTTTGATGGTCACCTTGTCGCCGGTTTTTGGGTTCCTGCCGGTGTAGCTCTTGTATTCCTTGACGAAAAAGCTGCACAAGCCGCGTATTTCCACCCGCTCTCCGCGTGCCATGGCCTCCGCCATTTGATCGAAAAAGATCTGGACCACTCGGGCGGCTTCCGCCTTGGAAATATTCGCTTCGGTCTTCAATGCGGAGATCAACTCCAGTTTGTTCATACATCCTCCTTGAAATGCGGCCTGGGCCTCAGATGCTTATTTTTTGTTTATATTCTGAAAGTTGATAAGATGTCAAGCAGTTATGCAAGGATGGGCGGCAGGATCTCGATGTCCTCCTCCTGGACATCCACGCCGGCGAACTGTCCCAGGGCCTCGATGTTGACGACCACGCGGCCCTGGCCGCGGTAGCGGACAAAGGTCCCCGCCACCCCGGCAAACGGGCCGTTGACCACCAGCACCCGCTCGCCCTGTTGCAGGCGGTGCCCGGTGGTGATCGAGCTCTCCGCGGCCACCATGATTTTCAAGGATTCGACGGTCTCATCGGCCACGGGCACCGGGCCTTGTTTGCTCCCGATCAGCCGCACCACCCCCGCGGTTTTTACGATGTCGAGGTGGGTGTGCGGATGGAGGTCGGTCTTTATGAACACGTAGCCCGGGAACAGGGGGATGTGGATCATGGCCCTGCGGTCCTTGCGGGAGCTGCGCACCTTGACCCGGGGCAGGAACACCTCCATGGATTTTTTCGACAACCCTGCGGTGACGACACTCTCGTGCCGGCTCCGGGTGTGCAGGACGTACCACAGCCTCAGCAATCTCCTGTCTTCCATAAATCCCCTTTTCCGACAATCTCGTGGTCGGATCCGGCCGCACTCGTGCGGCTTCGCATTGCCGGCACCGTTTTTCTCAATTTTAGATTTTCGAGCCCGGAGGGCTCGAAAATCTAAAATCCAAAATCCCCAATGCCTTTCAGCCGCATGCGGATCCTCAGACCGACATCTTCCTCCTGGAGACCGAATCCCGCTTCGAGGACCCAGCACTGGCTTTCGTAGATGAACCCCAGGCCGTAGGCCGGGACGCGGTCGTCCACGAAGTCGCGCTCATAGGAAGCCAGCAGCGAAAAGCTGTCGGTCAACCCGAGGCGCGCCTCGGTGTAAAGAGAGTTGATCTGCTGCTGGTCGGTCGTGGTATCCGGCTCGACAATCTGGCCGTATTCATACTCGTCGTTCTTGTCTCTTTCATCCTGGAGCGTATCGCGAATATACCGGTAGCCGATGGTCAAGTGGCCCTTTTTCTTGTCTCCCAACGTCACGCTGAAGTTGAAGCGGTCCGGCAGGTGGGTGTAAATGTTGTAGCCCACCTCGTTGTCGAAGCTGATTTTTTCCGCCGGGGTCAGGGTCAGTTTGCTCAGAACGTTCGAAAACGGCTGGAAGTGCCTGGCGAAATCGTAGTACTGGCCGACTCTCCACCGCAGGAAATCCAGATAGTCATAGTCGCCGGTGGGGGGCATGATGGCGCCCTGCGAGACCTCGCGTTCCGTGGCCTCCTCGCCCGGCGGCAGGCGCAGCGACTTGGAGGTCAGAGTGTTGGTCAGCGAATAGCTGACCCGGTTGCGGTTCTCGATGCGGTCGCGGGAGTCGATGTACGGCAGGTTTTCCTGGTCCGCCTCCGGGACATAGGTGTGGGCGACTTCGGGCAGGACCCTGTGCTTGATCCGTTTAAGGCTCTCCCCGTCGACATCGTAAATTTTATAAAAATCCGTGCCGACCACGATGCGCGTGTCGTAAAGCTCCCGGTGGAAGTACCCGTCGTCGGACCAGGCGTCCGCGTCGTCGGTCTGATATTGGTCCCAGACGGTCTGGCGGAAGCCGACCGAAGGCTCGATGGTCAGGTAGGGCGGCACGAAATACGGGTAGTAGAGGCGCGGCCAGACATCCATGCGCTGTACCCCGAAGCCGCGCTCCCGCCAGAAGTTGTCGTACTCGGAACTCAAGTTGTACATGAAGGGGCTTTCGGCGACCGCCTGCTTCGGGGCGGCGAACCGGGCCACCGGCAATCGTTGGGTGACGTCTTTCCAGTTCTGACCTTTGTTCGCGTCGTTATACAGAAGCGTACCGGCGTTGAAGCTGAAGCTGGGCCACGCTTTGCTGATCAACAGCTGATTCACGCGCACCGGGTCGTCGAAGTCATCCAGAACGCGGCCGAAAAATTTATTGAAAAAAACACTGGATTCCTCAAAGCCCATGTAGCCTGTCCTGAACATGCGCAGGTAGTCCTGGTCGCTGACGATGTCCAGGTCGAGCCGGCCGGTGGCCCCGCCCGGCAAGGGGTTGTAATGGCTCATACGGAACCAGTAGCGGTCGCGGTTGGGCCTTAGAAAGCCGTCATCGTCGTAGCCCCAGTCCTTGCTCGAATTGCCCTCGCCGTTGTCGATTTGTTCGTCGTGCAGGAAATCGAACATGACGGCGCCTTTGGCGTCCCGGTTGAGGTAATAGCGGTATTCCAGCCCCGGCTTGACCCCCCGCTCGCTCATGTATTCCATGTAGAAGGTGGCGTCCGACTGGTCGTCTATTGCCCAGTAAAACGGCTGGCTGTAAAAAGCGCCCTTGCGTTGGGTGTAACCGAATTCGGGAAAAAGAAACCCGCTCTGGCGCTTGTTCCGCGCCGGGAACGACACGTAGGGGAAATACAGCAGCGGGGCGTCCCGGACATACACCAAGGCGTTCCAGGCCGAGCCGGAGCCGTCGTCGTGGACTTTGATGTCGCTGCCGGAAATCTTCCAGTCGGGCGGACTGCCGTCGCAGGTGGTGACGACCCCCCGGTCGATCGAGTAAAGGTCCGCCCCGATTTTCTCGATCCGATCTCCCTTCAAGTGGTAGTTGTTATCCTTTATAAAGACGACGCCGTCGTCGAGAAACCCTTTCTCGCTCTCCATGTCGAATTCCAGATAGGACCCCGAGAGGACATCCAATCCGGTCGTTACCGTCACGTGGCCCTCGGCAAAGATGATCATCGTCTGCCGGCTGTAGCGTACGCGATCGGCGGAGATGGACCGGTCCATCTTGGAGATGACGACGTTTCCCTCGGCGATGTATTCGCTGCGGAACGGGTCGTAGCGGACGCGGTCGGCCTCGATCGTCCAGGGCAGTTGCGGGTCCAGGGGGGTGAGGCGCGGGCCTGCCGTCGCCGCCTGCTGGGCATAGGCGGGAGGGGGCGGCACGAATGGCGCACACAGAAAAAAGAGACATCCAAGTACGGCCGCCCGCCATATCCCGGCTCCGGACCAGCGGTCTCGGCGTTGCCTCTCGGATGGAGCCATTCGCGTGTGTTCCTCCGGTCTTGTTGATCCGACAATGGGCTGCGGCTCTCCGCGGCGGGCACTCCGCTCCGCCTGCTGGTGAGACGGCAAACATCGCACTTGCCGGTCTTACGGCATGCGGATTCGGGGAGGGGAAGGGTTTCCATGGCCGGCCGGAGCCTCGGCGCTGGACCTTGAACCCTGCCGAAAATTAAGCTATAAAACTGACTTGACCTCAAAAGTCAAGATGTTGTTTTCCCATGGATATTCTTCTGACCAACGATGACGGCATCTATGCGGAAGGGCTGTGGGCGCTGGATGGGGCCTTGCGGCGGGAGCACGCGGTGACGGTGGTCGCCCCGGACCGGGAGCGCACGGCGGTCAGTCATGGGATCACGCTGCATCAGCCCCTGCGCGCCAGCCGGGTGGCCCTGAACGGCCGCTGCGAGGGCTATGCGGTCAACGGGACCCCGGCCGACTGCATCAAACTCGGCGTGCTGGAAATCCTGCCCCGCCGGCCGGACCTCGTGGTTTCCGGGCTCAACCCCGGCGCCAACGTGGGGGTGAACATCAACTACTCGGGAACGGTGGCCGCCGCCAAGGAAGCGGCGCTGGCAGGGATCCCGGCGGTAGCGGCCTCCATCGAAACCGGCGCGCCGTACGCTTGCGAAACCGCCGCCGGTTTCATCGCCCGACTGGTGCGCGTGGTCGCCCGGCACGGGCTCGCTTCGGGGACGTTCCTCAACGTGAACTTTCCGAACGCCCCCTGGCAGGACATCGCCGGGGTGCGGGTCAGCCGCCACGGGCTCACCCTGTTCAAGGAGTACATGGAAAAGCGCATCGACCCCCGCCAGCGTACGTACTACTGGCAGGGGGCGGACATGCAGACCTTCGGCGACGACCCGGACATCGACGGTGCGGCGCTGCGCCACCGTTTCATATCCATCACGCCGATCAAATGCGACATGACCGACTACGACGCGCTGAACGATCTCCGGCAGTGGGATTTCGAATGGCGCGACGGGGGCTGATCGGATGGGAGAGGCCAACACGATGTTCATCACTTTGGAGGGCGGGGAGGGCGCCGGCAAAACGACCCAGATCCTGCATCTGGCCGGGTTCCTCGCGGAGCGCGGGCTGAAATGCATCCTCACGCGGGAGCCCGGCGGCACGGACCTCGGCAAAAAGATCCGCGCGCTGCTGCTGAGCCCCGACAACGCCGGCATGGCGCCCGAAACCGAGCTGCTGCTCTACATGGCCGACCGGGCCGAGCACATCCGCACGGTCATACGGCCGGCCCTGATGGAAGGCAAAACGGTCCTCTGCGACCGATTTTTCGACGCCACTCTCGTTTACCAGGGGGCGGCCCGGGGCCTCTCCCCGGAATGGACGGCGCAGCTGCATGCGCTGGTGTTTGCCGGCCTCACGCCGGAGCTGACCCTGCTGCTGGACCTGCCGCCGGAGGTGGGGCTGGCCCGCGCCCGCCGCCAGCTGGAGAAGGGCGCACGCTCGGCCCGGGAGAGCCGTTTTGAGGATGAAACCCTCGCCTTCCACCAGCGTGTGCGGGACGGGTATCTGGAGCTGGCGCGCCGGCAGCCCGAACGGTTCCGAGTGATCGACGCCGCCCGGGAGGAGGGCCGGGTGCGGGAGGAGATCCACTCCGCGGTGGAAGCGTTTTTGGACGAGCACCGAAAAAAAAGCAACGAGCAACGAGCAACGAGCAGAGAGTAGCCCCGCGTTTTGTGTGACTCTTTCCAACTTTAGGCACTTTAGCGCACTTTAGGCACTATAGGCACTCTATACACTTATGGCCTTTACCATTCTCGATGCCATCGGCAACACCCCGCTGGTGCAGATCGGGCGGATGAGCCCGAACCCGCGAGTGAAGCTCCTCGCCAAGCTGGAGTACCTGAACCCCGGGGGCTCCATCAAGGACCGGCCGGCCTTGTACATGATCGAGGCCGCCGAGCGCTCCGGAGAGCTGACGCCGGAGAAGACCGTGATCGAGGCCACGAGCGGCAACACCGGCATCGGCCTGGCCATGGTGTGCGCCGTGAAAGGGTACCGCCTGCTGCTGGCGATGTCCGAGTCCGTCAGCATCGAGCGCCAGCGCATCCTGAAGGCCCGAGGCGCCGAGATCCTCCTGACCCCCGGCCGCCTGGGCACCGACGGCGCCATCGAGGAGGTCTACCGGCTGCTCCGGGAGAACCCCGGCCGCTTCGTGGCGGTCGATCAATTCAACAACGAAGCCAACTGGAAAGCCCACTACCACGGCACCGCCGAGGAGATCTGGCGCCAGACCTCGGGGGCGGTGACCACGCTGGTCGCCGCCATGGGGACCACCGGCACGCTGATGGGGGTCTCCCGCCGCCTGAAGGAGTACAACCCCGGCATCCGCATCGTCGGCGTCGAGCCCTATCTCGGGCACCGGATCCAGGGCCTCAAGAACCTGCGGGAGGCCTACTGCCCGGAAATTTTCGAAAAGCAGCGCCTGGACGGAAAAGTCAACGTCGACGACGAGGAGGCCTTTGAAACGGCCCGGCGCCTGGCGCGGGAGGAAGGCCTGTTCGTCGGCATGAGCAGCGGCGCGGCCATGGCGGCGGCCATCCAGGAGGCCGGGCGCATGACGGAGGGCACCCTCGTGGTCATCCTGCCCGACGGCGGGGAACGCTACCTGAGCACCCCGCTCTTCGCGACGCTGGAAAAGGTGGACGCCCAGTTGTTCAACCGCCTCACGCGGGCCCGGGAGACCCTGGCGCCTCTCACGCCCGGCCGGGTGGCCGTCTACACCTGCGGCCCCAATCTCCAGCGGCCGCTCCAAATGGGCGAGGCGCGGCGCTTCGTCATGGCCGACCTGCTCTGCCGCTACCTGCGCTGGCGCGGGCTGGCGGTGAAGCAGGTGGTGGACCTGGTGGACATGGAGGCCGGTGCCGACGCCGCGGCGCTGCCGGCCCCGGATGCCGAGCGGTTCATGCAGGCGCTGGTGCTGCTGGGAGTCCGCCCGGCGGACCACTACGCGCATAGCCGCGACCACGTAGAGGAGATGCTGGCCCTGGCCCGCAAGCTCGCCGCCAAGGGGGTGGCCTACGAGAAGCTGCGCTCCCTGTACTTCGACCTGTCCATGGCCCACGGCTACGGGCGGCTGTCGGGCATCGACATCGCCAAGGTCAAGGTCGGCGCCGCGGCGGACCTGTCGGACTACGAAAAGCAGAACCCGCGGGACTTCGCCCTGTTCCGGCGCTGCCGCCTGTCCGAGCTCAAGCGCGGGGCATTCATAAAGAGCGAATGGGGCAACGTCCGGCCCTCCTGGCACCTGCAGACCGCGGCGATGGCCATGAAGCACCTGGGCGAAGGGTTCGACATCCACGTCAGCAGCCACGATCTGGTGTTCCCCCACCATGAAAATGAAAACGCCATCGCCGAGGCCCTTTTCGGCAACCCGCTCGCGCGCTGCTGGCTGCAGTCGGAACAGGTGCTGGGCGATGCGCCCGCCCCGGCCGATCTTGCGGCCATGGGGTTTTCAGGCCGCGAGATCCGCTACTGGCTGCTGTCCGTGCATTACCGCAAACCGCTCGCGTTTTCGACCGGGCGGCTGGAGGACGCGCGCCGCTCGCTGCAGCGGTTGGACGGCTGCATCCGGTCGTTGATGCGCGTGGCCGGGGGCCGTGCGTGCCCGGAGGCGGACCAGTTGGCGTACGACCTGCGACAGGGGCTGCGGGCGGCCTTCGACGACGACCTGAACCTGCCGGCCGCCGTCGCCGCCGTTTTCAAAACGGCCAAGCGCATCAATACCCTGGCCGCCGGCGGCCTCCTGGATGTTCACGGGGCGGGGCGTCTCGTCGCTGCCCTGCGGGACATCGATGCGGTGCTGAACCTTTTCGACTTCGGCGCATCCCCGGCCGTCGATGCCAAGGCCCGGGAGCTGCTCGCGGCCCGCGAGCGGGCGCGGGCCAGCGGCGACTGGTCGCTGGCCGACCGGCTCCGGGCCGAACTGATCGCCCGCGGCGTCAGCGTGCAAGACGCGAAAGTGAATCAAGGATGAAACCCGTTTACTTCCCCCACACCTATCTGGCGCCGGCCGCGGCGGACGCGCTGAGGAAGCTCTTTGCCTCCGTGGCGGTATATCAGCCGGTTGCGGGGCGCGTGCCGGAAGAGATGCAGCCCCTGGCGGCGGACGGTTTTTTGGAGGTGGTCGCACCGGCGCCGGGCGACGCCTCCGACTTCGATCGCCTCATCCGGGATTTCGAGGAGTGGGGCCGGCTGCACCGCAACGGCACCGGCCTCGAAGCAGCGCTCCGGCACGGGCATTCGTTTTGGGGGCCCGCGGGCGCGGACGGCAGCACCTTCGAGATCGCATCCCAGCTCCGGCGCCGGGCGACGCCTCAATCCGCAGCCGATGCCGGCCTGGCCGCCCGGGTTTTTCTGCAGCTGGCCCAGACGGCCGACCAGCAGCGCCACCAGATCGCCGGCGACCTTGCCCGCTTTGACGAGGCGCACGCCCGGCTTTTCGCCGCCCTGAAGGGTGAGGCGGACCCCGCCGCATCCGGGCTCGAGCCGTCGAAAGGGCCCGTTGCAGAGGATGACGGGGATGACCGCCTGGTGCTGCGTACGGCCGCCTGGGCGCGGCTGTTTCTGGACCTCCCCTATCCCAGCCCCGTGTTCGTCACGCACAGCGCCGGCCTCATCCGCCATTTGGCCGAAACCGTGCCGGGCCGCCTGCGGGTCAGCCGTGAAGCGCTTTGCCGGGCGGCCGGGAAGACTCTTTCCAGCCCACCGTCTCCGACAGACGACGTCCTTGCGCTCTTGTCCGGCCTGGCCGCCGGAGCGTTCCCGGTCGAGGATCTGCCGTCGGATGAAACGAAGCAGACATCGCCGGGAAATCCCGCCGAAGAGGCCTGTTTCCACGTGTGGCCCGAACTGTCCCCCTTCGGCTTTTTCAACCGCCTGCTCGCTTCCGGCCCGGGGTGCGGCCAGCCGCCGCCCCAGGCCCCCTGGCGGCACACGGTCCTTGTGCAGCTGCGTTGTCACGTCGGGAATAAGTAATCGATTTCATTTTCTATACGGTTGAATCGGGGAAGGCGCCCGGGGGGTTTTAAAAAATTACATCAAGGCTTGACAGGCCATTTTAATTAGTCTAATGACACAACCGGAATGAGCCAAACGGCACATCAGGCTGCAGTGGCCTTTTGATAAAAACCACCGAAAGGAGATCAAGGAATGGCTTTTAATCCCACCGTCGACGAAGAAAAGTGCGTTGGCTGCGAAGAGTGTGTAGACGTCTGCCCGGTCGAGGTTTTTGAGATGCGTGATGGAAAATCCGTTCCGGCAAACGCGGAAGAGTGCCTTGGGTGCGAAAGCTGCGTCGAGGTTTGCGCGGAACACGCGATCACCGTCGAAGAGACTTAAGCCACGCGTGGCTCGTTGCCCCCTGGTCCGCCCCGCGCGGGCCAGGGGGTTTTTTGTTTCAGCGCCGGCGCCGGAGAGCGCCTGCAGCTTGCGAACCTCAACATTTTGTGGTAAACCTGCCACTGATGAAACAATATGTAGTTGATCAGCTGCGATACCATGACTACGAAAAACTGAAGGGTTTTCTCGATCAAGGCTACGGTGAGGCGGACTTGGGCGCCGTGTACTGGATCCCGCTCGATCCGGATGTCCTGGCGCCGATTCAGCGCGAGCACCTGGAGTGCCAGCCGCATGTCGTGGCGGTCGAACTCGTGGAAACCCGCTTGTCCATGGAGCTGCTGGTGCGCACCCGCAACCGCATCCGCTGCAACTGCATTGCCTACGCCACTCCGGAACAGCGCAACCGGCTCATCGGCCGGGTGGACGACATGCTGGAGCAACTGGGCATCTCGGTATAACCCGGGCGCCAAGCCGAGGGCCCGGCGCCCGGGTTATGCAGGGGGGGCTTGATAGGTGTGACGACGCCTCCGTGTTCGCCGATGGGGAACCCTCTTGTCGCTTGGGCCCGCACAGCGGTCATCATCGTGGGGGGGGCGGTCGCGACCCTTTTCTTCAGCGTCCTGGCGATCGCCGTTTCCTTTTTCAGCCGCAGCGGCGACTCGGTTCACCGGGTGGGGCGGGCCTGGTCGCGCTGCCTTCTGGCGCTGAGCGGGGTCCGGGTGACCGTCACCGGTATCGAGCGCATCGAGGCCGGCCGCTCTTACATCTTCATGGCCAACCACCAGAGCAATTTCGACATCCCGGTGCTGCTGGGGCACCTGCCGGTGCAGTTCCGGTGGCTGGCAAAGGCCGAGTTGTTCAGGATCCCCATTTTCGGGCGGGCCATGCGCGGGGCGGGCTACATCAGCATCGACCGCTCGGATCGCGCGGCCGCCTTCGGAAGCCTGCAGCAGGCGGCGGAAAAAATCCGGCAGGGAGTTTCGATCCTGATTTTTCCGGAAGGCACGCGCAGCCTGGACGGGTCGCTCAAGGCCTTCAAGAAAGGCGGCTTCGTCATGGCCATCGGCGCCGGGGTGCCGATCGTGCCCGTGGCCGTGCGCGGGACCTACGACATCATGCCGAAGCACGGCCTGCTCATTCGCCCGCGGCCGGTCGTGGTGGATATCGGCGAGCCGATCGCCACGCAGGGGCTCGCCCTCGACTCCAAGGAAGCGCTCATGGACGGCGTGCGGAGCGCCATTCGGCTGGGGCTGGCGGCGCCTGAAGAGGGACGGCGATGCTGAGAATCATTGCGCTGGGAGGCCTGGGGGAGATCGGCCTGAACATGACGGTCTTCGAATCCGACGATGCGCGGCTCGTCGTGGACGCCGGCCTGATGTTTCCCGAAGACTACATGCTGGGGGTCGATTTCGTCATCCCCGACATGTCCTACCTCCGGCGGCACCCCTCCCGCACGCTCGGCGTCGTGCTGACGCATGCCCACGAGGACCACATCGGCGCGCTGCCCTACCTGCTGCGCGAGATCGACGCGCCGATCTTCGGCACGGCCTTCACCCTGGGACTGGTGCGCCAGAAGCTGGAGGAGCTGGAGGTCGCCGCGCCCGGCGGCCTGCACGTGATCTCCTGCGAGCGGCCGCTGGCGATAGGCCCCTTCACGCTCGATTTCATCCGGGTGGGCCACAGCGTGGTCGACGGCGTGGGCATCGCCATCGACACCCCCGAGGGCCTGGTGGTGCACACGGGCGATTTCAAGCTCAGCCGCACGGCCGACGGCAGCGGCACCGACGTGCAGAAATTCTCCCGCAGCGGCGAGCGCGGGGTGCTGGCCCTGCTCTCGGATTCGACCAACATCGAGCGGGAGGGCGCCACCGTTCCGGACAGCCGGATCGCGGAGACCTTTGCGCAGATCGTGGAGAAAAGCCCGGGGCGCATCATCGTGGCGCTGTTCGCCTCCAACATCGGCCGGATTCAGACCATCGTGGACATCGCCCGGCAGGGGGGCCGCAAGGTGATCATCAGCGGCCGCAGCATCGAGGCCAGCGCCGAGATCGCCAAGACGCTGGGCTACCTGACGGTGCCGCGGGGCACCGATGTGAGCATCGACCTGCTGGGGGACTACCCGGGCGAGGACATCGTCATCATCACCACCGGCAGCCAGGGCGAGCCGATGTCGGCCCTGGCGCGCATGGCCTCCGGCACCCACAAGCAGATCAAGATCCAGCCGGGGGACACGGTGGTGCTCTCCTCCAAGTTCATCCCCGGCAACGAGCGCGCGATCGGCAAGATCATCGACAACCTCTATCGCCGCGGCGCGGACGTCATTTACGAAAAGATATCCGACATCCACGTCTCCGGCCACGCCTTCCGCGACGAGCTCAAAGAGATGATCCGGCTGACCCGGCCGCGGCACTTCATACCGATCCACGGCGAATACCGGCACCTGGTCCTGCACGCGCGCCTGGCCCGGGAGATGGGGATCGATGAGGGCCGCATCCTGCTGGCGGAAAACGGGCAGGTGATCGAGTTCGAAAAGGGGGTCGGCCGCATCGCCGGGTGCGTGGACACCGGCCGCGTGCTGGTCGACGGCAAGGGCGTCGGCGATGTCGGCCGCGCGGTCCTGAAGGAGCGCCGCGTGCTCTCCGAGGAGGGGGTGGTCGCCGTGACGATGGCCCTCGACGAGGCGACCGGCATCATCGTGTACGGGCCCGAGATCGTCTCGCGCGGGGTGGTGTTCGAGACCGCCACCGGTCACCTGCTCCAGGACGCGCACTGCGTCGTGCTGGAGGTGGTGGAGGAGCTGTCGCCCGAGACCCCCGACCGCGTCGAGCGGATGAGCAGCCGCATCCAGACCGCGCTGCGGCAGTATTTTTTCTACACGATCGGCCGGCGGCCGGTGATCCTGCCCTTTATCATGGAAGTTTAAAAATAGTTTTAAGTTTTAGGTTCTAAGTTTTAAGCGATGATGGTGAAATGCTTATTCTTAAAACTTAACACTTGAAACGTAAAACGGTTGGTCGTTATGCGTCGCGAAATCACCGGCATATTCATTTTTTTCTTCGTGATCTTCACCCTGATCAGCCTGCTGTCCTATCACCCGGCGGACCCGTCGATCCACAGCGCCGGCGCCGGCGGGCGCGTCCACAACCTGTTCGGCGTCGTGGGCGCCCATCTGGCGGGGCTTCTGATCGGGCTGGTCGGGATGGGGGCGTTCTGGGTCCCCCTGCTGCTGCTGCTGCTCAGCCTGCAGTTCTTCGGCAACCAGCCCGGGCGCGTGATGGCCTGCACCCTGGCGGGCGGCCTCCTGCTGGTCCTCACCACGGCCAGCCTGCTGGCGGTCCACCAGGATCACTACCTCATGTTCGACAAGAAGTTCTCCAGCGGGGGGATGCTCGGCATCCCGATCCAGGCCTTCCTGGTCCGATACACCAACCCCGCGGGCGGCATCATCGTTCTCGTCGCGCTCTGGCTGGTCGGGTTCATCCTCGCCACGGGCTTCTCTTTGCTGGCCTTTTTCAGGCGCTGCCACGGGTGGGCAGGGTCCTCCTACGACCGCCTGCTGACGGCCTACCTCAAGGGCAAGGAGCGGCGCGAACGCTCCCGGAAGCTGCCCCAGGCCGACCACGAGAAGCTCAAGGCCAAGGCCAGGGAGATCAAGGTCGCGCCCGCTCTGCCGAAGCCCATCAAGATCGTTCCGCCGCCCAAGCAGGAAGTCTTCGAGTTCATGCAGACCGGCAAGGGCTTCCGCCTGCCGCCCATCAAGCTGCTCGACGACCCCGACCCCAAGCCGGCCTCGCTCGACAGTGAGAGCCTGCGCATGCAGTCCAAGCTGCTGGAGAAGAAGCTGGAGGACTTCGGCGTCAACGGCCAGGTGGTGGCGGTCTCCCCCGGTCCGGTGGTCACCACCTACGAGTACGAGCCGGCGCCGGGGGTGAAGATCAACAAGGTCGCCAATCTTTCCGACGATCTCGCCCTGGCCCTGCGGGCGGCCAGCATCCGCATCGTGGCGCCGATCCCGGGCAAGGCCGCCATCGGCATCGAGGTTCCCAACGCCGTGCGGGAGGTCGTGAAGTTCAAGGAGGTCGTGGCCTCCATCGCGTTCGAGAAGTCCAAGTCCAGGCTCACCATCTGTCTCGGCAAGGACATCGTCGGCAACCCGGTGGCGGCCGAGCTCGACAAGATGCCGCACCTGCTGATCGCGGGGGCCACCGGCGCCGGCAAGAGCGTCGCGCTCAACGGCATGATCTGCAGCCTGCTCTACAAGGCCCGGCCCGACGAGGTGAAGCTCATCATGGTGGACCCCAAGCGCATCGAGCTGTCCAACTACGACGGGATCCCCCACCTCATCACGCCGGTGGTCACCGACGCCAAGAAGGCCACCAACGCGCTCTACTGGGCCGTGCGCGAAATGGAGCGCCGCTACGAGAAGCTCTCCGAGTGCCGGGCCCGCAACATCAAGCAGTACAACCAGAAAATCGAATCCGAGAAACCGCAGGCCGGCGGGGCGGAGACGGAGAAGCTGCCCTACATCGTGATCATCATCGACGAGCTGGCGGACCTCATGATGGTGGCCTCGCGGGACGTGGAGGTGGCGCTCACCCGGCTGGCCCAGATGGCGCGGGCGGCCGGCATCCACCTGATCCTCGCCACGCAGCGGCCCTCGGTGGATGTGCTCACCGGCATCATCAAGGCGAACTTCCCCACGCGGCTGACCTTCCAGGTCTCCTCCAAGACCGACTCGCGCACCATCATCGACGCCAACGGCGCCGAGAACCTGCTGGGCAGCGGCGACATGCTCTTCCTGCCGCCCGGCACCGGAAAACTCCAGCGGATCCACGGGGCCTTCATCTCCGAAGGCGAGCTCACCCGCATCGTCGACTACCTGAAACAGCAGGAGAAGCCGGATTACGATCAGGAGGTCACCGAGGTCCCGCCGGCCGAGGCGTCGAACGGGGACGGGGACGACGACTACGACGAGCGCTACGACGAAGCGGTGGAGCTGGTGGTGCGCACCCGCCAGGCCTCCATCTCCATGATCCAGCGGCACCTGCGCATCGGCTACAACCGCGCGGCGCGCATCATCGAGAAGATGGATCGCGAGGGCGTGGTCGGCCCCTCGGACGGGGTCAAGCCGCGCGAGGTGCTGGTGAGCAGTTTTGAAAGAAAGGACCCGGGCTCAAAGCTCAAGGCCTGATGCGTTCCCATGCCGCCTGACCTCGACCTCATCCGGGCCGTCAAGGGCTTCCTCGCCGACGACGAGGGGCTGCACCTGTACCGGGCCGCCCTTGAGGCCGCGCATCTCGGGCCCTGCCTGGAAATCGGGAGCTACTGCGGGAAGTCGACGGTCTGCATCGGCACGGCCTGCCGCGAAAGCGGCCGGGTGCTTTTCGCAATCGACCACCACCGGGGCTCGGAGGAGCAGCAGCCCGGGGAAGCGTACTTCGACCCGGCGCTCTTCGACCCCGCCGCGGGCCGGGTGGACACGTTTCGCCATTTTCGCGACACCCTGTCCCGCGCGGGGCTGCAGGAGACCGTGGTCCCCATCGTCTGCCGGTCCGAGCTGGCCGCCCGCGCGTGGGCCGCCCCGCTGGGCTTCGTTTTCATCGACGGCGGCCACGCCTTCGACACCGTCTCCGCTGACTATCGCGACTGGTCCCCCCACCTCATGCCCGGCGGGTTGCTGGCCTTCCACGATGTCTTTCCCGACCCGTCCCAAGGCGGGCAGGCCCCGTACCAGATCTACCGCCAGGCCCTGGATTCAGGCCTTTTCAGGGAACATTCCCTGATCCAAAGCCTGGCGGTGCTCGAAAGGAAGCCCTGAGGCATTCACCGGGCGGCTTCTCTTTTCGACGATTCAAAAAGCCTGTGGGAACGCTGGCGGGAAAGGCGCTGCGTCAAGCGCGGCTGTGACGCGGCACGCCTGCTGCGGCATCCGAAAAAGGTTCCCGCAGGCTTTTTGCAGTAGACCACCAGGCTCTTCCCGAGAACCGGGTTCAGCAGCCGCTCGACCCATCGGGTGATGCGGGGTTTTTGCATGAGGTCCCAGGTGAGGAAGCGGTGGTAGAGGTTCACGATCCGCACATCCGTGCGTGCGGGCCCCGCCAGGCATTTCAGCCACCAGAACGGGGTGTGCAGGCTGTGGGCGTGGTGGGCGCACCAGACGCTCAGGCCGGCCCGCTCCAGGAGGGCGGTCAGGGCGCTCTTCCGGTAGATGCGGATATGGCCGCCGTTGGCCGGGGCATAGTCGCGCGAGAGCGCCCAGCAGAGGGTTTCCGGCCCGCAGCGGGGGACGCTGACGACGGCATCGCCCCCCGGCCGCAGGACGCGCGCGATTTCGGCCGCCGCGCGCTCGTGGTCGGGGACATGCTCCAGGACTTCGGCGCAGATGACGAGGTCGAATTGCCCGCCGGCGAAGGGCAGCCATAGCCCGTCGGCCGCGCAGAAGGCCCACCGGCCGCCGCCGTGCACGCCCAGGCGGTCGTGCAGTTCGAGCCTGCGGCGCGCGGCGGCCAGCTCGGAATGCGCCGCGTCCACGCCGACGGCCACGGCGCCGGGAATGCGATAGGCCGCGGCCGTGTGCCGGCCGCTGCCGCAGCCGATGTCCAGGACCCGGCAGCCGGGCGCCGGCTTAAGCCGCTCGAAGTCGACGGTGAGCATCGATGGCTTCGCGGTAGACCGACACGGTGCGTTCGGCGGCCCGGCGCCAGGTGAAATACAGGCCGACCCGCGCGAGTCCGCGCCGCCCGAGGACGCGGCCGTCATCCGGGTGATCCAGGATCCGGCAGATCGCGGCCGCCAGCGCGGCCGGGTCGGCCGGCGGCACGAGCAGGCCCGCGTCGCCCACGACCTCCGGCAGGGCGCCGCCGGTGGTGCTGATCACCGGGACCCCGCAGGCCATGGCCTCGCCGGCCGGCAGGCCGAAGCCTTCGTAAAGCGACGGGACCACCGCCATGGCGGCGCGGGCGTAGTGCCGCACGAGCTCCTCCGCGTCGATCCGGCCGGTGAACTCGACCCACGGGCCGATCCCCAGCTCGCGCACCAGTTTTTCGACGGCGCCGTTCTTTTTGGGGGCGCCGATCACCACCAGCTTGAAATGGTTGCGGGACCGGCGGATCCCGGCCACCGCGGCGAGCAGGTGCGCGAGGCCCTTGAGCGGCGTGTCCGCGCTGTTGGTGGCGATGATCCGGCCCGGCTCCCGCGGAATCCCGGGCAGGGGGCGGAAGAGGCCCGTGTCGATGCCGTTGGGCACCACCCGCAGGCGGCCGGCCGGTATGCCGAACTCGCGGGCGACGTCCCGGCGGGCGGCCTCCGAGACCGTGACGAGGGACCCCAGGCGTTTGACCACGCGCTTCTGCATCCCGACGCAGGAGTACCACCGCCACTGCTGCAGCTTTCTCCAGATGCTGGTTTCGGCGCGCACCGCCCAGCGCCGGTCCACGGTGATCGGGTGGTGGATCGTCGCCACCGTCGGCGCCCGGCGGCTGAGGGCCCAGACCCCGTAGGAGAGGCTCTGGTTGTCGTGCAGGACGTCGTAGCCGGCCAGCCGGGGCTTCAGGTACCGCCAGGCCCGCAGGCCGAAGGTGAAGGGCTCGGGGAACCCCATGGTGGAGACCCCGATCCACTCGAGCAGATTCACGGGGTCGGAGAGCTCGCGGGCGGACGGCACGCGGAAGGGGTCGGCCGGGTTGTAGAGGTCCAGGCAGGGCAGGGCGATCAGGCGCACGCCGTCGGCAAGGCCCGGGTCCGGCGGCCCGGCGACCACGTCCACGGCGTGTCCCAGGTCGCGCAGGGCCCGGCTGAGATTCTTGACGTACACCCCCTGCCCGCCGCTGTGCGGGTTGCTGCGGTAGCTCAGCATGCAGATTCTCAGCGATGGGCCGCCGGTGGCCACGAGCCTCCCGTTTTCTGTTTGTTTATGCCCCGTGATGGACATTGGCTATATGGCCGTCCAACTGGCGAGGGGTCAGGGTTCGGGGTTCAGGGATCCCGCAAAGACAGGCTTCACGATCCAACAACTCCTCCTGTGCGTACCAATCGGGCCAGCGACGTTCAGGCCCCGGCAACCGCATTCTTCCAGAACCCCGAACCCTCGAACCCGAGCGATCACCGCTGGTTTTCAGGGATTCCACCGGGGCGTACGTGCGAGCGACTCCTTACCGGGCTTCAGCCGCCCTCGTCAAGCGCGAGAGCGACCCCCTCTCCCTTACCCTCTCCCCCAGTCCTGGGGGAGAGGGCAGGGTGAGGGGGCGTCCGTGTCTATACAATTGTGCAACCCTTAATAAATATATCTAATACCATCAACGCACGCAGAGGCGGAACGGGGGGCCCGCCGCGGCGAATGAGCTAAAGTTTTCCCACCGGCGGCCGATACCCCTCATGGCGGGGAAGGCCGGCCCGGTCGGTCGGCACCCCGCTCAATGTCCTTCCCCGGGGGGGGGTCCATTCGCTTGAGCCTGCGTTCGTCTGAAACAGACCGCGTGATTGCGGATACCGAGAAGCTAGAACACATTCTGGTCATCGATGACGAAGAGAGCATTCTAGGGGTGGTCGGCGAGTACTTCCGGCGCAGGGGCTACCATGTCCTCACGGCGCAGAGCGGCTCCGAAGCGCTGAGGATCCTCAAAGAGCGGGAGGTCGACTGCTGCTTCACCGACATCAACATGCCGGAGATGAACGGCCTCGAACTGGCCGAACGCATCCGCCAGCTGGACAGCACGCTGCCGGTCATCGTGATGACCGGTTTCCCCTCACTGGACAATTCCATCCGCACCCTCAAGAACGGGGTGGTCGACTTCCTGATCAAGCCGATCAACCTGAAGCACATGGAGCTGAGCCTGCGGCGCGTGATGCGCCAGCGGACCCTGTTCATGGAAAACGTCCTGCTGAAAAGCGAGGTCAGGGGAAAGAAGCGGATCGAGACGCTCAACCGCGAGCTCCTGTCGAAGGTCGAAGAGCTGAACACCCTGAACCGGATCATGGGGCACTTCACCGCCACCTCGTCCTCGGCGAATGTGTTTCAGCGGACCGTCGACATCGCACGGGAGGTGGTGCGCGCCGATGTCTCCTCGTTTTTTGTGATCGCCTCATCCGCCGGTCAGCCCTGCGAGGTCGCCGCGGCCCGGACGGCGCCGGCCGGGCCGGAGCCCCTCGTCGAGGCGCGTGCGGGTGAAATAAAGGCAGGCCCGATGCCGGCCGCGCCGGATGAAGAACTCGGGCAAATGGCGGCGAGCGTCTGCGCGGACGGGCTGCCCCTTTTGGTGACCGCCGCTGCGGTCGACGGCGGGCGGCCGGGCCGGTTCCGGTCGCTCATGGGCGTCCCGGTGAAGATACGGGAAAAGCTTTTCGGGGTGCTGACCGCGGCGGTTTCGGCCGGCGGGAGGGTGTTCACCGAAAAAGACCTCTTCTATCTCTCCTTCACCACCCAGACGGCCGCCGGCGCCATCGAAAACCTGGCGCTCTACGAAAATCTGTACGAAAACCTGTTCGCCACCCTCTACGGTTTCGTCAACGCGCTGGAGGCCCGGGACCTCTACACGCGGCAGCACTCCAGCCGGGTCACCGAAATCGCCCTGGTCCTGGGCCGGGAGCTGGGGTGCTCCGCCGAGGAGCTGAACATCCTGAACTTTGCCGGGCCGCTGCACGACATCGGCAAGATCGGCATCCGCGACGACATCCTGCTCAAGCCCGGGCGCCTGTCGGCGGAAGAGTTCGAGAAGATCAAGGAACACCCCATCATCGGCGCGAACATGCTGAGCCAGCTCGGCCTCTGGGACCAGGAGCGCCGGATCATCCGCTGCCACCACGAGCGCTTCGACGGCGGCGGCTACCCCGACGGGCTGCGGCAGGAAGAGATCCCCTTCCTGGCGCGCATTCTTTCCCTTGCCGACGCCTACGACGCCATGGCCTCCGACCGCGCCTACCGCAAACGCATGGAGCAGAGCCTGATCCTGAGCATCATCCAGGAGGGGTCCGGGACCCAGTTCGACCCCGGCATTGTCGGAGCATTCCAGCAAGCCTACCACGAGGGCAAAATCAGCCCCCCGGCCGAGACCGGCCTGTCGGCCTGATCCGCTGACCTAAAAGCCTGCATTTACAACCTGCTGTTGTGATATAGGCCCGTATCAGAGGTGCCGGCGCTGCTCTCCGGCTATCGAGTCTCTAAAATACAAGGCTCAAATTTCGGGTGTGCGTTTCCTGCAGGGGCCGGCCGGCGTTCAGTCCATCTCGCCTGCCCGGCGTGGCGACTTTTTGCTGCCGGCGGGGTGGTTCTTTCGAATCTTTTGTTTTGTTGACAAATTCGACAAACAGGCCCTAAGAAACGTTTTCGACGGCCGGGACCCCCCAAAAAAAAGCGGGGCCGCAAATGCCCGCACCCCGCTTGCTTTGGAAAAATTTTGGTCGGGGCGATTGGATTTGAACCAACGACCCCTTGAACCCCATTCAAGTGCGCTACCAGTCTGCGCCACGCCCCGACACGGATTGGACACTTAACACCTGGCATCTCGCATGTCAAGAAAGGATGAAAGGATGGGTGCCGCAGTTCCAGGCAGCACGCGGTCTGTCAGAAAGCGGACGCTCAAGCCGCCCCGGCTGGGCCCGGGCTCCGTCATCGGCATCGCCGCGCCGGCGGGGCCCTTCGAGCCGGCAGCCCTCGACAGGGGGGTGGAGGTCCTGCGTGCGATGGACTTCGAAGTGGTTGTCCCCGACGGTCTCTTCGACGCCAACGGCTATCTGGCGGGGACCGATGCCCACCGGGCGGACCTCCTCAACCGCCTGTTCGCCGATCCCGGCATCGACGCCGTCATGTGCGCCCGCGGCGGCTACGGGTCGCTGCGGATCCTGCCCCTGCTGGACTACGCCCGCATGGCCGCCCGCCCCAAAGTCCTGATCGGCTTCAGCGACGTCACGGCGCTGCTGACGGCGGTGTCCGCCCGCTGCGGCCTGGTGACCTTCCACGGCCCGGTGGTGACGACCCTTGCCGACGCATCCGAAAGGACCCTTGCGGGGCTGTGGGCGGCGGTCGCCTCCGACCGGCGGCTGACGGTGCGGTCGGAGGGCGCAACGGCCCTGCGGCCGGGGACCGCATCCGGCCCGGTGTGCGGCGGGAACCTGACCACCCTGTGTCACCTGCTGGGGACCCTTTTCGCCCCGCGCTTCCGCAGCCGCATCGTTTTCCTGGAGGACCGCGGGGAAGCCCCCTACCGCGTCGACCGCATGCTGGTGCACCTGCGCACCGCCGGCTGCTTCGACGGGATCAAGGGCCTCGTGCTGGGTTCGTTCGACGACTGCGGGACCCCGGCGGAAATCCAGAAGATCGTAACGGACGTCTTTCAGGGGGCCCAGTTTCCCATCCTGGCTGGGGTGGAAGCCGGCCACACCGAACCGAACCTGACCCTGCCGCTGGGCGTGCGCGCGGCGCTCGACGCCGGTCGCCGGACGCTTGAATTCGAGTGCGCGACGGAGGGATAGAGGCAGTGCCTAAAGTGAGCTAAAGTGCCTAAAGTGCCTAAAGTTGAAAAAACGACCCCCCAAACACACTGAACATCGAGCCCCAAAAAAACCACCTCGGCCGCCAGTCGACACAATGATCCAGGTCGACCGGATCATGCGGCGGGGGGTGGACGACGGCGTTTTCCCGGGGGCGGTGCTGCGGGTCGGCCGCGGCGAGAACGTGCTCTTCCACGCGGCATACGGCCATGCCAACCGCTTCACCGGAGAGCCGGTGACCCCGGGCACGGTCTTCGATCTCGCCTCCCTCACCAAGCCGCTGGCGACGACGCTTGCCGTCATGCGGCTTTGTCAGCAGAGGCGGCTCGGCGTGGAACAGCGGCTGGCGTCGGTGCTGCCGGCGTTCGAGGGCGGCGGCAAGGGCGGAGTCACGATCGCCCAACTCCTGGCGCACACCTCGGGATTGCCGGACTACCGGCCGTTTTACCTGGAGCTGGCTGCACGGCCGGCCCCTGAGCGCAAGAATTTGCTGCGTGCACGGCTGGTGCAGGAGCCGCTGCTGTACGCCCCGGGCGAGCGGATGCTTTACAGCGACCTGGATTTCATGATCCTGGAGTGGGTCGTGGAGACCGTTTCCGGCCGGCGCCTGGACCGTTATGCGGCCGAGGAGGTTTATGCGCCGCTGGGCGCGGCGGACGCGCTCTTTTTTATCGACCTCGACCGCCCCGCCCCGCCCCGGGCCTGCGCCGCCACGGAGCAGTGCCCATGGCGCGGGCGCCTGATCGAGGCTGAAGTTCACGACGAAAACGCCCATGCGCTCGGTGGGATCGCCGGGCATGCGGGGCTCTTCGGCACCGCGGAGGGGATCCACCGCGTCCTGTCCGAACTGCTCAACGCCTACCACCGGCAGGACGGCGGCCGGCTGTTCGACCGCCTGACGGTCCACCGGTTTTTTCAGCGGGTGCCCGGGACCGACAAGGCGCTCGGGTTCGACATGCCCGCCCCCGTCAACCCCAGCTGCGGGCGGTTTTTTCCGCCCACCGGCATCGGCCACCTCGGCTTCACCGGGACCTCCTTCTGGGTGCACCTCGAGCAGTCGGTCGCCGTCATTCTGCTCACCAACCGGGTCCACCCCGGTCGCGCCAATATCGCCATCCGGGGCTTCCGGCCGGTGATCCACGATGCGGTCATGGAGGCCGTCGGCACGCGTTCGCACGCGGCTGCGCCATAATTTTTGCTTGTGCTTCCCCGCATGTTTTGCTAATAATAATAGGATCAAGTCAACGAGTCGGCTTTTTGCAACGGCCAAGAAATGAGGACGAATGTCGTTTTTTGACGGGTTTCTGGGAGTGTTTTCGAACGATCTGGCGATCGACCTGGGCACGGCGAACACCCTGGTCTATGTCAAGGGCAAGGGGATCGTGCTGAGCGAGCCTTCGGTGGTGGCCGTCAGCACCAGCTCGCGCGCCAAAAACCGCGTCCTTGCGGTCGGCATCGAGGCCAAGAAAATGCTGGGCAAGACCCCGGGCAGCATCGTGGCCATCCGGCCGATGCGCGACGGGGTCATCGCCGACTTCGAAGTCACCGAGGCCATGCTGCGGCATTTCATCCACAAGGTGCACAACCGGCGGACCTTCGTCCGGCCGCGGATCATTATCGCCGTCCCCTCGGGCATCACCCAGGTGGAAAAACGGGCGGTGCGCGAGTCGGCGGAATCCGCCGGCGCCCGCGAGGTCTTTCTGATCGAGGAACCCATGGCCGCCGCGATCGGCGCGGGCCTGCCGATCACCGAGCCCACCTGCAACATGGTCGTCGACATCGGCGGCGGCACCACCGAGGTGGCCGTCATTTCGCTGAAGGGCATCGTCTACAGCCGGTCCGTGCGGGTGGCCGGCGACAAGATGGACGCCGCCATCATCCAGTACATCAAGCGCAAGTACAACCTGCTGATCGGCGAGCGCACCGCCGAAATCATCAAGACCACCATCGGCAACGCCTATCCGGACCCCCAGAACCTGGAGACCATCGAGGTCAAGGGCCGCGATCTCGCATCCGG
>JALOPD010000242.1 GCA_025454075.1 Desulfobacterales bacterium | reverse complement strand
GAAGCCGATCGCCAAGGTCGAGGACCTCAAGGGCCTCAAGTTCCGCACCGTGGGAATTTCGATCGACCTGTTCACCGGCATGGGCGCGGCGGTGAACGCACTGCCCGGCGGCGAGATCGTTCCGGCCATGGATCGCGGCCTGCTGGACGGGGCGGAATTCAACAACGCCACTTCCGACCGCCTGCTCGGATTCGCGGATGTGTCGAAGGTGTGCATGCTGCAGAGCTACCACCAGAACGGCGAAGCTTTCGAGATCCTGTTCAACAAGACCAAGTACGCCGCACTGCCGGACAAAATGAAGGCCATCATCGAGAACGCCGTGGAGGCGGCCTCGGCCGACCTGTCCTGGAAGGCGATCGACCGCTATTCGAAAGACTACGTCGAGTTGCAGACCAAGGACAAGGTCAAGTTCTACAAGACACCCGACCCGATTCTGCAGAAGCAGCTTGACGTCTTCGACCAGGTTGCGGCCAAGAAGTCGGCCGAGAACCCGCTCTTCAAGGAAATCCTCGAATCGCAGAAAGCCTTTGCCTCGCGTGCGGTGCCCTGGGACCAGGACACCAATGTCAGCCGGCGCATGGCTTATAACCATTACTTTGCCAAGAAGAAGAGCTGAAGCACTTCACCGTATCGCCAATCAGCCACCCGGCCGCCTCCGGCGTCCGGGTGGCTGATTTCTGATTAGGATCGACCATGCAGAAACTACTGCTCACCATCGACAAGATCAGCACGTTTGTGGGCAAGGTGTTTTCCTGGCTCATCGTGTCGCTCACCTTCCTCATCACTTACGAAATCTTCTCACGTTACGCACTGGATTCCCCGCATGCCTATGCCTTCGATATGATGCTCCAGATGTACGGCACTCTGTTCATGATGTCGGGCGCCTACGCCCTGTCCAAGAATAGCCACGTGCGCGGGGACGTGCTTTACGGCTTCTTCCCGCCTCGGCTGCAGGCCGGCCTGGATTTGACGTTGTACTTCGTCTTTTTCCTCCCCGGGGTGGTCGCCCTGTGCTGGGCCGGCTATACATATGCCGCCGAATCCTGGGCGATCTGGGAGCGATCGAGCATCACCTCGGAAGGCCCGCCGATCTACCCGTTCAAGACCGTCATTCCAGTCGCCGGCGCCTTCATTCTGGTGCAGGGCATCGTCGAAATGATCCGCTGCGTCCTCTGCCTTAAACACGGAAAATGGCCCTCGCGCCAGGAGGATGTCGAGGAGGTCGATGTCGACAAGCTCAAGGAAATGGTCAAGGTCAAAGACGAGGACATCGCCAAGCTCGATGAATACGTGACGGCCAGGAAGGGAGGCGGCGCATGAGAAAGGAAGTCTGGTTCGGGCTCTCGATCATGGCTTTGGTGGTGATCGGGGTGTTTTGGATGATGCCGCCGCCGTCGCAGATGACCAACGGTCACTTGGGCCTGCTGATGCTCGCCATGATCGTGATCGCGATCATGTTGGGGTTCCCCACGGCATTCACGCTGATGGGCATGGGCACGATGTTCACCTTTTTCTTCTACTCCAGCACAGACCCCTCGACGGCGGTGACCCGTACGCTCGACCTGATGGTGCAGCGCGCCTACGCGGTCATGAACAACGACGTGCTGATCTCGGTGCCTCTCTTCGTCTTTATGGGCTACCTGGTCGAGCGCGCCAACCTGATCGAACGCCTTTTCAAGAGCCTGCACCTGGCGACGTCGCGCATTCCGGGATCGCTCGCGGTTGCGACGGTCGTGACCTGTGCGGTTTTCGCTACCGCCACGGGCATCATCGGTGCGGTAGTCACCCTGATGGGCCTGCTCGCCTTCCCGGCCATGCTCAAGGCCGGTTACAACATCCGGCTGGCGGCGGGCGCGGTGACTGCCGGCGGCACGCTCGGCATCCTGATCCCGCCGTCGGTGCTCCTGATCCTTTACGGCGCCACCGCCGGTGTGTCGGTGGTGCAGCTCTACGCCGGGGCCTTCTTTCCCGGCATCATGCTGGCGACGCTCTACGTTTTATGGATCACCGTCAATGCGAAGCTCCGGCCGGGCATTGCGCCGCCGCTGTCCGATGAGGACCAGCGCGTGGACCTGCCGCGGTTCGCGGAGATCATCTCCAGGACCCGCCGCAACGTCATGGCCGGGCTGATTGCTGCGCTTAAGGGCAAGCGCAACGCCGAGGTTCCGCTGCGAACCCTGGTCAACCACCTGGTTATTGCACTGTTGCCGGCGCTGGCGGCTGCCCTGTTGATGGGTTCGATCTATCTCGCCCTGACTGCGCCGGACTACGTGGTGCCGAGTGAGTTGCAGGAGATGGGGTTCGCGGCGCAGGAGGAGAAGGCCGAGGGCCTGGAGGAGCCGGAAGAGGAAGCCGGCGGTTTGCAGGAGCCCCCGGTCGAGGGCGAGCAGGAGGCTCCGCCTGCGGCCGGAGCTGTTTCCGAAACCCCGAAAGCGTCCACTGCGGTGGAGGCGGGCCAGCCAAACGCAGCGGAGGTTGCGAAAGGAGAGCGCAAACCCGTTCCCACTGCTTACTGGGTCACGCTCAGCATCGTCGCGGTGGGCCTCGCCGTCTTCTACGCGATATTCACTTTCGTCCGGCTCGAAATCTTCAAGATGCTGCTGAGCTCGTTCTTTCCGCTGGCACTCCTGATCCTCGGGGTGCTCGGCTCCATCGTTGTCGGCCTGGCCACACCGACCGAAGCGGCGGCGATGGGCTCGTTCGGAGGGTTCGTGCTGGCGGCCGCCTACCGGCAGCTCACCTTCACCCGCGTCAAGGAGTCGGTCTTCCTGTGCGCCAAGACCAGCGCCATGGTGTGCTGGCTGTTCGTCGGTTCGGCCATTTTCGCCGCCGCTTTCGCGCTGCTCGGGGGGCAGGAGATCATCAACGCCTGGGTCAAGTCGCTCGACATGACGCCGATCCAGTTCATGCTACTGGCCCAGGTCATCATATTCCTGCTGGGCTGGCCCCTGGAGTGGACCGAGATCATCGTCATCTTCATGCCGATTTTCATCCCGCTGCTCGCGCACTTCAACATCGACCCGCTTTTCTTCGGGCTATTGGTGGCGCTCAACCTGCAGACGGCCTTCCTGTCGCCGCCGGTGGCCATGGCCGCCTTTTATCTGAAAGGCGTGGCGCCGCCGCATGTTTCCCTGAACCAGATTTTCATGGGGATGATGCCGTATATGGCGATCCAGGTGCTTGCGCTGCTCCTGCTGTACCTGTTCCCGCAGATCGGGCTGTGGCTGCCGTCGTTGGTCTACCAAGGATAAAGAAACGATGAAACCGAACGTATTAGTGACACGCGAAATTTTCGACGACGTGCTGGATTATCTGCGCCAGCACTTCGAAGTGACCGACAACCAGGCGGACACGCCCATGGATGCCGAGACGCTATCCAAAAACTTGGCGGACAAGATCGGGGCCATGACCACGCTGGTGGACCGGGTCGATGCCAACCTTCTCTCCACCTGCCCCAAGCTCAAAGCGGTGTGCAACATCGCCGTCGGCTTCAACAACATCGATCTGAGCGCGTGTTCCAAGGCCGGCGTCATGGCCACGAACACGCCCGGCGTTCTGGACGACAGCACGGCGGACTTCACCTGGGCGCTGATCCTGTCTACGGCCCGTAGAGTCGTGGAATCCGACGCGCACGTACGGGCCGGGCAGTGGAAGGGCTGGTATCTCAAGCAGTTCCTGGGCAAGGACGTGCATCACGCCACCCTGGGCATCCTGGGCTTCGGCCGCATCGGAAGACGGGTGGCGCGCCGGGCGCTGGGCTTCGACATGACGGTCCTGTACCACGACACCCAGCCGGCCGATGCGGCGACGGAGCGTTCCTGCAACGCCACCTACGTGAGCATGGACGAGCTCCTGGCCCGCGCCGACATCCTGACCATCCACGTGCCCTATGCCCCCTCGACCCACCACGTGGTGGCGGCGCCGCAGCTCGCCAAGATGAAACCCTCCGCCATCCTCATCCACGCCTCGCGCGGTGGCGTGGTGGACGACGCCGCCCTGGCGGCGGCCTTGAAAAGCGGCCGGCTGGCCGGTGCCGGCCTGGACGTTTTCGAAAACGAACCGGCGCTGAACCCGGAGTTTCTAACCATGCAGAACGTGGTCCTGACGCCGCATATCGCCAGCTCATCGGAAGCCACGCGTCACGCCATGGCGATGCTGGCCGCCCAGAACCTGGTGGCGGCGCTCACCACGGGGAAGCCGCCCAATCTCCTCAACCCATAGAAAAACGGCGCCGCAGGCCGTGATCCGGCGTTGCACGACCTCTTGTAAATGCTCACATATCTTACGATATGCTGCGCTTTCCAAGAGGCCGCGCGCCTGGGCTGACGGCCTGGGGCGCCGTTTTTCCAGGACCCGGCAGCCTTCTAAGTCAGAGGCTTCGGTGAATTTGATTTTTTTATGTGGGAGCGGCTTTCCAGCCGCGATCGGACCGGCGAGTAACCTCGAACTTAGGATCGTGGCTGGAAAGCCACTCCCACGAAAAGAACCTTCGGTAGGAGAATTGCCATGAGTACGAAACCCCTCCATTGCATGGGGCTCCGTGATGCCGCCCACGCCATCCGCCAGGGCGAACTCAGCAGCGAGGAGCTGACCCGGGCGCTGCTCGAACGCATCGAACGGCATGAAGACACCGTGCAGGCCTTCCAATGGATGGATCCCCAGCGGGCTCTGGATCTCGCGCGGCGGGCCGACCGCCAATTGAAGTCCGGAGAAAAGCCGGGCACCCTTCACGGCGTTCCCCTCGGCATCAAGGACATCATCGCCACCCGGGACATCCCCACCACCATGGGCTCGCCGATCTATGCCGGCCACGTGCCGGCCCGATCGGCGGAGCTGGTCCTGCGTGCCGAGGCCGCCGGCGCCTTCGTGCTGGGAAAGACCGTTACCACCGAATTCGCCTATTTTACCCCGGGCAAGACCCGCAACCCCTGGAATCCGGCCCACACGCCCGGCGGATCCTCGAGCGGATCGGCGGCGGCGGTCGCCATGGGGTTTCTGCCGGGAGCGGTCGGCACCCAGACGAACGGCTCGATGATCCGACCTGCGGCGTTCTGCGGCGTCGTGGGATACAAACCGACGTCGGGCTTCATCGCGCTCAGCGGCGTGCACCCCTTCAGCCCGAGTCTGGACCAGCCGGGCGTGTTCACCCGCAGCGTCGTGGACGCCGCCTGCCTGGCGGCAGCGCTTGCGGAACCGGAAGCCGGGATAGGCTGCGACGTGCCCGTCATGGTGCAGCCGCCGCGGCTGGCGGCCGTGCGCTCGCCGGTCTGGCATCTGGCGGAGTCCTATGGCCAGGAGCATTTTCTGAAAATGGTGGCGCGTCTGCGCTTGGTCGGCGCACGGGTCGAGGAACTGGAGTTGCCGCCCTCGTTCAACGACGCCCACGCCGTCCATCGAACCGTCATGTATGGCGAGGGGGCGCGGGTGTTCGCGGAGCTGCAGCGCAGGGACCGCGCGAGGCTCAGCCTGCGGTTGAACGCCCTCATCGACGAGGGCCGAGGCATTTCGGACGCCGACCTGGCCCGGGCGCTGGAGAGAAAAGATCAATTCACAAAGGAGCTGGATGCCTTTCTGGGCGGCTTTGACGGCGTCTTCACCCCGTCCGCCCGCGGGGAGGCGCCCGCCGACTTGACTCAGACCGGTGACCCGGCCTTCTGCACGATCTGGTCGCTCTGCGGGGTTCCCGCCGTCACGATCCCTGCCGGGCGCGGTCCGACCGGCCTGCCGCTCGGCCTGCAGATCATAGGCCCGAGGCGCGCGGACGAACGGATGCTGGCGG
>JALOPD010000241.1 GCA_025454075.1 Desulfobacterales bacterium | reverse complement strand
GCATCGCGAAATGGCCCGCGTCCTGCTCCTGAAGCGCTTCATCGAGGACCGGCGCCTCAAAGGCCACAACGCCGGCAACATGCTGCTGACCATGCTCTCGCGGTATGCCGGCAGCTTTCCGGCCGGGATCCAGGCGCTCGCCGAGATCCTGGACGTGCGCGGCCGGATCCTGCCGGTGACCATCGACCCGGGCACCCTGGTGGCCGAGCTGACCGACGGCACGCGCATCTTCGGCGAAAACGCCATCGATGTGCCCCGCGGCACGCAGCGCGAGAAAATCCGGGACGTGTTCCTGGTGCCGCATCACAGCGAGAGCATTTCCGTCTACCCGCCGGTGATCGACGCCGCCTGGTGGGCGGACTACATCCTGATCGGACCGGGAGACCTTTTCACCAGCATCATCCCGGGTCTGATCGTGCCCGGCGTCGCGGATGCGTTCCGGAAGTCGCGCGGGCGGCTGCTGTTCGTGATGAACATCATGACCAAGTTCGGCGAGACGCATCAATTCACCGGCTGGGAATTCGTCGCGCGGCTGGAGGACGTCTTTCAACGCGAGGTGGACGGGATCATCTACAATTCGGCCCGGCCCGACGAAAACCTCCTGGAGCAGTACCGCAGGCAAAAGGCCGAGTTCGTGGAGCTCGACCCTCGGGATCCCCGCTGGGGCAAGCGCCGGATTTACAGCGACGACCTGCTCGAAACCTCCGGCGGCATCGTGCGGCACGACCCGCGGAAACTGGCCGGCCTGATCCGCCGGGTCATCGACGAAGGAGGATGCCATGCGCATTAAGACCGCTGCGATCACCACGAACTATGAACTGACCGGCCCCGAGAAGGCACCCGTCGTGATGCTCAGCCATTCGCTGGGCTCGGATCTGCACATGTGGGACGCGCAGATGGAGGCGCTCGCCGGGCGCTTCCGCGTGCTGCGCTACGACACCCGCGGCCACGGCGGCAGCGACGTCCCCGAGGGCCCCTACACCCTGGCGCAGCTGGTCGGCGACGCCGTGGACCTGCTGGATGCGCTGGCGATCGCGAAGGTTCACTTCGTGGGGCTGTCGATGGGCGGAATGATCGCCCAGGGGTTGGCCCTGGGTCATCCCGAGCGGCTGGAGCGCCTGGCGCTGTGCGACACCTCGGCCTACATGCCTCCCGCAGCCCAGCCGATCGTTCAGGAGCGGATCGACACCGCCCGCAGCCAGGGCCTGGCGGCCCTGGCCGACGCGACCCTCGCGCGCTGGTTTACCGCCGACTACCTGCGTCGATCCGGCCCGGGGGTGGATACGATCCGCGGCATCTTTCTCTCCACCTCGGCAACCGGCTACATCGGCTGCACCGAAGCCATCCGCAGGCTCGACTACCTGGGGGAGCTTTCCCGGATCCGGCGGCCCACCCTGATCATGGTCGGCGCGGATGACCCGGGCACGCCCGTGGCGGCCTCCCAGGCCATCCACGAGCGAGTTGCCGGCTCGCAGCTGGTCGTCCTGCCGTCCGCCTCGCATCTGAGCAACATCGAACAGGCGCAGTCCTTCAACTCCGCCTTGACCGCGTTCCTCACCAGCGGCGCCTGAGCCGACTTCATTCAGATCGTCCCGCCGGTTGGATTGGAGTCGGAGTGAAAGCCAAGGCAAAAGGGGTCCTCATCGGCCTGGGGGTTTTGATCGGCCTGCTGGCAGCGGCCTACGGGCTGCGGGACCGCCTGATCGCACCCCGGCTGACCGCACTGATCCAGGACGCGCTCCGGCAGGAGCTGGGCCTCGAGGTGGCGATCGGCCGCCTCGGCGGCTCGCTCCTCACGGGGATCGCGATCGAAGACCTTCAGACCGTGACCCCCGGCGCCGGGGGGCCGGTGACCGCGCTGGCGGCCAGGCGTCTCGACATCCGCTATTCGCCGCTGGCGCTTGCCGGGGGGCTGGCGGGTTTCGTCGACGGCATGCGTGTCGAGGCCGAGGGGCTCCAGGCGGAGCTTGATCTCGGCCGCGGCGGCCCGTCCTCGCCGGGAACCGCCTCATCTCCGCTCCTGCCGCTTGCGATTCCGGCGCTGCAGGTCCGCGATTCCGCGGTCACGATTCGCTGGGGCGACCTATACACGCGGTTCGAGGGGGTCGCCCTGGATGCCGGCAGGGACGCCGCCGGCGGCCGCCGGGCGCGGTTGTCCGCCGTCGAGTGGAGCTGGTCCCATCCCCTGCTGGCGGCGGGCAGCACCGCCATGACGGCGGAGCTGGCGCTCACGCCGGATTCGATCGCGATCCACGCATTGAACCTCGGCCGCGGCCGGGTGGCGGCGAACGGCCGCGTCGGCCTGGCCGGGCCGGACGACCCGGTTTCGTTCGACGCCCGGCTGCAGCTCGACGGCGGCCGGATCGATCTCGCCGGCGAGGCCGGGGCCGCGACCCTCGCCCTCCGGCTCAACGCCGATCAGGTAGCGATCGAACCGATCGCCGCTCTTTTTGGCCAGCCGTTTTCGGGACGGTTGTCGGGCGATATCGAACTGGCCGTGCCTTTCGACCGCCCGGAAGCCGCCGGCGGCCGCCTGCGGCTCGATCTGCTCGACGCCCGGATTCGGGGCGTCGACCTCTCCCGGGCCTCCGCGGACGCCTCCCTGGCGGACGGGTGGCTGCGACTGGCCGATTTCCAGGCCGCCGCGGGACAGAGCCGGTTGACGGTCAGCGAAGCGGCCGCTCCCCTGCGGCATTTCCTGGAGGCCGCCTGGGGCGAGCTGCTGCCGGCGCTCTCCGGGCGCTTCGCGCTCGCCTGCCACGATCTGCCCGGGCTTTTCACCATGCTCGGTCTGACGGACCACGCCCCGCCCGCCGGTATCCCGCCGCATCGCCTGGAGCTCTCGGGGCGCTATGACGCCGGCCACCTCCACGTCCCCCGCGGCGAACTGGCCGCGGGGCCGAACCGCGTCACCCTCGAGGATCTGGACACCCGGCTCCCGCCGGCCGCGCCCGACACTCCACTCAAGGGCGCCCTGCGCCTGGACCTCCCCGACCTGGAGAGCCTCGCGCGTGTCCTGCCGATCGTCGCGCTGGCCGGCAGCCTCAAGGCCGACGCCGCCATCGGTGGCACCCACGGCCGGCCGGAAGCCGAGGCCGCGCTCTCCGCCGAACGCCTCGGCATCGGCGCCATGCTCGTGGGGGAGCTGTCCGTAACCGTGCGCTGCACGCCGCAGCAGGTCCTGGTCCAAAAGCTCGCCATCCGCCGGGGAGCGGACACGCTCAGCGGCCACGGCCGCCTGCGGCTGCCGGAAGGGCAGATCGATACGGCCGAGCTCGCGTTCGCGATCGCCGACATGGAGTGGCTCGGCGCCTACCTGCCAGAGGCCGCCGGCGCGCGGACGCGGATCCAGGGCCGCGCCCAGGGCGAGGCCCGCCTGAGCGGCCACTGGAGCTCGCCGGACGGGGAGCTCAGCGCGGCGCTCGACGATCTGCGCCTGCGCGGCCAGCGCTTCGGCAGCGGCGTGATGCGGATCTCCAAAAAGAGCAGCACGGTCACGGCGCACTCCGTCAAGCTGGCCCAGGCCGGCGACCGGCTGGAGGTCCACGGCAGCTACGACCTCGCCACCGGCCGTCTCGGCGCCAGCCGGCTGCAGCTTGCCTGTGCGGAGGTCGGCCCCTATCTGGACGCGCTGGCCCCGCAGTGGAGCCGGGTGCGCGGGCGGGCCGCGGCGACGGTCGACGCCGCCGGTGCGCTCGACCAGCCGGATGTCGCGCTCGCGCTCGCGCTGGAACGGATCGGGGTCGGCGACGTTCCGCTGCGGGACACCCGTATCCAGGCGCGCAGCGCCGGACGCCAGGCGACGATCGAGGCGGCCGAGACCCTGACGCCGGCCGGAGCGCTGCGGGCGGCCGGCCGCCTGACGTGGAACCCCGCCGGCACGCTGATCGAGGCGACGCTGAGCGAATTCAGCCTGAAGGGCGAAGAACCGCTCCTGGCCCTGGAGTCGCCCGCGCACATGCGTTACGAGACCGGGCGCCGTCTGCTGGTCGACCGCTTCGCGGCCGGCGGCCCGCGGGGACGCATCGTGGTGGCCGGCCAGCTGGCCGTCGACGGCCGGTCCGAGCTGACCGCCGAGCTGACGGAGGTGAACACCGGAGATTGGCTGAGCCGGCTGACCGGCCTGCCCCTGAGAGCCGACGGGATGGACGCCTCGCTGCGCCTGGGTGGAACCCCCGCCGCGCCTGAACTCCGCCTGACGGGCGCCGTCCGCCGGCTGGGCGCGGAGGGCGAGCCCCTGACCCTGGCCGGGCGTTTCGACCTGAGCTATGCCGGCCGGCGGCTGCAGATCGACGCCTGCGACTGGACCAGCCCGGCCGGTCACCGGGTTACGCTGGCCGGCGCGCTGCCGATCGACCCGACGGGCGACCCGCTGCTGCCGCCGGGCGCGCTGGCCCTGACGGCCGCGGCGAGCATTCCGGATCAGGAGCTGCTGCGCCGGCTGGCGCCGGCCTGGCCGATCGCTGCCGGGGCGATCGAAGCCGGGCTGGAGCTGGAGGGCGCCTGGAACGCACCGCGCGGCGCACTGCGGGTGGCCGGACGGGACGTGACCCCTTCCGGGCAATCGATGCTCGCACCGCCCGGCCCTTACCAGGCGCGCGTCGAGATGGCCGTCGATGCGCGTCGCATCCTGCTCCGGACGCTCGACATCCAATCCGCCCATGCCCGGATCGAGGGCTCGGGCCACTGGCAGGACTATCCGTCTTTCAATCAGTGGGCGGCCGGCGGCCCGCCGCCCGCGGGCACCGTGGCCTTCGACGGCCGCCTGAGCGCGCCCGATCTGGGCTGGCTGGCGCGCGGCCTGAAGGACATCCGCCGGCTGACCGGCTCTCTGGAGGCCGAGGTGCGGATCGAGGGGTCGCTGCGCGACCCGCGCCTGCAGGGCCGCCTCCAACTCGCCGACGGCGAGCTGCGGCCGGAAGCGGACCTGCCGCCGGTGCAGGCGCTGAGTCTCGACGCCGGCCTCGCCGGCCGGGACGTCGCGATCCGCTCCCTGCGCGGCGAGCTGGGCGGCGCTCCGTTCGAGCTGACCGGCTCGATCACCGACATTCTGGCATTGGACGGCAAGCCGGTCGCGGACCTCCGGCTGGCCGGCCGGAACCTGCTGCTGCAGCGCAGCCAGGCGCTCCGGGCGCGGGCCGACGCGGATCTGCGGCTCGCCGGGCCGATGGAGCGGCTGGTGCTCTCCGGAGAGCTGGCCATCACGGACGGCCTTTTCGCGAAGAACTTCGGACTGGCGGAAGGACTGACGGCCGGCTCGGCCAGACCGAAGGCCGGTCCCGGGTTCGCGCTTTTTTCGTTCGACACTGCGCCGCTGCGGGACATGCGCTTCGACGTGCGGGTCGGCGTACGCCAGCCGTTCCGGATCAAGAACAACCTGGTGAGAGGCGCCGTCCGTCCGGACCTCCGCCTGGTCGGGACCGGCGAAGCGCCGGAGCTGGTCGGGAAAGTCTACCTGGACCCCACCCGGCTGTATCTGCCCGCCGGCCGGATGCAGTTCGACAGCGGCGTGATCCATTTCGAAGCCGTCGACCCCGGCCGGCCGAAACTGGACATGGTCGGCAGCGCGCGCATGATCGGATACGACATCACGGCCGTCGTGCAAGGGCCCTATGACGAGCCATCGGTCCTGCTCACCTCGGTCCCGCCGCTTCCGGATGCGGATCTGCTCGCGCTCGTGTTGACCGGCCAGCCGCCGAAGACGCCCGGGGGCGAGCCGGTGGAGAAGCGCCAGGGGCTCAACGTGGCGGTGTTCATCGGCCGCGACGTCCTCATGCGCA
>JALOPD010000049.1 GCA_025454075.1 Desulfobacterales bacterium | reverse complement strand
TGCAGAACACGGGTTTCAACGTCACATCGATCAAAGACGTCACCCCCGTCCCGCACAACGGCTGCCGGCCGCCCAAACGCCGGCGCGTGTAGGTCTCGAGGCAGGTCGGGCAGGTGATGCACTCATAGCCACATTCAGGGAAGCACAGGGAGGACGTTTTGGCCAACAACAGGGGTTCCGATTGCCGGATCTGCCGGCGCGAGAATGTCAAGCTCTTTCTCAAGGGAGATCGATGCTATTCCGATAAGTGCGCGTTCGACCGGCGCTCCTACCCGCCGGGCCAGCACGGCGAGCGCCGCGGCCGCAAGGCGTCCGACTACGGCATTCAGCTGCGGGAGAAGCAGAAGATCAAGCGGATCTACGGCCTCTCCGAAAAGCAGTTTCATCTATTCTTCGAGCGAGCCGACCACCAAAAGGGCATCACCGGCACCAACCTGCTGGTGGCCCTGGAACGCCGGCTCGACAACGTGGTGTATCGTCTGGGATTCGCCAATTCACGCACGCAGGCTCGCCAACTGGTTCAGCACAGCCATTTCACGGTGAACGGCCGGAAGGTGAACATCCCCTCCTTTCAGGTCAAAGTCGGGGACGCGGTCGAGGTCCGGGAGCGCAGCAAAAAGATTCAGCTGATCCAGGACTCCCTGGACGCCGTCGTCCGGCGGGGGATCCCCCAGTGGCTGGATCTTGAAAAAGACAACCTCAAGGGCATGATCAAGAGCCTTCCGGTGCGCGAAGACCTGACGATGCCGATGCAGGAGCAGCTCGTCGTCGAACTGTACTCGAAGTAACCGGAGCGGCGAGAACGCTTTTTCACGGCGGATGCCGGGCCGCCGGGTCCGCCCGGCGCATCCCACACTGAGGAAATGAGGAGAACACACCATGCCGTCTGATGCACTCATGTACATGAATTGGCAGCAGATGATAAAGCCGGACAAGGTCCAGGTCACCAGCAACCCGACGTACGGCAAGTTTGTCTGCGAACCGCTGGAGCGCGGGTTCGGGGTCACCATCGGCAATTGCTTGCGCCGGATCATCCTCTCCTCGCTTCACGGGGCGGCGATCACGTCGGTCAAATTCGAGGGGGTGATGCACGAGTTCAGCGTCATTCCCGGCGTCCAGGAGGACGTCTCGGAGATCATCCTCAACCTCAAGGAAGTGCGCTTCAAGGTGGACGATTCCAAGCCGAGGACCGTGCGCATCGACGCCTCCGGCGAAGGGGAAGTCACCGCCGGCAGCATCCTCAGCGACGACGGCAAATGCGCCGTCCTCAACCCCAAGCACCACATCGCGACGCTTTCGGAGAAGGCGGTGCTGAAGATGAGCATGACCGTCAGGGTCGGCAAAGGCTATTCCCTGGCGGAGAGCAACAAGGACGAGGAGGCGCCGGCCGGCACGATCCCGATCGACGCGGTTTTTTCGCCCATCAAGCGCGTCAACTATGTCGTCGGCAACGCACGCCTCGGTCAGCGGACCGACTACGACAAGCTCACCATGGAGATCTGGACCGACGGCAGCATCAAGCCGGAGGACGCGGTGGCCTACGGCGCCAAGATCATCAAGGAACAGATGAACATGTTCATCACCTTCGATGAGGGGCGCGAGCCTGAGTTCAATCTGAAATCCGACTCGCGGGACAAACCGCGATACAACGAGAACCTGCTGCGCAGCGTGGACGAACTGGAGCTGTCGGTTCGCAGCGCCAACTGCCTGAAGAACGCCGACATTCACAAGATCTGGCAGCTGGTGAGCAAATCCGAGTCCGAAATGTTGAAGACCAAGAACTTCGGGCGCAAGTCGCTGAACGAGATCAAAGACGTGTTGTCCGAAATGGGCCTTTCCCTCGGGATGAAGATGGAGGGGTTCTCGCCACCCGTGGAAGAGACTGAGGAAGGAGCGTAATCGGTTCTATGAGACATCGCAAGGCCGGACTCAAGCTGAGTCGCAAAACGGGTCACCTGAACTCGATGTTCAGAAATCTGGTGACCTCGTTGCTGAAATACGAGCGCATCCGCACCACCGACACCAAGGCCAAGGAGCTGCGCCGTTGGGCGGACCGCATGGTGACCCTGGCCAAACGCGGGGACCTGCACGCCCGGCGCCAAGCGCTGGCGATCGTCCAGGAACCGGCGGTGGTGCACCATCTCTTCGAAATAGCCGCCGAGCGTTTCGGCAAGGTGGCCGGCGGATACACGCGCATCACCAAGGTGGGCATCCGCCCCGGCGATGCCGCGCCGATGACGCTCGTGGAGCTCATCGGCGGCGAAGAAGAAGCGAAAAAGAAGAAAAAGGGCAAGAAGAAAACAACCGCCAAGGCCGCCGGCGCCAAGAAGAAGGCCGCCGCCAAAGCCCCGAAGGCCAAGGAAACGGCCGACGACGAAAAGGCAGAGAAGGCCGCCCCCGCCGCGGACAAGCCCAAACGGGCGCCGCGCAAGAAGGCGGCCGGAGGGGAAGCCCCCGCCGAGGAAGCATCGGCGGCTCCGGCCAAGAAACCCCGGGCCAAAAAAGCATCCGAGGAAAAATCGGAATAAACGGTTCCCGCCCGTTCCAGCCCCGGCCGTTCGGCCGGGGCTTTTTTTATTCGTTGCTCAGCTTTGCCAACGCCTCGGCCGCGGCGTCCCTGACGCCGGCGGACATCTCGGCCTGCAGGAGCGATGTCAGCCGGGGGATGAGCGTCGCCTTCCCGATTTCGCCGAAAACGTAAAGGATGTCGCCTTTGACGGGCTCGGAAACCGCCTCGAACCGGTCCCAGAGCGGTTCGATCACCTGCCGCGCCAGTTCCGGGCGCAGCGCGTAAAGCTCCTCCACGGCCACCATGGCGCCGAGGCGCACCGGCCATTGTTCCCGGCAGAGCAGCTCGACGATGGCCGGAAAGAGCGCGTTGCGGCCGGCCATCAGCTGCGCCACCCGCCGTGCGGCCCCCTCCTTCAGCATGAGTTCGATAGAGGAGGGACCCAGGGACACCGGGTCCCGCGTCTCCATGAGGGCCACCACCTCCTTCAGATCAAACGACCCCGTCCAACGAAACTGCCCATCCAGCAGGAGGGTGGGCGCGGCGCGGATCCCCTGACGCTGCGCGAGCTCCTGGAAAAGCGCGCCGTCGATGACGGTGAGCCGCACCCGGTCGACCGCTTCCGCCAGGGGCATGAGCCGGCGGACGGCCTCGGGGCAGTGCCGGCACTCGGGGATGACGTAGAGGTCCAGGGCGGCCGGAAGGCCCATGCGCTTCAGGCGCTCGGCCAGCTCGCCGGACCGGCGGGGCGGGGTAATTGAGGCAAGGGCGTCGACGAAAGGCTCCACCTCCGTGCCGGCCGGGACGCCCATGTAGCGCACCCCGCTGGGGAGGATCAAAAAAGGGTATGGCCCGTCGGCCGTTTCCTCCATGAGGACGGAGACCTGCGGCACCCACGCGGACAGCCTTCGACAGAACTCCGACAGGTCGGAGCTGCGGGAGTCGGCGGTGGTTGCAAGCCGTAGCCGGGTGCCGGGGGGCACGCGGCGGCCCAGCTCGCGGAAGCGAGTTTCGTCCGGGTGAGCCATGAACCTCCTCTCGGCCGGAGGTGAATGCGCCGGCCTGCGTTGAGGATTTGTCCGTTATCCCATGTTGCGGTCGAATACAATTCAAAAATGGTCCCGCCGAATCCACGGCGCCGGAAGTGCTGGGACGCACACCCATTTGCCGGCGGCGCCGGCCTTGCGGTTGTCTTAAGACCGGGGGGAGGTTATCGCCAAAAAGGGCTTGTACCCGTCCTCAAGATAGGCTAAAAACGCGAAACGTCTGCTCTTCAGGCATTCAGGTCGTGTCGCGTCACCTTATCCCGTAGGAGGTCTAATGGATTTCTCTCTTTCAAAAGAATTGGAAATGCTGCGGAAAGCCGTCAGGGAGTTCGCAGAGAAAAAGATTGCGCCCTATGCCGACGAGTGGGATGCCAAGCACCACTTCCCCTACAAGGAAGCCATCAAGCCCATGGGCGAGCTGGGGTTCTTCGGGGCGGTGATCCCGGAGGAATACGACGGCGAGGGCATGGGGTTCCTGGCGGCCATGATCATCAGCGAGGAGATCGCGCGGGCCTCCAGTTCCCTGCGGGTGCAGATCAATATGCAGTCCCTGGGCTGCGCCTACACCATCTACAAATACGGCAGCGAGGCGCTGCGCAAGAAATACATCCCCAAGCTGGTGAGCGCCGATTATCTCGGCGGGTTCGCCATTACCGAGTCGGATGCCGGTTCGGATGTCATGGCCATGGGGTCCACGGCCGAGGACAAGGGAGACCACTGGCTGGTGAACGGCTCCAAGACCTGGATCTCCAACGCCCACGTCTCCGACGTGCTCATCTATTATGCCTACACCGACCGCTCCAAGGAGTCCAAGGGGTTGTCCGCCTTCGTGCTCGAGACGAAAAACTTCAACGGCGTCAAGACGTCCCAACTGGACAAGATGGGCTCGCACTCTTCGCCGACGGGCGAGGTCTTTCTCGCCGACTGCCGGATCCCCAAGGAGAACATCCTGGGCGCGCCGGGCGACGGCGCCAAGATCGTCTTCAGCTCGCTCAACCAGACGCGGCTGTCGGCGGCGGCCGGCGCCGTGGGTCTGGCCCAGGCCTGCCTCGACGCGGCGGTCAAGTACGCCAACACCCGCAAGCAGTTCGGCAAGAAGATCGGCGAATTCCAGATGAACCAGGACATGATCGCGCAGATGTCGGCCGAGATCGAGGCCGCGCGCCTGTTGGTCTACAAGGCCGCCTGGGCCAAGGACCAGGGCCGGCATGAAAACGGCCTGGATGTGGCCCAAGCCAAATACTTTGCGGGCGAGGTCGTCACCAAGTGCGCCACTTACGCCATGCGCATCCTGGGAGCCTACGGGTATTCCACGGAGTACCCCGTGGCCCGGTACTTCCGCGACGCCCCGACCTACACCATGGTCGAGGGGTCGGCCAACATCTGCAAGTGGATCATCGCCCTCGACCAACTCGGCATCCGCAAGGCAAACCGGTAGAACCGTCACCCGTCCGCCGGTCACCGGTCAGCCCGTCGGCGGAGACAATTCTTTTCGGGCGCCGGGCTGACGGGCAGACGTCATATTGAAAGGAGAGCGGCATGGACATCGTTGTTTTAGTCAAGCAGGTACCCGACACCGAGTCGATGGTTCAGATCGCCGGCGACGGCGTATCCATCAAGAAGGACGACATCAAGTGGGTCATGAACCCCTACGATGAACTGGCCGTTGAAGAGGCGCTGCGCATCAAGGAGGCGAAGGGGGGCGCCGTCACCGTTCTGTGCGTGGGCGGGCAGAAGGCCCAGGAGACCATCCGGACGGCGCTCGCCATGGGCGCCGACAAGGGCCTGCTCGTGAACGACCCCAAGGCGGAAGGCGGCGATGCGCTGGCCACGGCCAAGATCCTGGCCGCCGCTTTGAAAAACCAGCCCTTCCAGCTCATCATCGCCGGCCAGCGGGCCGTGGACGAGGACAACTACCAGGTCGGCGCGGCCGTGGCGGAGCTGCTGGGGATCCCGCACATCTCCCTCGTGGTGAAAGCCGAGCTGCTGGACGGCAGGATCCGCTGCCACCGCGTCGTCGAAGGGGGCACGGTCGTCGTGGAGGCCCCGCTGCCGGCGCTGTTCACCACCCAGCGCGGGTTGAACGACCCGCGGTATGCCTCCCTTCCGGGCATCATGAAGGCCAAGAAAAAGCCGCTGGAAGTGAAAACCCTCGCCGACCTGGGAATCGACCCGGCGGCGGTCGGCGCCGCCGGCCGCAAGGTCGTCGTCAAGGCGCTCCACCTGCCGCCGCAGCGCAAGGCGGTGCGGATGATCACCGGGGAGACGCCGCAGGCCGCGGCCGCCGAGCTGGTGCGGGTCCTGCACGATGAGGCCAAACTGATCTGACCGGAAGACCTTAGAAAAGGAGACGCATATGGCACAAGGTGTGATGGCAATCACCGAGCAGCGGGACGGCAAGTTCCGCAAGGTGTCCTACGAGGTGGTGAGTGAAGGCCGGCGCATGGCCGACGGGTTGGGCTGCCCGCTGACGGCCGTTGTTCTCGGCGCGGGGGTGGACGCTCTGGCGGCGGAAATCAAAAAGTTCGGCCCGGACAAGATCGTGGCCCTGGACGACCCCGCCTTGGCGGATTACCGGACGGACGCCTACACGAACGCCCTGGCGGCCCTGATCAAGGCCGCGGACCCGGCGGTCATCATCACCGGCGCCTCGGTCCAGGGCAAGGACCTCTCCGCGCGCCTGGCGGCCCGGCTCGATGCGGGGCTGGCCATGGACTGCACGGCCGTTGCGCTTCAGAACGGCGTGCTCACCTGCACGCGGCCGATCTTCGGCGGCAAGATTTTCGCAGACGTCCAGATTCAGGGCTCGCCCCAGATCATCGTCGTGCGGCCCAACGTCATGGCCATCGCCGAGACGTCGAAGGAGAGCGCTCTGGAAAAACCCGCCCCTCAGATGGGCGAGGTCAAGACCGTGGTCATGGAGAAGCTGATGGACACCGGCAGCAAGGTCGAGCTGACCGAAGCCGCCGTCATCGTGTCGGGAGGCCGGGGCACCGGCGGCAATTTCCAGCCGATCGAAGAGTTGGCGGCCGCGCTCGGCGGGGCCGTGGGCGCCTCGCGCTCCGCGGTGGACGAGGGCTGGCGCAAGCACGCCGACCAGGTCGGACAGACCGGCAAGGTTGTGTCCCCCGCCCTTTACATCGCCTGCGGCATTTCCGGCGCCATCCAGCATCTGGCCGGCATGTCCACCTCCAAGATGATCGTGGCCATCAACAAGGACCCGGAGGCGCCCATTTTTTCCAAGGCCGATTTCGGGGTGGCGGGAGACATTTTTCAGCTTCTGCCGGCCATCACCGAAGCGGTGAAAAAATTAAAATCGTAACGACATCGCGGAGAGACCCGCCATGGAACGCGAAAAGCTGGAATTCGATGCTCTTTTTGTCGGCGCGGGGCCGGCCAACCTGGCCGGTGCCATCCATCTGAAAAAACTCGCGCAAGCGCAGAACCGCGAGGTCGAAGTCTGCGTCATTGAAAAAGCCGAGTCGATCGGCGCCCATTCCTTGAGCGGGGCGGTGCTGGACCCCCGGGCGCTGCAGGAACTGCTGCCGGACTTCCGTGAGAAGGGCTGCCCGATCGAGGAAGCCGACCTGCGGGACGGCGTCTTCTATTTGACGGCCACCGGGCAGTTCCGGCTGCCTTACACGCCCCCCTACATGCACAACGCGGGGTGTTTTGCCATCAGCCTCTCCAAGTTCTGCGCGTGGCTCGGTTCCGTCGCCGAGGAGCTGGGGGTGAACCTCTTTCCGGGGTTTGCCGGCGTGGAGGCGCTCTACGACGAGAGCGGCCGGCGGGTGGTCGGCGTGCGCACCGGCGACAAGGGTGTCAACAAGGAGGGCCAGCCGAAATCCAACTTCGAGCCCGGGGTCGACCTGCTGGCGAAGGTGACGGTCTTGGGCGAGGGGCCCAAGGGGAGCCTGATCCGCGAGATCGACAAAAAGCTCGGCGTGTTCCAGGGCAAGATGCCGCAGGTGTTCGAAACGGCGGTGAAGGAAGTGATCGAGATCCCGGCGGCGAGCCCGTTCCTCACTTCCCCCTTTACGGTGCTGCACACCTTCGGCTATCCGCTGGGGCTCGACACCAAGGGGGGCGGGTTCCTTTACCGGATGAAGGAAAACCGGGTGTCGCTCGGGCTGGTCGTGGGCCTGGATTACGAGGACCCCATGCTCGAGCCTTACCAGGAATTCCTGAGGTTCAAAAAGCACCCTCTGATCGCAGACATCATCGCCGGCGGCAAGGTGCTCCAGCAGGGCGCCAAGACGCTCGCGGCCGGCGGCTGGTACACCATGCCGCAGCTGGCGGTCGACGGGGCGCTGTTCGTAGGGGACAGCGCCTCCATGCTGAATGTCCAGCGGCTGAAGGGCATCCACACCGCCATGAAATCCGGCATGCTCGCGGCCGAGACCATCCTGTCGGCCCTGGACCAGGGCGACGCCTCCATCGCGACCCTCGGGGGCTTCCGCGCCCAGGTGGACCGCAGCTGGATCCGGGACGAGCTTTACGCCGCCCGCAATTTCGGCCAGGCCCTCTCGCGGAAGGGCATCGGCAAATTCATCGCCTTGGGCGCCCAGTTCGTCACCGGCGGCCGCGGGTTCGTCGACCCGATGAAGATCAGCGACGACGCCTCGGCCCTGCACGCGGGACGCCTGCGGCCGCCGACGCAGGTTCAGGACCTCGACGGCACCCTCTACCTGGACAAGCTCACCGGGGTGTATCTCTCCGGCACCAAGCACGAGGAGGACCAACCCTGCCACCTGCACATCCCCGACCGGGACCTGTGCACGACGCGCTGCTGGCAGACGTTCCGCAGCCCCTGCACCCGTTTCTGCCCCGGCCAGGTGTATGAGATCGAGGTGCAAGAAGGGGGCGCGCCGCGGCTGAAGCTGAACCCTTCCAACTGCCTGCACTGCAAGACCTGCGAGATCAAGGACCCGTTCAACAATATCACCTGGGTGTGTCCGGAAGGGGGGGGAGGGCCCAACTATTCGATCGTCTGACGACGTCGTGCAAAACCCGATCTTTGCGTTGCGCTGCACCCCGCGAGCACTGCGGCGTACTGGCGTACGCCTCGTGCTGCGGGCTTTGCGCGCCTTGATCTCGGGCTTTTCACAACGTCGTCCCCCTCTGGTAAATGCCGCGCCTGCCGGTTCGCTGCGCATCAACGATGGGTCACTGAAAGGATTGTGCATGTGAGCAAAGACATTGTCGAGAAGACCAAGCAGACGGCCGAGCTTTACTTCAAGGGCGTGCGGGACGAGCGGCCGTTCGACCTGTGGAAGGCGTTCGACAAGGACCTCGCCAAGGACCTCTCCCTTTTCATCACCGGCCGGATGTACGCCCGGGAGAAGATCCCGCACCAGACCCGCCAGCTCGTCACCGTGGCCTGCCTCACGGTGCTCTCACGCCTGGACGAGCTCAAGCTGCACATCCAGGCCGCACTGAACGTGGGCTGCACCCCGGAGGAAATTGCCGAAGTGATTTTCCAGACGCTGGTCTACGGCGGCGTCCCGGCCGCGAACCAGGCGTTGAAAACGCTGCGGGCGGTCCTGCTCGAAAAAGGCCTCTGGAACGAGTGACGGCAAACGCCGCGGACCCGCCCGTTGGCGTTCAAAGAAAGGGGATGGGTTTTCCGGTGCGATAGGCCAGCGCCTGGCAGACGGCTAGCAGGCGGCCGTCGGCATCGGCGACTTTGATGTCGTAGGCGGCGGTGCGTTTGGTCCGGGCGACGCGTCGGGCCTCGGCGCGCAGGCGGGCGCCGGGTTCCGGGCTGGAGACATAGGTCACACTGACGTTCATGGCCACGGCCACCGTGCCGTCGGTCTGGCCGGCCGTCTCGAAGGCCTCGTCGATCAGGCCGAAGACCGCCCCGCCGTGGGCGCGGCCGTAGATGTTGTTCTGGCGCGAGGGATCATAGACCATTTCCACCAGGGAATAACCGTCGTCCAGCTTGCGGAGCTCGATCCCCATGGATCGCGCAAAGGGCTCCTGAACCACCGCCGCCTCGATTGCCGCTCTGACCCTTGGGTCCATTTTCCGCCTCCCCTGTGATCCTGCACACGCTGTCCGGGTTTTATAGCAGAAGGCGAAGACGCGCGCAAATCAAACGCCGGCGCCGTTTTCTCAGGCAGGCAGGACGTCACCGATCGGTTTCCCGAACGACTTGATCGGGGCAACCACTTTCGCCCCCTCCTCGGGTCGCCCGCTGCAGCAGGCACGTATGGCGACCATCGGCTTCCCGTGCATCTCTTTCGGAAGCCACGGTGCAGAGGGAGCCGGGCGCATCATCAAGACGAGGGTGAGCCCCAACGGGGCCTTCTCGGAAACAATCCGGTTAAACCGCTCGCACCACCAAAACGGTCATGTCGTCGTGCTGCAGTGCGCCGGCCTGATGCTCGTTTGCCGCCCGGATCAACTCATCCCCGACCACTTGAGCCGATGAGCCCGTCAGTTGGCCCACCGTGCGGACGACCCCATCCAATCCGAAGCCGACATTTTGTCGGTTGGCGGCATCCGGTACTCCGTCGGTATAGATCAACAGCAGACTGCCGATGGGAAGGTCGACCGTCTGTTCGTCCAAAGTGATCTCGGCAAATATTCCCAAGGCCTGTCCGTTGGTCTTGGGCATGCGCTTAACTGAACCCTGCCGGTCGAAAAAAATGGGAGCTTCGTGGCCCGCCCGCGCATAATGAAGCTGATGGGCGGCTCCGTTCAAGATCCCGAATAAAATGGTGACGAACATCTCCTTGTCGTTCATATCCATGAGGTGGCGGCTTACACTTCGGAGCACTTTCTCGGGAGTCCGGCCTGGGTGGGCTTCGGCACGCAGCAGACTCCGCACCATGGCCATGAACAGGGCCGCCGGTACGCCCTTGTCGGCGACATCGCCCACCGCAATCCCCATCAAATTTTCTCCCAGCGGAATAAAATCGAAGAAGTCGCCGCCGACGGACTTGGCCGGAATCATCCGCGCGCTCAATTCGTAACCCTCAAGATGTGGAATGGACCTCGGCAGCATGCTTTTCTGGATTTCACTCGCCAAGGCAAGTTCATGTTCCAGCCTTGAGAGCCGCTCGATCTTGTCCACTTGCTCCGCCACACGGGTTTCGAGCGCCGCATTCCATTCGGAAAGTTCTTTCGCCTGTTCCTCCACCTTGCGGCTTTTTTCCTGGATTTCCCTGAAAAGCCGAACGTTCTCGATTGCAATGGCCGCCTGGTCGGCAAAGGTCTTGAGCAGCGCGATCTGATTGTCCGTAAGCGGCTGTATCTCCAACCTGCGGATCAGAATCGCCCCGATCGCCGCCCCCTCGCGCAGCAACGGGGTGGCGAACACCGTTCTATGCCCGTACTGCTTCGCATAGGCCGCGCCCTGCGGAAATTCGGTCTCCTCCGCCTGGAGGTCATGCACATGGACAGAGGCGGCATCTGCAATCGTTCGTCCCACTACCAAATCGCGGCTGATGCGGAAGGAAAACCCTATCGGCCATATCCGGTAGTGCCCGTGCTTCGCCACCAGCCGAACCTCATCACCTTCGACCTGAAAGATCTCCACGTTCGTCACATCGCACAACCGTGCGGCGGCTTCGGCAACGGTATCCAGCACCGATTGGGCATCGGTCGGTGAGCTGGAAATCGCACGCAGGATCTCGCTGATCGCGGTCTTCTGCTGCAACGCTTCCGAAAGCTCACGCGCGTTTTGTTCGGCCTCTCTAATCAAGGTTTCAAACACGCGCGCGGCAAAAAGCGGATTCTTGGGAAGGAATGCCTTGGTTGCCGTTGACATCGTCTTTCTCCCTTGTCGAATGCCTCAGGGAGCCGTGACCGGCCCGCTTAAAACCGGAACTTCGACCGATTGGGTTTTTGGAAATGATGCTTTTTGCCTTAAAATAGAGTCGTCAACAGGATTTTAAAATCAGCAGGGTAGTCGGTGCCGGATCATCAGCTGCGGGATCTGTTGGCGGCTTGTGTCGCGTATTATATATTCTGGCTGTTAACCACAATGTGGCATTGTGTCAAGGGGGCTTTTTCTTTCGTCAAACAATCCCAAAAACCCGACCCCATTTCATCGGTCCAAAAAAACCGAGGCAGTGAATTGATCCACTGCCCCGGTCGACAAAATCAGGGCCGATCGCCGGCCGGCCGGACTCACGCCAGAGGCGGCGGCGGAGGCGGCAACTCGCCACGCTCGAGAGCCTCCCGGGCCGATTTTACCGGTATGCCCGACTCGCACGGCACACCCACCTGGCACAATCCACAACCATACCCCTCGAATTTGTAGGTCTTTTTGACATACTCTCTGGAGCGGGCAAGGTGCTGCCGGCACTTCTCCTTGTCGTGGCCGGTCCTGGTAATGGCGCGGGCCGGGCAACGATCCATGCATTTGCCGCACGTTCCGTTGGCGAAAAACAGACAATAGGCACGGTGGTTGGAATAGGGCCGGGGAGTCGGCTGGATCGATATCCTGGCAACTACGGACCCTACCCGCATGGCTTTGCCTTTGGCGGTGATAAGCCCGTCGCACAAACCGAACGTGCCTAAGCCGGCCGCATGGGCGGCATGGCGCTCCGACCAGCAGGATGCGTAGGAGAACCGTTCGGATTTGACGATGGTCCAGTTGGAAACCAGCATCGGGGCGATGGCGGCATGGCCTGCCTGTTTAAGGCTTTCGGCCACGTGGCGACGCAGGGCGACGTTGAACTCCTCGCCGTAGACCCTGATCCGGGCCCACGCTTCGGATGGATACCGCTTGGCCCTGCGGTTGGCTGTGCGGACCGCCTCCCGCTGGGGCAAGACCCACGAAACGACGGTGAGTTCCTCGGCGCCGGCGGACTCCCTGGGGCAGTGCTGGTTGAAGACCTCCCACGGGGTCCAGTGGAAAGGGCCGACATACTCCTTGTACTGCTGCCAAATCGGGTCCGCGCCGGAAGCAAACCCGACCAAAGCGTCGTCCCACGCAGGGTCCCCGGTTTTGTTCCGCATGGTGTTGTGGGGCGAAGCGGCAATGAAATCACGGATCAAACCGTGTACCCAGTCCGCTGTAATATCGACGTTGTTTTCCACTCAGCACCACCTCCCGTCACGCGTGCCTAACATAATGCCAACTTGCCCAACACCAGAGGATTTGTCCAAAAACAGCACCACCGGGATCCGCGCATGGCTAATATCCGATCCTCGAGAGCCCGTCCCTGAAAAACATGATGGCATAGGCGATGAGCAGGAGGCCGAGGATGCGCAGGGTCCAGCGGTACATGCCGCCGCTCAAAAACGCGCCTGATCGGTGAACGAGCTGCGCCAGGAGCAGCTTGGATCCGACGATGAAGAAAAAAAAGGCGCCCGCGAACGCAGCAGCGTGGATCCAGGACCGGCCGAAGGCGCCCAGGAGAATCGGTGTGCCCACGCCGATCCAGAAAACATAGGGATTGGGGTTGAGGAAGTTCGCTGTGACGCCCCTGAGCAGCGAGCGCGGTGCGGGGAGGCCGGAGCCGACGGTGCCCTCATGGGGCCTCAGGCTGCCGAGCCCTAGGTGAAGCAAAAACGCTCCGCCGAGCAGGGCGATCCCCCCGAGGGCCGCCGGGTGGGACGACAGCCGATCCAGGAGCAGCGCGGCCAGGGCGATGATCGGCAGATCGGTCAGAATGGGCGCCAGCGAGACTTTCATTCCGGCGCGCAGGCCATGCCGCAGCGTTTCAGAGATCACCAGGAGGGTGAGCGGGCCCGGTGAAAACCCTGCGGCCAAGCCCAGCACGGTGCCTTTGCTCAAGGCATCAAGTAGGTGAACGTCCATAACAGAAGGTGCCTATAGTGCCTAACATGCACTAGAGTGCCTAAAATCGAATCGGGTGGAAAGAAAAGCCAGGCTGCAAGATGGGGGCTTTTGTATCGAAATCCTACCCCAACGCCACGTCGAGCGTCATCATGACGGCGAACCCCAGCATCGCTCCCACGGTGGCGAAATCGCTGTGCTTTTCCTGCTGCGCCTCGGGGATCAACTCCTCGACCACCACGTAGATCATGGCCCCGGCGGCAAAGGCCAAGGCATAAGGCAGGATGGGCTTCATCAGCACCACCGCTGCGGCTCCTGCGACACCGGCCATCGGCTCCACCATGCCCGAAAGCTGTCCGTACCAGAAGCTCTTGCGGCGGGACAACCCTTCGCGCCGCAGCGGGACGGAAACCGCCGCGCCCTCCGGGAAGTTCTGAATCCCGATGCCGAGCGCCAGGGCCACGGCCCCGGCCAGGGAGGCCGAGGGGATGTCGGCAGCCAGGGCCCCGAAGGCCACCCCGACCGCCAGCCCCTCCGGGATGTTGTGAATGGTGATGGCGAGCACCAGCAGGATGCTGCGGCGCCAGCTCGTGTGAATGCCCTCGGCCTTTTCCCGCGGCAGTCCGGTGTGCAGGTGGGGCAGGAGCCGGTCCACCAGCCAGATGAAAAAGCCGCCCGCCAGGAAGCCGGCCGTCGCGGGCACCCAGGCCGGCCCGCCGTCCGCCTCCGCCATCTCGATGGCGGGCGCAAGCAGCGACCAGTAGCTCGCCGCGATCATGACCCCCGCGGCGAAGCCGAGCATGCCGTTCAGCACCTTGGGGTTGATTTTCTTGAAGAAAAATACGAGTCCGGCTCCCAGCGCCGTCAGGAGCCACGTGAAGAGCGTGCCGCACAATGCCTGGGCGATCGGATGAAGCGCCTTGAACCAATCGATCAGCATGCGGGGTCGGCCTCCCTGCACGAATCGCCGTCGAGAATTTCGGGATGCCCGCTATTTTCACCCTGCGGCGCCGCATGGGGTTTGGGCCAGTTGCGGATGACCTGCAGGAGGCCACGGACCCAGGCGCACTCGCACTCGGCCGGGCACGGCTCCAGCGCCGAACGCCTCAAGCAATACCCGGGGCACTCTTCCTTTCCGGTCTTGCGTTCCTTGAACATCGGGCCGAGGTAGAGATCCTTCAGCAGGCGGGCCTGAATCGCCAGGGTCGTCTGGCACGTGTTGTGGTTGAAAAGGAAAAGGCCGAGCGCAACCTCCTCGAAGTCCACCTGATAGCCGACGAGTTCGATATCCCGGTCTTCCAGAAATATGTCGCGGGAGGTCCAGACCTGGGAGCACAACGGGCATGTTTTGAAATGATCGTTCATCGGGTATAAACCTTGTCAAAGGGTTTCATAGTACACTTGGATGCGGGATGCAAACCCCCCTTTGGGCGGTCGCCAAAAATTTGCTTGCTTCCTGAGAAAATTAGGATTATGTTCATATTAATCGCTAAAGGTCCGTCCTTCATTGGCGGGCCGGTTTCGCTCTGAAGGTGAGTTTCGTTCGTCTGATCGACAGCCTCCAGGTTGAGACCCTGAGAACATTTGAGAAAGGAGGATGTCACCATGGCGGATGGAACTGTAAAGTGGTTCAACAGCAGCAAGGGCTACGGGTTTATCGCTCAGGAAAACGGCCCGGATGTTTTTGTTCATCACTCAGGGATCAACGCATCGGGTTACAAAAGCCTGAACGAAGGCGACAAAGTGACCTTCGACATTCAGCAGGGCCCCAAAGGCCCGTCGGCCGTAAACGTCACGCTGAAGTAGCCAATTTTTCGGATCCAAACAGGGCATTCTTTCTCGCGAAGAGAGAATGCCCTTTTGGTTTCGATCTCAACAAGAACGCACGGAGGTGGCCCGTTGGCGAGGACCAATTTTTCATTCACCAAGCGGCAGAAGGAACTGGAGCGCAAGAAAAAACAGGAGGAGAAGCGGCAGCGCAAGCTCGACAAGAAAAACCCTTCGCCCGAAACGGCCTCGGACGAGCTTCAGCCTCCGGTCGAGGAGGAGAGCCTCAAGCCGCTATCCTGAATCGCTTGACATCCCCACGGCCTCGCTGCGACGCGGCTCCCGCCCGACACGTTGTCTCCGCCGGGATCGCCGCCTGCAGCCGGGGGCTCACCGTGCGGGCATGCAGCCGATGGAAGGCAGGGGAGATCCATGGCACCCACCCGAAGCCCCGACGTTGCGGAACTTCCTGCAGATCATATGAACCAACTGATCGGCGTGCTGACCCGGCGCGAAGTCGAGGCGCGCCTGCTCGCACCCCTTGTGGCGGCTCTGGCAAGGGAATTCGGGGAGGGGCGGGTGCTGCGCGTGATCCGCGAGACGATCGTCTCGATCGCCCGCGCGCAGGGGGCGGAACTGGCGCGGGCCATGGGCGGGGATTCCCTGTCCAAATTCCGCGAGTCTCTCGTCCACTGGACCAAGGGCAAGGCGCTCGAGATCGACGTGCTCGAGGAGGGGGAAAGGCTCTTCGCCTACAACGTCACCCGCTGCCGCTATGCCGAGATGTACCGTGACCTGGGCATTCCATGGCTTGGGCCGGTTCTTTCCTGCTCAAGGGATTTCGCGCTGATCGAAGGCTTCAACCCGCGGATCCGGTTGACCCGCACGCAGACCCTCATGGAAGGGGCGCCCTTCTGCGATTTCCGCTATCGGCTTGAGGACGGATAGGGCCGCCTGGATCAGGCGCCGCCCCGCTTGAGATGCCCGCCGCGCAGGCCGCCTCTGCCGTAGTCCCCCGTGCGCGGGTCGAAGGCCTCCCCGCCCGCCGGGCCGATCCCAACCCTTTTGAACCTTGTCTATGGCAATGCCGAAGCGGCTGAGCGCTTGAGGACCGTGAACAGGATCAGCGCCGAGGCCGCCAGCCCCAGGAACAGGTAAAATCCCTGGGCGTAGCCGGGTTCCCCGCTCATCCGGACGAACAGTCCCAGGGCCGGCGGCAGGACGAACCCGCCGAAGGCCCCCAGCCCGCCGATGATCCCGGCGGCGCCGCCCACGGCCTTGGGCGTGAATTTGGGCACCAGCTTGAAGACCGCCGCGTTGGCAACCCCCATGCCGAGCGCCAGCAGCATCTGCCCCAAAAACGCGGCGGCGATCGACCGCCCCCCGAAGATCAGCACCAGCGAGCCGGCCGCCACCACCCCGAATGAAAATTGGGCCACCAGCAGCCCTCCCAACTTGTCAGCGGCGATGCCGCCGGCCACCCGCAGAAGGCTCGCCGAAAGGGAGAAGGCGGCCGTGAGCAGGCCGGCCGGCACGAGCCCGGTCTTGAAGCCGTCGGCCCAGAAGGTGGGCAGCCACACCGTGAGGGCGATGAATCCGCCGAAGGTGATGAAGTAGAAATAGGTCAGCACCCAGGTGCGCCAATCGGCGCCCGCTTTGCGGATGGAGTCCATGGCCTTGCCGGACGGCACCAGTTCCTCGCCGCAGGCCAGCAGCAGCGCGTCCGGGTCGATGTCCATGCCCATCTCCTTGTATTGGAAATAGGGGGCGTCCCTCATGCGGGCGAAGACCAGGAGGGTCATCGCCAGCAGCGCGATCAGCCACAGCACATAAGACCAGGTAAACCCGAAATTCACCACCAGGAAGGGCAGCAGCAGGGCGAACATTCCGGGCGCCAGGTTCCCCAGCCCGCCGTAGACCGCGAGCGCCGTCCCCTGCTTGCGCTGCGGGTACCAGTAGGAAACCGCCGGGACCCCGACCGAAAACACGGCGATGCCGCAGCCGCAAAGCATTCCGAAAATGAGAAAGAACGGGTAGTGCACGGCCCGGGGCGGCCCGCCGAGGCTGAACATGACGGTGATGCCGGCCACCCCCGCGGCCGCCAGCCCCAGCAGGATCAGGATCGGTTTCTTGCCCCCCATGCGGTCGACCATGGCCCCGAAGGGGATTCGCAGCAGCGAGCCGGTGAGAGCGGGCGAGGCCGCCAGGATCCCCATCAGGAAGGGCCCGACATCCATGGCCTGCTTTAGCTTGGGGACGATCGGCCCGAACGCGGAAACGCCGGCGAACCCCTTGGGGACGATCGGCCCGAACGCGGAAACGCCGGCGAACCCGGCAAAGAACGCGAGCGTCGTCCACGCCAGCGCCGCGCGCGGGTTCGAGATCGCGTAGCAGACATTTTCATCTTTGGCCATTTATGGTCCCTCAACCGGAATGTGGAAGACTCTGTGGGAGCGGCTTTCCAGCCGCGATCGGCCTATTGATTTTAGGCACTATAGGCATTTTAGGCACTTTAGGCTCAGGCCACCACCCGCCGCCGGAACAGCAGCGGCCGCCGGAAGATGTAGAACAGCGGCACGCTCCAGATGTGGACCAGGCGTGTGAACGGCGAAAAGGCCAGCAGCGCGAAGGCCGCCAGAATGTGGAGCTTGTACGGGAGCGGCACTTCCGCCATCAGGCCGGGGTCGGGCTGCAGGGTGAGGATGCCGCGGATCCAGGGCGCAATGGTGTCGAGCACGTGGAACCCCCCGAAGAACACGTCGTAGGTGCCGACGCCGGTCACAAAGGCGAGCCCGAACAGGACGGCGAAATCGGTGGCGGTCGTCATCAGGCGGATGCGCCGGATGAACAGCCGGCGCGCCAATAAGATCAAGACGCCGAAGAAGGCCGCAAATCCTACCACTCTGCCGCCGTAGTGCGCGAGTGCCGTATGGGCGGCCGTGTCGATCCCAACCATGTCGAACACGGTCTGGGGGATCAGCAAGCCTGTGGCATGGCCGGCCAATGTTCCCAGGATCCCGAAATGGAAGAGGTAGGACCCGAAAAACAGGGTCTTCTTTTCAATAAGCTCGCTGCCGTGGGAATTCCAGGCGTAGCGGTCGGTGATGTAGCGATAAGAATGGCCGACAACGAAAACGGCCAGGCACAGGTAGGGAAACGCCACAAACGCGAGCAGATCGATCGTGCTCATATCACGCTCCTGAGGCAGCGTCCGGGGTGGCTCCGGCCGGCGATAGGGGAACATCCGTTGTTTCGGGAAAGACCCCGCACACCAGCTCCAGCGGAACGGCATACAGCGAATCGGTTTCCCTCAGGCGGCCGGCAATGGCGGGCACGGCCGACAGGCACCGCAGGATCAGCCCGTGGGGCTCCGCCGGTGGTGATGCCGCCATGAATTCCAGCATCAGGGGCAAAAAATCCGGCAGCTCGTTGACGGCCGGCTCGAACCCGGCCCGCAGGTAGACTTCCAACAGCTCCGCCAGCGCCCGGCCGCGGTCTTCGCGGTCGCCCATGAGGTGGTAAGTGAGGTTCAGGCTGGCGGAAGGGTTCATGTCGAAAACCGCCGTGTAATGCTCCTGGAGTTTCAGCACAGACTGCGCTCTCATCAGCGTCATGAAATGGGACAGGCGTTCTCGCGCGCGAGGCTCACCCACCCCTGCCGCCGCGTTTTCCATTTCGGGCAGGGTCTCCGCATCCGGGTAGGCCAGGCAAAGGCTCAACAGTTTGAGGAGGGCTCTCTTTTCGTCCGTCATCGCGGGTACCCGCAACTTCCCTGGTCGAAGTAAGGGAATGCCTCATCGATTCGGCCGGCGGTGGGCAGCACGAACCGTTCGCTGTGATAGGCCAGGGCCAGCAGCCGGTACATCTCCTCGGCCGCCTGCGTGCCCAGGCCGACGGCCTCGAGCACGGCGGTGTCCGCCGTCGGCCCCAGGCGGATCGAGCGCATGTAGGTCCGCAGGGCCGCCAGGCGTTTCAGCGCCAGGCGCACCGGCCCCTCGTCGCCCGCCGTGAGCAGATTGGCCAGATACCGCACCGGGATGCGCAGGGAGTCGATGCCGTCCAGCGGGCCGGCCGCATCGATGGCGGGGTTGGCGGGGCTCAGGGGCGGCACGTACCAGACCATGGGCAGGGTGCGGAATTCCGGGTGCAGCGGCAGCGCCAGGCGCCACTCCTTGATCAGGCGGTACACCGGCGAGCGCCGCGCCGCCGCGAGATAGTTTTCGGCAATCCCCTGGCGCGCGGCCTCGGCGGCGACTTTGGGGTCGTGCGGATCGAGCAGGATCTCGAGGTGCTCCGGGTAGACGGAGGCGGCGTCGGGGGCGGCCGCCGCCTCGCGGATGCGCTCGGCGTCGTAGAGCAGTACGCCGAGGTAGCGGATGCGGCCCACACAGCTGTGGGCGCAGAGCGTCGGCAGCCCCGCCTCCGTGCGGGGGTAGCAGAAGAGGCACTTCTCGGCCCGGCCGGTCTTCCAGTTGAAGTAGGTCTTCTTGTAGGGGCAGCCGGAGACGCAGAAGCGCCAGCCCCGGCAGCGCTCCTGGTCCACGAGCACGATGCCGTCCTCGTCGCGCTTGTAGAGCGCGCCGGAGGGGCAGGAGGCGACGCAGGCCGGGTTGAGGCAGTGTTCGCAGAGCCGCGGCAGGTAGAGAAAAAACACTTTTTTGAACTGCAGGTAGATGGAATGGTCCAGCCCCTTGAAGTTCACGTCCCCGCCGCCGGTCTCGCTGACGCCCGCGAGATCGTCCTCCCAGTTGGGCCCCCAGTTGATCTCCATGGCGGCATCGTTCAGCTGGGAGCGCGGCCGCAGCGACGGCTGGTGCTTCTTCCCGGGCCCGTCCACGAGCTTCCCGTAGTCGTAGGTCCAGGGCTCGTAGTACTCGTCGATGGTGGGCAGATCGGGGTTGTGGAAGATGCCGGCCAGCCGCCGGGCCTTGTTGCCCGCGCGCAGGGAGAGCTGCCGGCCCTTCAGCACCCAGCCGCCCTTGTGGATCTCCTGGTTCTCCCACTTCTTGGGGTAGCCGATGCCGGGTTTGGTCTCCACGTTGTTGAACCACATGTACTCGGCGCCCTTGCGGTTGGTCCAGACGTTCTTGCAGGGGATGCTGCAGGTGTGGCAGCCGATGCACTTGTCCAGGTTCAACACCATCGCGAACTGGGCTTTAATCTTCATACCACTCGACCTCCCCGGCCTTGCGCACCACGATCACCTCGTCGCGCTGGGAGCCGACGGGGCCGTAGTAGTTGAAGCCGTAGCTGAGCTGGGCGTAGCCGCCGATCATGTGGGTG
>JALOPD010000240.1 GCA_025454075.1 Desulfobacterales bacterium | reverse complement strand
GACTCGAAGAAGTGCGCCACGTGGTTGCGGTATTGCATGGCGACGTCGTGGTTGTGGACGACGAACATGTCGCCGTCGATTGAGGTGATGGGCCGTTCCAGGGCGGCGAAGACTTCAAAGGTGCGGTTGATGATTTCGTCGGCGGACATGATCTGGAGGTTGTAGCCCAGAACATAGTGCAGATCGATCCGCCGCCGCTGCTTGCCCCACACAAGATGCCGGAGGTGGTCGCGGATGTCGTCGATCTTCTCGCGCATCACCCGTGTCGGGATGCGGTTGAACTGGTCGTCGAACGCTGAAAAATAGATGTTGGCGGGAAAGACCGGCTGCATCTCCATGACCCGTTCGAACGTCTCCTTGGCCGCGGCGTGGGCTGCGAATTTGATCTTGGTGCCGAGCACGTCCCCCCCCCGCAGCGACCGGGCGTCGATCTTGCGGGGCTCGCCGAACTTGAAGGAGAGATGGACCTTGCGCTTGTCTTCGCAGAACCGGCGGATGATGAAGCCCATGTCGTGGATGTAGATCTTTTCAGGGCTCACACCGGTCTCGTGCATGCGGGTCAGCTCCTGAAAGTTCTCATCCTCCAGCACGCGTTCGTAAGCCAGGCTGACCGGGACGATGTAAACGTCCACCCCGGCGTCGACCGCGGCCTCGATGTCCATCTGAAACGGCAGGTGGTGAAAGCCGTCGATTTTGCCGGTGTAGGTCCTCCCGGTTTTGATTTCGTCCATTTTCAAGAGACCCAGCAGGCTGGACCTGACGGCGGAAAACCCCGGAAACGTCAAGTACATCTCCTTGCTCTCCACCAAGTGCTGACGGTAGGCCCGGCTGAGGGAGAGGATTTCCTTGCGGCCGAGCTTGATCTCCGTACCGTCCGTCTGTTTCAGGGTCACCGGGTTGCGGAAGACCTTGAACGCCCCGCGCTGGCTGAGGTACTGGGCGATGGTGAGTTGGTGGGCTTGGGCGAGCTGTCGGAATTCAGGATGGATCAGCGCCGGGAAAACGTCCCGGAAAAGGTCGATCTCTTCGATGAACAGGTTGTTGCCGCCCTCCATCAGAACGCGCAGGCCGTTGCGCCGAAAAATCACCCCGAGGACGATGAAGTCGGCTTCGCTGAGGTGGTTGGGCTTGAAGGTGATGGCGCAGTTCGGGTTGTCGCGGCGGAAACGCTTGATGGATTCCAGCCCCACCACCCGGACGTTGAAGGTGTTGCCCAGGGCCAGGCGGTAAATCAGCTCCTCGGTCGGCCCGATCTCACGGTAGTCGTGCGCCATGAGGGGGAGCAAGGGCGTCATTTTGTCGTAAAGCGGCTTTTTCATCGTCGGGCTCGCCGGATGGATTTGGGACCGATGCCGGGACATCGAAAAAATACAATATCATTCCGAAAGGTTGAAATCAACGCTCGTTTGTGGGCGTCCCCGCTCCGCCTGGCATCGGTTTAAGCGGTACCGGGTTTTTTGCCGGAGCCGCGGCAACCATGAGCCGCACGCCAGGCCCATTGAGCTGATCCGATCGACTTGGCTGGAAGGCGATACTATATTGGGGCGAATATGGATGCGGATCTCTTAAGAAAGACGCCTCTCGTTTCTCTGGAACAGGTCACCCTTCGGGTGAGGGACCGGCAGATCCTGGCGGGGACGTCCTGGGCCATCCACACCGGCGATCACTGGGCGGTCGTCGGGCCCAACGGCGCCGGCAAATCGACCCTGGTGCGGGCGTTGACCGGCGAAGTGCCGGTGGTGCACGGCACGATTTTTCCGCCGGAGCCCGCATGCCTCCGGCAGCAGGCGGCCGGCCTGTCGTTTGAACACCAGCGGCGGCTGATCGAACAGGAGGAGCGCCGGGAGGAACACCATGCCTTCAGCGGCCGCCTGGACGGCGGCTCCCGCGTCGGCGATTTCATCCGGCTGCCGCACCGGAGGGTTAAAAACCGGCCCGCGGACGCGCTGGAGGGGATTCAGATCGAGCCGCTGCTGGAGCGCCGCATTTGCGAGCTCTCCTCCGGAGAGATGCGGCGGTTTCAGATCGCCGTGGCCCTCAGTGCATCCCCTCGCCTGCTGATCCTGGATGAGCCCTTTGACGGCCTTGACCCGGCGGTCCGGGAGCAGCTGGCGAAAATCATCAACGAGCTGATGGGACCCGAACGCTCGGTGGTGCTGGTCACCCACCGCCCCAGCGAAATCCCGCCGAACGCCACCCACGTGATCGGGGTGAAAGCGGGACAAGTGGTGTTCCAGGGCCGGCGCGAGGACGTGCTGGAACGCGGCCGAATGGACCGTCTTTATGCGCGGGAGCCTACAGACATGCGCGAGCCGCCGGCCGGCCGGCCGCCCCGGGTGCCGCCGCGTGATGCGCCGCCGGAGGTGCTGATCGATCTCAGGGACGTCACGGTGGTGCACCACGGCGTCCCGGTGTTCGAGAACCTTTGCTGGACGGTCAGCAGCGGGCAGCACTGGGCCGTCAGCGGGCCGAACGGTTCCGGCAAGACCACCTTGCTGAAGCTGGTCGCAGGGGACCACCCCCAGGCCTACGCCAACACGGTCCGGGTGTTCGGGAAGCCGCGCGGCGGCGGAAGCATCGGTGAGATCAAGGCGGGCATCGGCCTTATTTCCGCCGAACTGCAGGTGCGCTACCGCAAGGCCGTCACAGCGGAAGAGGTCGTGCTGTCGGGCTTCTTCGACTCCGTCGGTCTCTACCGCAGAGCATCATCGGCCCAGCAGGCGGCCGCCAGGGTCTGGATGGAATCCTTCGGCATTCAGCCGCTGGCAGCAAAAAAATTCAACCACCTGTCCCACGGCGAGCAGCGCATGGTGCTGCTCGCCCGGGCGATGGTCAAGCCGCCGCGCCTTCTGGTTCTGGACGAGCCCTGCCAGGGGTTGGATTCGAGCAACCGGCGCTTGATCCTGCAGGCCGTCGACCACATCGCCGCCGCGGGATCGACGACCATTCTATACGTGACCCATCATTCCGACGAGACCCCGGCCTGCATCACCCGGCGCTTGAGCCTGGTCCGGACCGGAGCCGGGCCTTCGCGGGCAGTGGTCTCCTCGGTGGGATGATGGCGATCCGGGCTGCTGCCCGGCGTCAGTATCGATCGGAGCGTCGGACGGGGGACGGGGGACCGAAGGTGCCGCGAGCGGGCATAGACCGGCAGGGCGCGGCGGGGGCCGCGTGAGGCGTGCCGGCCATGGCCGACCCTTCATGAAATCAGAACAGTGTCAGTTGAATCAGGTAGCCGATTCCGCTGAACAGCCCGATATAGAACACCATCGAGAAAACCGCTCTGAACCAGCCCTTCATGGCTTTGCTGGACAAGGTGGACGCTCCCTGGGGAAAATCACCGTACATGTTCATTCTACCCTGAAACGTCCCGGCTGTAAAGAAATCGCTGGCAGTGATCAGGCCGCGCGCAGCCCGCTTTCCCGAACGTCGTCCACCAGCACCCGTATGAGTTCCGGCTCAAAGGCCGCTCCCGCCAGACGCGCCATGATGCTCATGGCCTGCGCCGGGCCGCGGCCTTTCTGATAGGACCGGTCCGTCGTCAGGGCGTCGAAGCAATCCGCCACGCTGACGATCGCCGCCGCCCTTGGAATCTGGGGCGCCTTCAACGCATGCGGGTAACCCGACCCATCCCGCCGCTCATGGTGCAAGCGCACACAGTCGATCACCGGCTCGGCCACGTGGAGGGCCCTCAGAAAATCGCCCCCGATCTGCGGGTGCCGGCGGATTTCGGCGCGCATGGCCCTGCTCAGCTTCGATTGACGGTTTTTTAGAAGTTTGTGGCTGAAAGCGATTTTGCCGATGTCGTGCAGCAGGCCGCCGAGGCGGATGGTTTCGATCTCCTCGGAGGCCAGGCCGAGACGCTGCGCCATGCGCTCGGCATAGGCCGCCACCCGGCGGGCATGCCCCTGGGTGTAGGGGTCCTGCGCCCCCATGGCCAGCGCGAGGGACGTCAGGTTGCAGACGGTAGCGGGAGAATCCCCGCGGTTGAACTCGATGCCCTTTAAGGCCCCGGGGTAAATCGATATGGAGTTGGGCGATATCATTCTTGTTTCAAAACCGGTCCGTTCGCGGTGGCCCGGAAATAGTGCCGAATCGCTGTGTGTTTGAAGCGACGGCTGTATAGGGCAATGGCCTGCGGCTGTCAAGGAAAAAAGCGCCGGCCCTGCCGCGTCACCCGCCCACCAGAAACTCCGTCACGCGCAGGAAAGCCAGGGGGTTGACGCTGATCGAATTGACCTTCACGCCCCAGTGCAGATGCGGGCCGGTGGCACGGCCGGTCGCCCCGGCCAACCCTACCGCCCGGCCCTTGCCGATCTTCTGGCCCACCTTCACATCGATACGGCTCAAGTGGGAATAAGAAGTGAACACGCCGGCCCCGTGGTCGATGATGACGGCGTTCCCGGAGTAAAAAAGATCCTTCGTCAAGCGCACCACCCCGGCGGCGGCCGCATGCACGGGATCCCCGGTCTGGGCTCTAAAATCGGTGCCGGTGTGATGGCTCTGCAGCTCGCCGTTGAAAACCCGACGGGTGCCGAAGGGACCGTTCATTTCGCCCGGCACGGGGATCTGGAAGGCCCCCTGCCAGAGCTGCGACCGGCTGCCGGATGCGTAGATCCGCTTCAGCTCCTCCTGCTCGCGGCGGATGCGCTCGAGGTCCTTCGGGCCGGGGCGGACGTGGCGCGGGTCCACCGTCAGGGTCTCCTCGCCGTACCTCCCCTGCCGGATCTCGAAGGGCACTTTCCGGGCAAGCCGCTGGGCGCCGGCCCCCCACTCGACGGTCAGGAGGGCCTTTCCCGGCGGCGCCGTGAGCGGGATCCCGACCAGCCCGGCCTGGACCGCCGGTCCCTTGGCCGGATGCGGGAAGACGACGACCCCCTGGTCGAAAAAAGTCAGCCGCAGGTCCCGGCAGGCGGCCGGCAGGCGGCGGCAGTCGATCTGGACATACAACGTGCCGCCGGTTTCGACCTCAACGGCCGAGAGGGTGACCTCGGGGGCGGCGCGGTCGGCTTCCGATTGAGCATGGGCGGGTGCTTCGGTCGCCGCCGTCGAAACCACCCCCAGCCAACAGGCAAGGATAAACCAGGCTGCAAAACGGGACATGCGGTTCCGGGCTTGCGGCGAAATTATCCAGGAGTCGGTATTGATCATGAGGGGTAAAATAGGAGTGCCTCAGCAGCTCGTAAAGGGGCTCCGTCCGTCGGCGGAGCCCCTTTTGCGAGCTCAGCCCTTGATGATCCGGGGCAGCATCATCTGGTGGTGGGGACAGATGGAGCGCGGGTTCTGGTAGGCGGCGCCGGCGAAGGCCACCAGGTAGCTGCGCAGCGCCGGCATGGCGGCGACCTCGTCCACCAGGCCGTGCCGGGCGCAGTAGATCGGCCGGGAGTTGTCGTAGTAGGATTTGACCAGCTTGTTCATCTCCTCGATCACGGGCTCAAGCGGCTTCCCGCTCTCCTTTTCCTTGACCAGGCGGCGCGAGTAGCTCGCCGCGGCGGCGGTCTCCCCGTGCATGACGTAGATCTCGGTCGTCGCCGTGCCGAGCGTGAAGACGTTGTGGCGGTTGGCCGTCGGCCCGCCCATCACGTAGTGTGCGGCCGCAGTGCCCTTGCGCAGCACGAGCAGCATCATCGGGACCTCGGTCTGCTGGATCGAATAGATCAAGGACTGGCCCAGCCCGAGCAGCTCGGCCTTCTCCGCGATGTCGCCGACGTCGATGCCGGTCGTGTCCTGGACCCAGACGACCGGCACCCGATCGCGGCCGCAGTGCACGACGAACTCGTT
>JALOPD010000580.1 GCA_025454075.1 Desulfobacterales bacterium | reverse complement strand
CCGGCAGCGGGCAGGTGAAGGACAGGGTCTCGCGCCGGGTGGGGTGCTCCACCGCGAGCTCCCGGGCGAGCAGGGCGATCTGGCGCGCGGCCAGGGGCGCCGCGGCGCCGTAGCGCACGTCGCCCGCGATCGGGCAGCCGGCGTGCGCCAGCTGCAGGCGGATCTGATGCTTGCGGCCGGTTTCGAGCTCTATCTCGAGCAGGCTGCGGCCCAAGGCGGTGTCCAGCACCCGGTAGGCCAGCCGGGCCTCGCGGCTGGACGGGGTCGGTCGCGGGGCGACGCTGCGGGTCCGGCCGCTGCGCTCGATGAAATCCACCAGCTCGCCGGCGGCCGACGGCGGCCGTCCCTCGACCACCGCCATGTAGACCTTGCGGGTTTCGCGGCGGCGGATCTGGGCGCTCAACCGCGCCGCCGCTTTCGACGTGCGCGCGAACAGCATGACGCCGGCGACCGGGCGGTCGAGGCGCTGAACCAGTCCGAGGAACACGCGGCCCGGCTTGCCGTGGCGCTGCCGGCTCCATCCCTTGGCGAGGTCCAGGAGGTTCGCTGCGCCGGTCTCGTCGCCCTGGACCAGCAGCCCCGCCGGTTTGTAGAGCGCCAGCAGATGGTTGTCCTCATAAAACACCGGCCAGCGATCATGCAGAAACGAAACCATCGCAGCACCCGGTTGTTTGAATGATCATCGAGAAGCCTTCTCCTTCGTCGTCAAGCCGCTCTGCTCCGGACGCGGAGCGGATGGATGCGGTGCTGCAAGCCTGCGGCATTCGCCTGTCCCCGGCTCAACTCCGACAACTCTGGGCCTACCACACCCTGCTGCGCGAAGGCAATGCCGACTTGAACCTCACCCGCGTCCGCAATTTCGACAACATGGTCCTCAAGCTTTACGCGGATTCGATGCTCCCGGCCGACTTCATGGAGTTGCCATCGCCGCTGCTCGACCTTGGAACGGGCCCCGGCATGCCGGGAATCCCTCTCAAGATCTACCGGCCGCGGCTGGAGGTGATCCTCGCCGAAAGCCGCGGCAACCGCGTTGCATTTCTGGACCGGGCGCTGGACCGGCTGGGGCTGGAAGGCATCCGTGCGGTCGGGAGCCGGATCACGGCGCGGTTCGAGGAGCCCGTAGCCGGGGTGATCACCCGGGCCGTGGAGACCATCGGAGCAACCCTGGCGCGCGTGGCCGGCTGCCTCGCCAGGGATGGGCTGGTGATTTTCATGAAAGGCCCGCACTGCGCTGAAGAAATCTCAGAGGCAAATGCCCGCTTTGCCGAAGCCTACTCACTGGTGTCGGACCGGCCGTACGGCATCCCCGGCACGCGCCACGCCCGTCGGCTGGTCGTTTACCGCCGGTTGGATGAGCCGCTTTACAGCCGCCGCGCCCGGGCCATGCAGGGGCGCCCGGTGCGCACCATCGCCAGCGGCCAGAACCCCGTCTTCAAGGACCTGAAGAGAACCCTGACCGGCCGCGGGGTCCGCAAAACGGGCCAGGCGCTGGTATCCGGCCGGAAGCTGGTCGACGAAATCCTGGCGGCGCATCCCGATGTCTGCCGCGGCTGGGTGAGCCGGCATGACCAGCCGCCCCCCGACTCAGCCGCGCAGCTGCCTTGGGTGCAGCTGCCCCCCGAACTCCTGCGCGAGCTGGACGTCTTCGGCACCCACGCGCCCGCCATTCGATCCGCGGCAGCCTTCGGCGCGGCCCAGGCGATCCTGCTGGCCGAAAGCGCCAACCCCTTCCATCCCAAGGCCCTGCGCGCCTCCGGCGGCACCGCGTTGAGCCTGCCACTGCGCCAAGGGCCTGCCCTAACAGCCATCCCGCCGGAATTACCGATCGTCGCGCTGTCGGCTGACGGGAGCGACATCCGGGAGGCTGTTTTCCCAAGAGCGTTCGGCCTTTTGATCGGTCTGGAGGGCCCGGGGCTGCCGGAGGCCTGGCGCCGGAGCGCCGTGCGCATCCCCATCCGGCCGGAAGTGGAGTCCCTGAACGCCGCCGCGGCGATGGCGGTGGCGCTGTATGAATGGAAGAGGAGGATGGCGGGTTAATCTCGAATGGCGATAACGGCAACAAACTCGAAGCACGAAATCCGAAACAAATCCGAATGACCAAATGGCCGAAACAAAATAAAACCCATCTCAGACCGCGGCCAAACTGTTTTGGTCATTTTCTTGTTGAACATTCGAATTTGTTTCGTGTTTCGTGCTCCGGATTTAGTAATTTTGTTCGAAAGGCTACCATCAAAAACATGGAAATCGATCCTCAAAGGCACCAGAGTCCAGTTCAGCCTCAACCTCCGGGCGGCGTCTATCTCTGCCAGGCGGGCGACAGCGTGTCGTGCGGGGCCTGCTGCGGGCTTTACAACTGCGCCGATGCCTCCCGCGGCAGGCTGCAGGCGCTCCTGCACGAGCGCACCGAGCAGTTTGCCGGAGTCGCCCGCGAGGTGGACGCCATCGACGCCTTCCGCCTGCGCTGGGAACGCTGCAGCCGCGGCGAGCGGCCGTACCTCGATTTCTATGCCTGCCCGTTCCTCGGCTTCATCGGCGCCGACGGCAGCCGGGTCGGGTGCCTCCTCCATCCCCTGGCCGCCGGCAACGGCGGCATCGACTACCGCGGG
>JALOPD010000239.1 GCA_025454075.1 Desulfobacterales bacterium | reverse complement strand
ACGATTTTTTTCGTCGCCGCGGTCATCCTGGGCCCTTTCCCTGAGCAGCTCCTCCGCCATGGATTGCGGAACGTCCTTGAAGATGCCGGTCAAATGCTCAATCGGATCATCCGGCAGCGGTCGAACCTCCATATGGTCATTGACGAGTTTCAGCGACAGCCGTTTGCCGGGCGTAATACCTAACGCGTCGCGAAGCTCCTTGGGAATGATGATCTGCCCTTTGGCATAGGTTTTAACAACAGCCATTTTAGTTTTCCTTAAAAAAAATTGTTATACATTTAATACAAAGTTTAACTTTTTGGCAGTGCTCTGTCAACAAAGAGAAACAGGCATTGCCTCCCGAAGCCTTCAAGGACGGCTCCACCTCAGAAGCCGGTGAATAGAAAATCAAGTGCAGCAATAATCTCGTGACGCTGGTCTTTTAGTGAACTGACCTTTTCCCCCATAGATGGAACTGGAACACCAGCCAATTCAGCTGTGGACATAAATACGGTGGTATTTCTTATTGTGAGCTCAGGATTAAGATGCTTGACGGCTTTACCCATAGCTGAAGCGGCTACGAGCGGCACGACCACACGTGTTGAAAGGGTATCGAGCAAGTCAGCCTGGACGTCGAGCAGATATGGAACTGTCTGATTCGTTTCTTCATTGGGGTTTTCAAAGACATCAAACTGTGCCATCAAAACCTCCTCAGACCGTCACTGAACACACCGCCGGTTTCGATTCGGCGATTGTAGGCTTCAATGGCATCGCGATTCTCTTCCCGCCATTCGCGGCGTTTTTCCTCCAGCAGCAGCTCGACAAGGCGTTGTTCTAAGGCCTTAGAAAGGTTGATATGATGGTCTTTCGCCTTCCGAAGAAGGTCGCTGTTGATGCTCAGATTTGTAGATTTTTTCGGGGCATGGATATTATATAAACTCTCTTGCATGATACTCTCCTGATGCGCATTTTTAATGCGCATATATTGCCATATCAGATGCGCATTAGCAAGAGATTTTAATGGGCCGCCACTGGTCTCTGGGCGTCTTGAGTTTGGTTAATCAGAATCGCAGGGCTGCGGCACGTCCGAAGACGTCATTCAGGGGCGCCGACCTGTCCCACAGGTTCAACCTTGACGGTACGCCGCCGGCGGAACTTTTTCTGCAACGAGTCCATGTAGAGGTAAAAGACGGGCGTCACGAAAAGCGTCAGCATCTGGGAGAAAAACAGGCCGCCGACCACCGCCAGGCCCAGCGGCTGGCGCGACTCCCCGCCGGCGCCCCAGCCGATGGCGATGGGGATGGTGCCCACCAGGGCGGCGAAGGTGGTCATCATGATCGGCCGGAACCTCACCACGCAGGCCTCGAAGATGGCCTCCCGCGGCGACTTGCGCTCGACGCGCTGCGCCTCCAATGCGAAGTCGATCATGATGATGCCGTTTTTCTTCACGAGCCCCACCAGCAGGATCAATCCGACGAAGGAGTAGATGTCGAGCTGCGAATTGAAAATCAGCAGTGTGAAGAGGGCTCCCAGCCCGGCCAGCGGCAGAGCCGACAGGATGGTGAGCGGGTGGATGAAGCTTTCGTAGAGGATCCCGAGCACGATGTAGATCACCGCCACGGCCACCGCCAGCAGCAGCCCGAGGTTGCGGATCGATGACTCGAACACCTGGGCGGTGCCTTGGAAACTGGCGGTGACGGTCGCCGGCAGCAGGGTGCGGGACAGGTCGTTCAGCTCCGCGACCGCGTCGCCCAGCGCATAGCCGGGCCGGAGGTTGAAGGAGACGGTCACCGACGGCAGCTGTCCGCTGTGGTTGATGGAAAGCGGCCCGTAGCCCTGGGTGATGCGGGCGAGCACGTTCAGCGGCACCAGCGTGCCGCTGGAGGAACGCACGTAAAGCAGCGCCAAGGCGGCCGGGTCCATCTGGTATTCGGGTTTGAGCTCCAGGATCACCTGAAACTGGTTGGTGTCGCCGTAGATCGTCGAGATCTGGCGCGAGCCGTAGGCGCTGTAGAGTGCATCCTCGATCTGCTCGACGGAGACCCCCAGCGACGAGGCCTTGTCGCGGTTGATGTCGATGTTGACCTGCGGGTTGCGCAGTTGCAGGTCGGTGGTGACGTCCAGAAATCCGGGCAGCGCCTGCATCTTGGCGGCCAGCTGCGGGGCCAAGCGGTAGAGCTCCTCCACGTCGGTACCCTGCAGCGTGTACTGGTACTGGCTCTTGGTCACGCGGCCGCCGACCGAAATGGCCGGCGGGTTCTGCAAGAAGACGCGGATCCCAGGCACCTGGCCGAGCGCCGGCCGCAGCTTCTGGATCACCTCGTCCGCGGAGAGCTCGCGCTCGTGGCGCGGCTTGAGGCGCAGGAAAAGGGTGCCCGTGTTGCCGCCGGCGATGCCCCCGGGCCGCGACCCGGCGTTGGACATGAACGCCTCGACGTTGGGGTCCTGGCGCACGATTTCGGCCAGGGTCTGTTGCAGGCGCTTCATGGCCTCGAAGGAAATGCCTTCGGCCGCCTCGGTCGGGCCGTAGATGATCGCGCGGTCTTCGCTGGGGATGAATCCCTTGGGGACCATGCGGAAGACCCACACGCTGAGCCCCGCCACCACCAGGAGAAAAAGCAAGGTCAGGCGGCGGTGATCGAGAAACCACGTCAGGCTCGCTTTGTACAGGCCGAGCATCCGGTTGTAGATGTTCTCGGAAGCTTCGTAGAGCCGTCCCGGCGGCTGCTCGCCGTGCGTTCGCAGAAAGCGGCTGCAAAGCATGGGGGTGAGGGTTAGGGAAATCAGCCCTGAGATGAGAATGGCGGCCCCGATGGTGACGGCGAATTCCTGAAAAAGCCGGCCGAGGATCCCGCCCATGAAGAGGATCGGGATGAACACCGCCACCAGCGAGAGCGTCATGGAAACGATGGTGAAGCCTATTTCGCGCGAGCCGTTGAGCGCCGCCTTGACCGGCCCCTCGCCCATCTCGATGTGCCGTACGATATTCTCCAACATGACGATGGCGTCGTCGACCACGAAGCCCACCGCCAGGATCAGAGCCATGAGCGAGAGGTTGTCGATGTTGTAGCCCATCAGGTGCATCACGATGAAGGTGCCGACGAGCGACATGGGCATGGCGAGGCTGGGAATCACGGTATAGGACAGCCGCCGCAGGAAGAGGAAAATCACCAGAACCACCAGGGCCAGGGTGAAGAGCAGCGTGAATTTCACGTCGTTGACCGATTCCTCGATCGACACCGAGGCATCGTAGAGAATGTGCAGCGAGACCGATGCCGGCAGCTGGGCTTGAAACGTGGGCAGCAGCTTCTTGACGTCCCGGGCCACTTCTACGGTGTTGGTCCCGGGCTGGCGCTGAACCGCCAATATGATGGAGCGCTGGTTGATGTACCAGGCGGCCACTTTGTTGTTTTCGACGCTGTCGTAGACGGATCCGATGTCGCCGAGGCGCACGGGATGGCCGTCGCGGTAAGTGACGATGACCGACCGGTAGGGTTCGGCATTCGTCAGCTGGCCGCTGGCCTGCACGGTGAAGGCCTGCTGGGCGCCGTAGAGGGTCCCCGTGGGCAGGTTGACATTGGCCTTGCCGACGGCCTCCGCCACCTGGTTGATCCCGATGCCGCGCGAGGCGAGCTCCTTGGGATCGAGCTGGATGCGCACCGCGTATTTCTGCGCCCCGAACACCTGCACCTGGGCGACCCCGCTCACCATGGAGATGCGCTGCGCCAGCATGGTTTCGCCGAATTCGTTCAGGGTGTAGAGGGGCAGGGTCGGCGAGGTGAGGGCGACGCGCAGGATCGGCTGGTCGGCCGGGTTGACCTTGCGGAAATAGGGCGGCGTGGGCATATCTTTGGGCAGGTTGCGCGCCACGCGCGAGATCGCCACCTGTACGTCCTGGGCGGCCGCGTCGATGTCCCGGTCCAGGTTGAACTGCAGGATGAACTGGGTGTTGCCCAGGCTGCTGGCCGAGGTCATGGATTCCACACCAGCGATGGTGGAGAACTCCCGCTCCAGCGGTGTGGCGACGGCCGTGGCCATGGTGGTCGGGTTGGCGCCCGGCAGCTGGGCGCTGACCTGGATCGTGGGATAGTCCACATTGGGCAGGTCGCTCACCGGCAGCTTGGTGTAGGCCATGATGCCGAACATGAGGATGGACAGCATCACGAGGGTCGTCATGACCGGCCGGCGGATGAAAAGCTCTGAGAAGTTCATGCCAAAGTTCCGGAATGTCGTTTGGCTCGCGGCAGTGGGAGCGGCATCCTGTCGCGACCGAAAGTCAAGTGCATGGTGCTTTGGAATCGCGGCTGGAAGCCACTCCCACAGGGGGTTTCCCTATGAGTTGGAAATCTGCACCTTGGCCCCGGGCACCAAGCGCAGCTGACCTTCGGTGACCACCCGCTCGCCGGCCGCCAGCCCCTTGTCGACCACCACACCGTCGCCGACGCTCATCCCCGGCGCCACCGTCCGGGACTCCACGGTCATGTCCGGCTTCACGACATAGACGAACTGGCCGTCCTGCCCGACCTGGATGGCCACCGACGGGATGACCACCGCGTCGCCGCGGGTGGTCAGGGTCAGCGTCGCCATAACGAATTGGCCGGGCCAGAGCAGGCGGTCCTGGTTGGCGAAGGCCCCCTTGAGCAGCACCGTGCCGGTCTGGGTGTTCACCTTGTTGTCCAGGAAGCTCAGCGTGCCGGCCTCGGGCTTAAGCTCGCTCTCCGGGATATCGGCCTCGACCTTCAAAGGGCCGGCGGCCATATGGGTCTTGATTGCGGCCAGATGCTGCTGGGGCACCGCGAAGCCGACACTGATCGGCATGATCTGCATGATCTCCACCATGCCGCCCTTGTCGTCGTTGGCCTTGATCTGGGCGCCCTGGTCCACGAGCAGCCGGCCGGTGCGCCCGGTCATGGGGGCCCGAATGAAGCAGTAGTCGAGGTTCAGCTGCGCCCGCTCAAGTGCGGCCCGGTCGGCGGCCACCGTCGCGCGCAGCGCCTCGGCGTTGGCGCGGAACTGCTCGAACTTGTCGCTGCTGACGAAGTTCTTGGCGACCAGCTCGGCGTAGCGCTTGGCGTCGAGCTCCGCCTTGCCCGCCAGGGCTGCGTCGCGGTCGAGACGGGCGCGGGCTTCCTTTATGGCCGATTCGTAGGGCCGCGGATCGATCGTGAAAAGCAGGTCGCCCTTCTTGACGTCCTGACCCTCCCGGAAGTGAACCCCCACCAGCTGGCCGTCGATCCGGGACTTGATCGACACCGTGGCGAACGCTTCGACGGTTCCGACCGCCTGCAGCTGGACGGGCACCGCCTTCTGCTCGGCCACCGCCACCTTCACCGGCACGAGCGCTTCGCGCTTGTCGCGCTGCGGCGTGCCCTCGCTGCGGCTCATGAAAACCAGCGCGGAAGCGACGGCGGCTATTGCGACGGCCAGCGCCAGCGCCCTCTTGGGCAGGCGCCGGGCGGTGGTTGGTTGCTGCTCGGTCATATGGCAAACCTTTCGGGACATTTCAGCAGGCGACGGTTACCTATTTATTATCATGCCTCCGAAGGCGAAATTCAATATCAATTCAGATCTGAAGGCGGGAACGCCCGCGGTTTTGAAGGCCATGCATGGAGGGCCACCCATCAGTGTCGCACGTACTCGAACCCCGGTATGCTGACGCGGGCCTCTAATCGGTTGAGGCCCCAGCTGGCGAGCGAGACCAGGCCCAGGTAGATCGCGCCGACGACGAAGAAGACTTCGAGGTACTTGAAGAACATGGATGCCAGGATCTTGGCTTCGCCGGTCAGCTCGATGCAGGTGACCATGTAGGCCAG
>JALOPD010000579.1 GCA_025454075.1 Desulfobacterales bacterium | reverse complement strand
TGCACCCTGCCGGAGGCCGACGCGATCACCCCGGTCGCCTATTTGAAAAAGCCTTTGAACGCGGAAGAGCTGATCGGCTGGGTCCATACCCTGACGGCGGCCGCGCCGGCAGCTTGACCTTCAATTTGCTTAGGTGACGCCCATGGCCATTCGCATCGGTTTTTACATCTGTCATTGCGGGATCAACATCGCCTACCGGGTCCGGGTGGAGGAGGTGGCGGCCTTCGCCCGGCAGCTGCCGAATGTGGTCGTCGCCCGGGACTACAAGTTCATGTGCTCCGACCCCGGCCAGGAGATGATCGAGAACGACATCAAGGTCCAGGGCTTGAACCGCGTGGTGGTGGCGTCGTGCTCGCCGCGGCTGCACGAGAAGACCTTCCAGGCTGCCTTTTTTTCCAGATGGCCTCGGTGCGGGAGCAGGTCTCCTGGGTCACCCCGGATGAGGACGACGCCACCCGCAAGGCCAAGACCCTGGCGGCGGCCGCCATTCAGCGCGTCAACCGCCACCATGCGCTGGAGACCCGCGAGGTGAAGGTGCATCCCGATGTGATGGTCGTCGGCGGCGGCATCGCCGGCATGCAGGCCGCGCTCGACATCGCCAACGGCGGCCACAAGGTCTACCTGGTCGAGAAACAGACCACCATCGGCGGGCACATGCTGCAGTTCGATAAGACCTTCCCGACTCTCGACTGCGCCGCCTGCATCGGGACCCCAAAAATGGTCGAGGTGGCGCAGAACCCGAACATCACGTTGTACTCCTACAGCGAGGTCAAGGAGGTGAGCGGGTTCATCGGCAACTACACCGTCACCGTGCAGCGCAAACCACGCTACGTGAAGGAGGGCATCTGCACCGGGTGCGGCGAGTGCGCCAAGGCCTGCCCGGTGTCGGTTCCAAACGACTGGGATGTCGGCATCGGTACCCGCCAGGCCGTCGGCCGGGCCTTCCCCCAGGCCATCCCCATCACCTTCAACATCGAGAAAAAAGACCGGGCGCCCTGTGTCGCGGCCTGTCCGGCCGGCATCAACGTACAGGGGTACGTACAACTCATCGGTCAGGGCAAATACCGGGAAGCCGTGCGCCTGATCATGGAACGGCTGCCGCTGCCGGGTGTGCTGGGCCGGGTCTGCCCGCATCCCTGCGAAAGCCGCTGCCGGCGGGCCGAAGTCGACGCAGCGGTGGCCATCCGCGAGTTGAAGCGGTTCGCCGCCGACCATGTCGATCCAAACAGCCTGCCGGTGCCGGCCATCGTCGAGCGGCCCCAGCGCGTGGCCGTGGTCGGCTCCGGACCGGCCGGACTCACGGTGGCCTACTACCTGCGCCTGCGGGGGTATGCGGTGAGGATCTACGAGGCCCTGGACCGCCTGGGCGGCATGCTGCGGGTGGGCATTCCCGACTACCGCCTGCCGCCGGAAGTCCTCGACCGCGAAATCGGCTATCTCCTTAAGACCGGCATCGAGGTCCGCACCGGACAGCGTCTGGGCCGCGATTTCAGCCTGGAAAGCCTCCAGGCCGAGGGCTTCGGCGCGGTGCTTCTGGCGATCGGCGCCCACCTCGGCCTGGCCGCGGGCATTCCCGGCGAGCGCGAGGCCAAGGGCGTCAAAAACGCCGTGGACTGGCTCCGGCAGGTGAACCTGGGCGAGCGCGCCTGCCCCGGCCGCAGGACGGTCGTGATCGGCGGCGGCAACGTAGCGGTGGACGCCGCGCGCGTAGCCCGGCGGCTGGGCAGCGAATCCGTCACCATCGTGTACCGCCGCACGCGCCAGGAGATGCCGGCCTACCCCGAGGAAATCGAGGATGCACTGGCCGAGGGCATCGACATCCGTTTTCTCACGGTGCCGACCCGCGTGATCGTGCGCGACGGCGCGGTCGCCGGCATCGAGTGCATCCGCACCGAGCTGGGGCCGCCGGATGACAGCGGGCGGCGGCGGCCGGTGCCGGTGGCCGGCTCCGAATTCGCGATCGACTGCGACGCCGTCATTCCGGCCATCGGTCAGAGGATCGACCTCAGCGGAGCCGGCGGACCGGAAGGGCTTGAAACGACGGCCCGCGGCAGCCTGGCGGTCAGCGGCCCGGCCACCGTCATCGAAGCCGTCGCCGCCGGGCACCGCGCGGTGGCGGCGATCGACCGCTTTCTGCAGGCGCAGGACCTGGCCTCCCTCGAAACCGAGGCCGTCGGCCGGGCGGAGCCGCCGGCCGACTGGGCCGCCATCCCCGCGGGCATCGGCCGGCAGGAGCGTTTGCGCGGCGGGCATCTGGATGCATCGGCGCGGGTGTCCGGGTTTGAGGAGGTGGATCTCAATTTTGCGGAGGCGGACGCTCGCCGCGAAGCGGCGCGCTGCCTCAACTGCGGCATCTGCTGCGAATGCATGGAGTGCGTGCGGGCCTGCGACGCCAAGGCCATCGACCACGGCATGCAAGCCGAGGAGCTTCAGGTGAAGGTCGGCAGCATCATTCTCGCGACCGGCTACGATCTGATGGATCCCAGCCCCATGCGGCAGTTCGGCTACGGCATTTACCCGAACGTGTTCACGAGCCTGGAGTTCGAGCGGCTCTCCAACGCCACCGGGCCGACCGGCGGGCGCATCCTGATCCGCGATGAAAACGGCCGGTTCACGCGCACCCCGCAAAGCGTGGCCATCCTGCACTGCGTCGGCAGCCGGGACGTGCACTACCACGAGTACTGCTCGCGGGTGTGCTGCATGTACGCGCTGAAATATACCCACCTCATCAAGGAAAAGGTCGGCCACGCCACCCGCGTCTACGACTTTTACATCGATCAGCGCTGCTACGGCAAAGGCTACGAGGAGTTCTACCGCCGCTGCCAGGAGGAAGGCACCGTGTTCATCCGCGGCAAGGTGGCCGAAATCACCGACCAGGCCGAATCCACCGCGGAGCAGGGCCGGCTCATCGCCATTGCGGAAGACACCCTCTCCGCCATCCGCCTGCGGGTGCCGGTGGACATGGTGGTGCTCTGCGCGGCGATGGAGTCGCGGCGGGATACGGCCGAAGTCGGGCGGATCTTCGGCGTCAATCAGGGGGCGGACGGGTTCTTCCTGGAGGAGCACCCCAAGCTGGGGCCCCTCAACACAGCCACCGACGGGGTTTTTCTGGCCGGCGCCTGCCAGAGCCCCAAGGACATTCCCGACACGGTGGCCCAGGCCTCGGGGGCCGCGGTCAAATCGCTGTCGCTCGCCAGCCGCGGCAAGGTCGTGATCCCCTCGGCCATCTCCTGGATCGACCCCGACATCTGCTCCGGCTGCCAGACCTGCATCGGGCTCTGCCCCTATTCAGCCATCGAGTTCGACGCGCGGCGCTGGGTTTCGGTGGTCAACGAGGCCCTCTGCAAGGGCTGCGGCAGCTGCGCCGGCGGGTGCCCGAGCGGCGCGGCCCAGGTGCGGCATTTCAGAAAAGAGCAGCTCTTCGCCGAATGCGACGGGATCATGAACGCCCTCAAGGCGGTCGGAATGTAAAAGGAGGAGGCATGCAGGACTTCGAACCCACCATCATCGCCTTTGTGTGCAACTGGTGCACCTACACGGCGGCCGACCTGGCCGGGACGTCCCGGCTCTCCTATCCCAAGAACGTGCGCCTGATCCGGGTCATGTGCACCGGCATGGTGGACCCTCAGTACGTGATCAAGGCGCTGCTGCAAGGGGCCGACGGCGTCCTGGTGAGCGGATGCCACCCGGGCGACTGTCACTACATCAACGGAAACTTCAAGGCCCGCCGGCGGATCAAGCTGCTGAAAGAAATCCTGCCGCGGTTCGGCTTCGAGCCGGAACGGTTGCGGCTGACCTGGATCGGAGCCAGCGACGGAATCCATTTCGCTGAAATCATGCGCGAATTGGTC
>JALOPD010000578.1 GCA_025454075.1 Desulfobacterales bacterium | reverse complement strand
GACATTCGCCACTTTATCTACTCGACGTTCGCCGAAACAGGCCGCCCGCCGACAACGCTCGAAACGGCCGGGCATTTCACCATCTCCATCGCCGCCGTTGAAGGCGCCTATGAAAGGCTTGGGAACGCCCACCACATCGCTCTCGCTCCCGGCTCCCATGGGATCTGGATGGCCCACCCGTTTTCAGGGCTGCCGACCAACTATGTGACCGAGATTGAGGATAAACGCTATTACGCCAACTGAGTCTGGGACATCCTCGGCATCGCCGTCATCCTCGGCAAAGATGCCGTCGGGCGCACCCCGTGCGGGTGCGGAGAATGCGGGAAAAGACTCGACTTTGTGATTCGTCAAGGCCAGTCGTTAAATTCGGATTGGCTGGTACACTTCGCGGTTCCCGCGGTACGGTTTTGGGAGAACATCGGCTACACCTGAGCGACGATCCTCGCCTTCAGGTCGAAGGATCATCTGGATGCGTGGCTAACTCGCCGAGAGGTGGCGCTGGGCTATGCGATGCCCATGCAGACGTGCTGGGAGCTGGCGCAGAGATGGTATAGAGGACGCCTGGCTCACGACTGGCAGCGCCCGAGTCCGGCGGCGATTCAGCATGTGTTCGACAGCCTTGGGCTGAAGGGCGCATTTTGGGAGCTCGGCAGGACAGCCTGATTGGAATTGGACACAGTGACATTGATCAGGGCGTCGCCCCTTGCGCGGGCGAGGGCATTTTCCACCGCGGTCGACATGGTCGCCTGGCCCCAAATGAACCGCTTGAATAAGATTCATAAGTCAATCCAGATCCAGCTTCGCCTTGCACCGGTTGCACTGCACGGCGCCTCGGAAAACCCTGTTGCCGCATGCCGGGCAGATATAGCGGGCCTCTTCGTCCTGAATCCATTTTGCGGTGCCGAATTTTCGCCGGTAGGGGACCGCGCGCAGGATCACCTTTTTGCCGACGGCCATCGGGAAATTCTCGATATGCCGGCAGGGGAATTCGTCGCACTGGTGGCAGCCCTCATAGCCTTTCCTTTGCGTGCAGTCCCTGATCTCGCACTGGTTGCAGTGCATGAACAGGTCGTTGGAAAGGCACCCGCAGCAGTGGATGTCTGCCGCCGAGAGCGTTTCGCTGTTGGGAAGCGTGCCCTTGCCGGCAACTCCGCCCCGGTAGAGGTTCGCCAGGCGCTCCTTGAATTTCTGGTTGTTGTCGCGGTGGGCGATGTAGATGGCGCAGACTCCGCAGTAAAGGCCGCAGGGCGAAGCGAATTCAGGACCGATTTTCAGCATCGATTTCCCTCCTGCAAAAACGATCGACAAATGCAGTACCGAAGTTATATACCTGCTGTGCAACGGGCAATCAAGGTTCTGCGCTCTCCGGAAGGCCGAACCGGGGCCTGAAGGCAGTTGCCCGGACGCCTTCTTCGGACGGAAATGCAGAAGGAGATCGAGGCGTGGCAGAAGAAAAGACCAGCGACATGGCGAACGACCCAGGGCAGGCTCCGCCCGCTCCGGCAGAACCTCAACGCACCGCCGACCTCGCCCGTCTGGACCTCACCCGGCTGCGGATCGAGGACGGTGTCAAGCTCGATACGGTGTTCGAGCGGGTGACGGAGACGGCCGCCGACATCCTGAAGGTGGAGCGGGTCGGGGTGTGGCTGATGGTGGACCACCGGCGGGCGCTGCGCTGCGTGAACCTCTACGAGCGATCGAAGAAAAGCCATTCAGCCGGCGTCATGCAGGTCAAGGACTTCCCCGACTACTTCGCCGCCCTGGAGCGCCGCAAGACGGTGCCGGCCGAGATCGCCCTGACCGACCCGCGCACGGTCGGGCTGAGCGACGCCTACCTCGTCCCGCTCGGCATCACCTCGATGCTGGATGCGCCGATATTTCTCGGCGGGGAGGTGGTCGGGGTGCTATGCAATGAACACACCGGCCCGTTGCGTGAGTGGACCACCGAAGAGCGGGACTTCGCCGGCTCGATGGCCGATTTGCTGGCACTGAAGATCCGCGCCGCGGAAATGGAAGACACCCGGCATGTCCTGCGCACCCAGGCGATACAGCTGGCCGAGGCGCGGCGGCTGGAGGCGCTGGCCGAAATGGCGGCCGGCGTGGCGCACGACTTCAACAACCTTCTCAATCTGGTGATCAACTACGCCCATCTGATCGCCACCGATCAAACCGCTTCCGCCGCGGTCATCCAGTACGCCCTGCAGGTCAGACAGGCCGGCCGACAGGGCGTCGCGCTCACCTCTGAACTCATGGATTTTGCCCGTCCGGGTCCGCGCCTGGCTCGGGTCGTGCGTGCGGGCGAAATCCTGGCCGCTCATCTTCCCCTGCTGCAGGCGGCCGCCGGCGAGCGGCATGCGGTAACCGTCGATACCCGGTCGGCTGCCGGATGCGTGCTGATCGCTCCGGACCAACTCGAACGGCTCGTGCTCAACCTGGTGCTGAATGCCCGTGATGCAATGCCCGATGGCGGCCCAATCGGCGTGGTGCTGCGCGAGGTGGATGAACCCGACGAGGACGGCCAACCGGGCCGGTTTGTGCTGATCGCGGTGATAGACCAAGGCGTCGGCATTCCTTTGGACGTGCGCGACAAGATCTTCGACCCCTTCTTCACCACCAAGCCGCGGGGCCAGGGAACCGGGCTGGGCCTGGCGGTGGCCAGCCAGATCGTCGCCAACGCCGGCGGGTTCATCCGCGTGGAGACCGCCGTCGGGCAGGGCAGCAGCTTCCGGGTGTTCCTGCCGCGGGTCAGCAGCTAAGGATAACGGCTCCGCGGTAAGGCTGCCGACGGCCGAACGGCGACGGACCCCGCTGCAGGAAGGCCGGGGCGGCGGTCGGGCCGGCCGTTTGCCTTGCTTGACAGCGCTGGAGCCATCTCCTATAGTCCAACCCCCAATCGCAGAAGGATCGTTCGACGAAT
>JALOPD010000577.1 GCA_025454075.1 Desulfobacterales bacterium | reverse complement strand
CTGTTCCTGGACGAGATCGGCGAAATCGGCATGCGGATGCAGATCGACCTGCTCCGCGTTCTGGAAGACCGCGTGTTCTACCGCGTGGGCGGCACTCAGCCGATCGAGGTGGACTTCCGGGTCGTGGCCGCCACCAATCGCCCGCTGCCGCAGCTGATCCGGGAGGGACGGTTCCGGGAAGACCTGTATTACCGTCTGAACGTGGTTTCCTTCACCATGCCGTCCCTGAAACAGCGCAAGCAGGACATCCCCCTGCTGGCCGAGCATTTCCTGCGGCGCTACACCCAGGAAACCCATCGGTCGATCGACAAGATCAGCCGGGAGGCCATCGACGAGATGATGATCTACGACTGGCCGGGAAACGTCCGCGAACTCGAAAACGCCATCGAACGCGCCGTGGTGGTCGGCAAAGAACGCCAGATCCAGGTGGCGGATCTGCCCATTGCCTGCCGCGAGCCCGCCGCAGGCCCCCGGCGCCGCACCCTGGAGGACGTCGAACGGGGACACATCGGCCAGGTGCTGGCCGAAAACCAGTGGAACATCGTCCGCAGCGCCAAAATTCTGGGGATCGATCGTTCGACGCTCTACCACAAGATCAAACGCTACCAGCTTCGGAAGGACGCTTGACGCCCGCACCCGGACATACGGTTCTGATCATGTCCGGCAGCGACCTCGCCGGGGAACTCGCCGCGACGGTCGCCGCAGCGGTTCAAACCGTTTTCGGTTGCGCGACGGCCCTGCACCCGCTGTCCATCGATCTCGCCTTCGCCTATGATGCCGCGCGCGAGCAATACCACTCGACGCCGATCCTCAGGCGGCTCGCTGACGCCGCGCCGGAAGGGGCGCTGAAAATCATCGCGCTGGTGGAGGTGGATCTGTTCATCCCCATCCTGACTCACGTCTACGGAGAAGCCCAGCTCGGCGGCAAAGCCTGCATCGTGTCCAGCTACCGCCTGACCACCGAATCCTGGCGGCCCGATGGCAGAGACCGGTTCCAGCGGCGGATGCTCAAGGAATCGATCCATGAACTGGGGCATACCTTCAACCTGCGCCACTGCAGCGATCCCAAATGCATCATGCACTACTGCCGCAGCGAGGCGGACGTCGACCGGAAATCGGAAGAGCTGTGCCGTTATTGCCGCATCCTGCTGCTCGACGAGATCAGGAAGCTGACCGCGTGGTGAATCCGTTCCGCCACTAATAGCCGGGGAATCGGCGCGGCGCCGTTCGAACGGCGCGCCGCCGGCGGTCTCAGCTGCGCAGGAAGCGGCGGACGAGGTTCTCCCAGCCCAGCTCCGGCAGGGGCCAGGTGCCCGCCGTCCGCGGCCAGCGGACCGGCCGCGGCCTCTATCAGCGCGTGAACCTGTTCGAGTTCCGCGTCGATGAAGCGGACGGCCTCCTCCCCGAACAGAAGCCTGCCCAGGTCCCGGCGGAGATCACCGGCGTGCATTCTGAGAACCCATCCTTCCGCGTACGGGTCGGCCGGGGCGAGGCCTCCCTGAGCGAGCAGCCGCGGGTTGACGGCGGTGACCACCCCCGCGACCGGCGCGAGCACCTGGGCGCTGTGCCCACCCCGTCCGACGGCAAAGGCCACCCCGCCGGAGGGCACTTCCTTGCCCATCAGCGGACTGAGAATGCGGTCCATGGGCCCCAGCACGCGCCGCGCAAAGTCGTCCAGGCCGATGCGCACCTCGGAGCCCTCTTCCAGCTTCACCCAGCAGTGCCCCGGATGCAAGTAATAGCCTTGAGGGAACTTGATGCCCTTTACGTCCTGGACATCGACCCGCCGAACGACGGCAAAGACGCTGAACTGGTCGTTGAAATACTGGTCGAAATCACAGTTGCGGCAGAGATAATCATGCGAGCATGCCCGGAAGGCGATGCGTTGCTTCATGGCGTGCAGGCACGGGCGCTTCCCCGCGGGAAGCTCGCGCAGCTTTTCCTTCCATGAAACGATGCCCCCGCGTCTGCCGGAAAGCAGCGCCCCCTGCTCCCTGCGCCGGCGGTTCTCGCGGGCGGTCCGTTGGAGCGCCCGGTCGAACGGGCAGGCCGGGCACTCGTAGTCGATGCGGCACTCCCTGCGCTTAACCACTCCGGCCTGGAACCATATGCAGGGGGGCGCTGCATTAGTGGCATCCGTGAAGAACCTGGTTTCCATCTGGCCTGCTCCTCTCCCGGGCGCATCCGGCGCGCCGGTGTCGCGGACGCCTGGCGTCCGGAGGGCGGCGGCTCACCGCCGGTCTCACGTCCGCAGAAACCTGCGGGTCAGCCGTTCCCAGCCCAGCGCCGGCAGATGGTCGTAGATCCCGTCGCTGAAATAGCCGCCGTCGGCCGCCAGGGGCCCGGCCACTTCCTCGATCAGGTGCTCAAGCCCGCCGACCTCGTCCTGCATCCACGCCAGGGTGCGCTGATCGTTCATGAGCGGCTTGATCGCGGCCCTGATATCCGGGGCGTGAACCAGGAACAGCCAGCCCTCGCCGTAGGGGTCGCGGTTCGCCGCGGCCGGTGCTTCGCGCACCGCCGGGTTGACCTCCGTGATCACCCCGCCGACCGGCGCGAGCACATCCGCCGTGTTGCTCCGATGCCGGAGGCCCCATGACGCCCGCCCCGGATTCAGTGCCTGTCCCATCAGCGGCAGATCGAAGGCATCGGCGTGGCCGAAGAGCTTCAGCGCAAAATCGTCCATGCCGATGCGGATGGCCCCGCCGCTCTCGACCCGTGCCCAGGTGTGCCCGTCATGGAAGTAATGGTCCGCGGGAACGCCGAAGCCTTTGACACGCTGGATATCGGTCGGCGCCGTTGCGGTCCTGGCGGCCCATACCTCCTCGAAGAATTGGTCGAAATCGCAGCGGGCGCACTCGTAGTTGTACGCGCACACGCGCATGCCCATCCGCCCCGTGAGCGAGTGGCGGCAGGCGCGGTGCATCTCCGGTCTGAGCCGCATGGATTCCTGCCAGCTGACCTGCCGGCCGGCCCTCGCCTTTGCGCCCAGGGCGTGGTCATAGCTGCAGTTCGTGCAATCGTAGAAGTTCTTGCAGCTCTTGAACGTGACCGCACCGGCCTGCATCCACAGACAGGGGTTTTCCGGTTTGGCGGTCTGGTCCGGCTTCACCATCCATTGCTGGCCGCCCAGCACGGCGGCGACGCC
>JALOPD010000238.1 GCA_025454075.1 Desulfobacterales bacterium | reverse complement strand
TCCTATTTCCGCCGGCTGGCGGAACACGTGCCCGGGACCTGCCTCGGGTTCCTCGACGTTGACGGGATGCCGGCCGCCGCAGTATGGTGCTGCGACCACAGCGGAACCCGTTATCTCTACAACAGCGGCTACGATGCGCACCTGAGCCACTTGAGCGTGGGCATCCTGTGCAAGCTCCTGAGCATCCGCGACGCCATTGCGCGCGGGCTCGGCAGGTATGATTTCCTGAAAGGGGACGAAGTTTACAAACGCCAGCTGGGGGGCCGGCCGGTGCCGGTCTTCAACTGCCGGATCGATTTGGGCGGAACTTGAATCGAGCAGATGCCGGTTCTTGATCCGTAAAGCTGATACTCGATGCTGGATGAGTGACAAAAGCCCGTAGTCCCGGTTTCTCATCGAGCATCCAGCATCGCGCGCAGCGCCCATTCAGCATCCGTTCCAATATCAACGCGACCTGGGGCCTGAGAGAGACAACCACCGTGCGTTCATCACCCTATTCCATCGCCATGATCAGCGTGCACTCCAGCCCGGTCGGTCGGCTCGGCACTCAGGACACGGGCGGGATGAGCGTATACATCCGCGAGCTGTCGCGGCAGCTGGGCCTGCGCGGCCAGCGCGTGGACATCTTCACCCGCGCTGAGGGCGGCCACGCCTCCGGCGAGGCGCTGTGCATCTCCGAAAACGTGCGCCTGATCCCCCTGGAGCTCGGTCCGGGCGCGGCGGCCCCCAAAAACGCCCTCCATCCGCACCTGGCCCGGTTCTTCGAGGCCCTGGAGCGCTTCCGGAGCCGGGACGGCCGATCGTATGATCTCGTTCACAGCCACTACTGGCTGTCCGGCCGGGTCGGACAATGGGCCCGCCAGGCCTGGGGCTGCCCCCACCTCACGACCTTCCATACGCTGGCGGCGGTCAAGAACCGGGTGTGCGGACCCGGCACCGAACCGGACGCGCGCGTGGACGCCGAACACGAGCTGGCCGGCACCTGCGACCGGATCGTGGTCGCTTCCGTCCGCGAACGCGACCATCTCATCCGCTATTGCGGCGCCGAAGCGGAGCGGATTGCGGTCGTCCGCTGCGGGGTGGATGTGGACCGGTTCCGGCCCCTGGACCGGACCACGGCCCGGCGCCGGATCGGCGCCTCCCCGCATGAAACTCTCGTTCTCTACGTCGGACGGCTGGCGCCGGAAAAGGGCCTCGATCGCCTGATCCGGGCGGTCGCTCGGCTGACCCATGTTCCCGCGCTGCGGCTGATCGTCGTGGGCGGGGACGGTGAGCGCGATGCCGCGCAGCGGCGCATGGCGGCGCTGGCCGGCTCCCTGGGCATCGACGGACGCGTCGCCTTCAAGGGCCGGGTCGAGCAGCACGAGCTCCCGCATTATTACAGCGCCGCGGACCTCCTGGCGCTGCCGTCCGCCTACGAAAGCTTCGGGATGGTGGCCCTGGAGGCCCTGGCCTGCGGAACACCGGTGGCGGCGACCCGCGTGGGGGCCATGGAGGAACTGCTGCAAACCCCTTCCAGCGGACGGCTCTCCGATGATTTGCGCCCCGCTTCCCTGGCGGACGCGATCGAAAGCCTGCTCCGCCAGCGGGCCGCCGCGCCGCACCCAATCGCAGCGGTTCGGCGCGCGGTGCTCGACTACGGCTGGTCGCGTGTGGCGACCGACGTTTGGGAGGTCTACGCCGACTGCCTGGCAGACGCCGGCGACCCTGTGCCGGAGCTGGCCGCCGGGTTCCACCATCACCCGCGGGACGGACGGCGGAGCTGCTGCGGCTGCGGCTGCGGCGCACTGACGCCGGCGTGAAAGGAGAATCACGGTGACGACTGCAGATATCCTGGTGATCGCCGCCCACCCGGACGACTCCGAATTCGGGGCCGCCGGAACGGTGGCCAAGTGGATCAAAGAAGGCCGGCGGGTGGCGTACCTCGTCTGCACCAGCGGCGAGAAAGGCACCACCGATCCCTCGCTCACGCCGGAGAATCTCATCGCCATCCGCGAGAAGGAGCAGCGCACGGCCGCGCGCCTCCTCGGGGTCCAGGAGGTCATGTTCCTGCGCCGGCCGGACCAGGGCCTGGAGGACACCGCCGAATTCCGCAAGCTCATCGCGCGCATGCTCCGGACCTTCCGGCCGGAAATCGTGATGACCTCGGACCCCTACCGCCGCTACATCTGGCACCGCGACCACCGCATCATCGGCCAGGTGGTGCTGGATGCCGTGTTCCCTTACGCCCGCGACCGCCTCGCCTATCCCGACCTGATCGCCGAAGGCCTGATGCCGCACAAAGTGCGGGAGCTTTACTTCTGGGGGGCCGAGGACATCAACTTCCGCTCGGACATCACCGCGACCTTCGACCTCAAGATCGCCGCCCTGCGCTGCCACGTGAGCCAGGTCCGCGAGTTCAACCGCGGCGACCCGGCCGAGTGGCTGCGCCAGCGCTGCCGGGAGATGGCGGTGGGCGAGGCGTTCGGCCTGGCGGAGGGCTTCCACCGCGTCGAAGCCCCGCCGTGAGGCGACTTTATAGCAACCCCAATTTCTGCGTTGCAGTCATGTTTCTATTGTGGGAGCGGCTTCCCAGCCGCGATAGCGTCGCGGCAAGATGCCGCTACCACAGGTGAAAAGTTCAACCGCTTTGAATTCGGCTGCGCGGGATAGCTGCTTTGATTGAAAGCGAGAATTCAGCCGGGTTGGTTGGCGGCCGTCCAGATCCGCCGGTATTCCGAACCCACGCTGGGGTCAAGGCTATCGGCAAACTCAAGGGGAAGGTCCAAGACCATAATCAAGTCTTGGACGTCAGCCAAATCGCGGAGTCGGTTCCCGGCACTCAGGCCGGAGGCCAGTTTGAGTTCGATCAGTTTTTCGAGGTTGATAACTGACACAGAGTCTTCTTCGATGGCATAATCTGCCGGGTCCGGAAACGAAACCGGCTTGGGCAGGCCGTCGCCCGGAAACTCCCCAGCGGTGATGATCTCGATTTTTACGTTGGTTTCAGTGTCCCGGAACGATTTCACGGCGTCCGGAAAACCTGCAACGTATCCGCGGCCGACCAGTTTCTCGCGAAAACGAGCCAATCCTTCCGGCGTTAAAAGAACATCGACATCGAGGGTCATCCGCATATAGCCATGCGCGGCTAACGCCATGCCCCCGATGACCGCGTAAGCAATCCCCTCGTCTTCCAATTGCTTTGCCAGACGCCGCATCGTTTCAAAGACAATGCCTTTTTTCATGAAAAAATCACCTGCCAACACCAGGGCTTCGTGAAATGCCCGGCTTTCTCGCTTGGGGATGGAGTCGGTCGGCGTCGTTCGCATGCATCAAAGCATACCTATTTCGATGCAATGATGTCAATTCGTTTCGATGGCTCTGTAGAGAGACCAAGATCAAGGCGCGTGAATCTCGTGACGCGAGGCCCACTGGCAGTACGCCGCAGCGGCTGCGAGATGAATCCCGCCACGGGCGGGACGGTATTGGGCTTTTTACAAAGCCATCACGGCCTGAAATAGCGAACTTCAGGCAGCTCGTTCAGAGAATCCGTGCGAAAGGTGAACGCGGTGAGCGAGCCGGTGGCGGGGTAGCCGCCGGTGAAACCGAGGGCGTGAAGATTGGCTTTGTTCTGGGGCGTGAGCGCCAGCCCGCGCGCCCAGAGCACGGCAAAGACGATCACGTCGCCGTGGGTGACGGCAACCACGTTCCTGCCGGGGTGACGACCGCGTGCCAGCAGGAAAAACCTCAGCGTGCGGGCGACGATGTCGCGCGGCTGCTCATACGGCGGGCTGACGCCGGTGTAGACGTCCCCGTTCCGGGCGTCGACTTCTGCGCCCGGCCGCCCCTCGAAGGGATTGAGCACCTCGATCAGTTGCGGTGACCGCCGGAGTGCAAGCCCCGGGTGAAACGCATGGATTTCCCGCGCGGTCTGCCGCGTGCGCAGCAGCGGGCTGCAGTACAAAGCGGCGACTGGGGTGCCGTTCAGGAACCGGCCGGCCGCCCGCGCCTCCTCCCGGCCTTTCGCGCTCAGCCGAAAGCGCGGCAGCCGGCCGTAGAGGATACCGGCGGGATTGTGCACGTTGCCGTGTCGGACAAGATAAACGGTGGCGGGCGCTGTCATTCCAAGACCATGGTCCATGTGAGCAGGTTTTGGAACAACATAGGGCAACGCCGGCCGCAATCAACCGCCGCTTCATGCTCAGACTTCATAGCATGCCAGGATCTCCCCGAAATAAAGGCTGTGATAGTCCTTTTCAGGATAGATCGGGTCGTAATCGCGGGTCAGAAGCGCCGGGGCGATCGCGTTCTTGTAGACGATGCGGCACTCGAAGTGCGTTCCGGGAACCTGGAGGACGGGAGAGGCGACCTGACGGCCGGCTGCGGTCTTTAGCCCGCACTCCTTGAACTTGTCCACGTCCCGGCCCGACTTGGTCCCGCAGAAAGCGATCTCCTTTTTCATGTCTCCGGACGGAACGCTGACCGTGAAGTCGGCGGCCTTCTCAATGATGCCGAAGGTATGCCGCGAGTCCCGCACCATGACCATCATGATGGGCTTCCTCCATGCATAGCCGATCGTGGCCCACCCGATGGTCATGGTGTTGAGCGCCTCCCCCGCCTGAACCGTGAGAAAAGCCCCGGCCTGGATCTGCTTCATCACCTTTTCGTACGTCGCCATGAAATCAATGTCGCGCATAGATTTCCTCCCTACTTAATGCGTTTCCACCATCAGCTGGATGCTCGCCGCCGATGACTGCCGGCTCCCGCCGGTCTCAAGAATGGCCCGCACCACCTCGCTTGCGCTCTGATCCGACCCCCCGATGACGATCCACTGCCCCAGCGGGACAACGGTCCGGGTCGCGGCCGCGGTAAAGCGCACGGCCTCCCCGCGGCCCTTCGAGCCGATCTCGGACAGGCGCGGGACGATCTCCACCTCGGCCAGGGTTTCGCGGATCACGGGCCTGACCTCGAAGCCGGTCTCGATGCGGCGGTAGGCCACCGTGTGCCCGTACCGCCGGCAGAGGTCCCCCCAATAGGCCGCGGCGGGCACATCCTGGCCGACCCGGATATAGGCCCAGCTTCCGGAGAGCACGTTGATGAAATACTCGGAATCCCCCGACCGGCTGTTGCTCCGATCCTGTGCCTGCAGGTCCACGCCGTCCCCGCGGCGTCCCCGGCCGCCGGAAAGGGCCCACTGATCCCCCGAAACCCGGCCCCCGGCGGCGACGGACCGGTCTTCCCGGTGCGCGGTTTCATGGCATCGCACGCGGATGGTCGCCTGCGGCGCCGGCCGGTCGAGCACCGCCAGCGTCTGCCGGACCCGCTCGATGGCCTCTTCGCTGTCGATGACGATGAGTTGATGGGTGCGGTCGTCCGCGGATAGTCGGCCCTCGGCCGACAGAAGCGGCTTGACCAGAGGCAGAACCTCGGACGGAACCCGGTGGCGCAGGGCGATGACGTCCACGGCCGAACCGCTTGCGGCAACCGCGGCAGCGGCCGCCAGCAAGGCAAGCAGGAACGCCCCCACTGACACCCTCTGGTTCATCGTCGCATTCCCCATGGTTGCCGTTTAAAGCACCCCGGACGCTCTCAGGAAGCCTTCCACGTCGCGCCAGAAGACCTCCCAATCCGGAGGGCAGTCGTTATGGCCGGCTTCGTAGACGATCAATTTTCCGTTGCGGGCGGCGGCATGCAGGGCCTGGCCGTGACCGAAGGGGACCACCTCGTCGAAGCTCCCGTGGATGACCAGCACCGGCCCCGGATACTGCCGCACCGCGGCCAGGTTGTCGAACGGGTCGCGGATCATGAACGCGGGCGCGAGGTAGCGCACGGAAAAGGCGCTCACGCTTTTGAAGGCCGACATGAGAATGAGCGCCGCCGACGGCCGC
>JALOPD010000237.1 GCA_025454075.1 Desulfobacterales bacterium | reverse complement strand
GAGGACGTCACCCTCGTCGGCTTCGGGACATTCAAGGTGGTCAAGCGCAAGGCCCGCAAGGGGCGCAACCCCCAGACCGGCGCCGAAATCAAGATCAGCGCCTCCAAGGCCCCGAAGTTCACGGCCGGCAAAGGCCTCAAGGATGCGGTGAATTAAGCCGGGCGTCTGCGGGGCGTCTGGTGGCGGCCCCCTGCGCAGGGAGCAGACGACAGGGGGATGGCGGCACGCGTGCCGCCATCCCCCTGTCGTTTTGCGTCCCCTTGGCCAGGGCGGTCACCCGAGCGACGACCATCGGCGCTGGCGCTTCACGCTGAACCCGGTGAGAAACCCCGCCAGCAGGACACCGGCGCCGGCCAGGAACCAGTAAAGGTTGTTGGGATTGAGGATGTCGTTGGCCGGGTTTTCGAGCTGGGTGATTTTTTCCTGCTTTTCGGTCAGCTCCGTCTCCAGCCGGTGGTATTTCGCCTTCAGCTCCGTGACTTCGGCGGCGTCTTTCTTGAACGCCTCGAATTCGTTTTTCAGGGCGGCCAACTCCCTCTGGCCGGCGGCGACCGCCGCTGCCAGCTTCTCGTTGTCCGCCTTGAGCCGGGCGGTCTCTTCAACCAGGCCGGCCGCCTGGGCGGTGAGCGTTTTGTTTTTCTCCTGCACCTGGTCGAACCGGGATTTGGCCGGCGGCTGGTTCGTCAGGTAGCGCGACAACACATACCCCTCGATGCCGCTCGGCGTCCGAATCAGCGACCACTCGTCGCTGCTCTTCAGGATGTCCACCGTCTGGCCGCTTTCCACCAGCCCGAGGGATTTCTGGTCATTGGCGGGGCCGGACCGCACCGACAACCGGATCGTGTCGGTGATATAGGCCGTCTCCGCTGCGGCCGCCGCAGCGTTCAGCAGCCCGGCGGCGCAGATGAGCATGCACACCACGATGCGCCTCATGAACTTGCCCCTTTCCAAAACCGGCCCCACTTGGAATTTGACGAATGGGCGCGGTTCGTTTATTCTGTTTTGCAGATATCTTAGTATAGATATCTCAGTTTTCGAGTTTAATCCAGGGGGAATGCCCAACCCGAATGGGCGGCCGCCCCGTTCCTTTTCGGCGCCCGCCCGGCGCCGGCAACCGACATCACCGCCATGATCGCTTACGACCTGAAGTGCGGCAACGGACACTCCTTCGAAGGCTGGTTCGAGGACCGCGCCGCGTTCATCAGCCAGAAGAAAAGGAAGCTGATCGCCTGCCCCATCTGCAACGACACGACCATCGACCGGGTGCCGTCGAAATTCGCCATCAAGGCCTCCCAGGGGTTCAAGCCGAAGGCGGCCGAGCCGCGGGAAGCGCAGCTGCTCGCCCATCTGAGCCGGGAGCTTTCCGAATTCGTCGAGAAAAATTTCGACAACGTCGGCTGCAACTTCGCCAAGGAGGCCTTGAAAATCCATTACGGCGCATCCGAGCCGCGCAACATCCGCGGCGTGAGCACCCAGGAAGAAGAAAAACTTCTCAAGCAGGAAGGCATCGAGTTCATCAAACTGCCGGTCCCCGCGACCCCGGAACCCGAATCCTGACCCCCGGAAGGCCGTTTTTCAAAACGCGGCCGGCCGAGGCGCCCCCTTCCCCGGCGAATCGGTCTCGACAAGCCAGTCGACCGCCCGGTTGAGGTCCTGCGCGATGAAGCCCGGGCGAAGCCCCCGGGCGGAAAGCTCCCGCGCGGCCTTTTCCCCGTTGCCGGTTTGAACCAGGACCGTGGTGCGCACGCCGGCATTGAGCGCACACTCGATGTCCGTGACGCTGTCTCCGATCATGGCGGCCGACGAAAAGTCGATCCCGTATTTCCGCTGGGCGGCGTGCAGCAGCCCCGGCTTGGGTTTGCGGCAGGAGCAGCCGTCGGCAGGCAGGTGCGGGCAGATGAAGATGTCCAGGATCCGGCCGCCGGCCTCCGCCACGGCGGCGCACAGGCGGCGGTGGATCGCATCGAGGGCCTCAAAGGTCATCAGGCCGCGCGCCGGCGCCGATTGGTTGGTGATCACGATGCAGGCAACCCCCCGTTCGGCGAGGCGGCGCAGCGCGTCCAGGCTCCCGGGCAGGAACTCGAACTCCTCCAGGCGCTTGATGTAATCCGGCGAGTCGCGGTTGATAACGCCGTCCCGGTCCAGGAAAACCGCCTTGCGCAGCATAACGGATGCCGCCTCTGCGTGAGTTGATGGCATTAGATGTATTTACTTGTCGGAGCAACCCGCCTCTACTCGGCCACCGCGAAAGCGTCCTTGAACCCGTTTTCTTTCAAATGGGCCTCGTAGGCGATGGCTTCGTCGAGCGATGTGCATTTTCCCACCCGCAGCCGGTAGAACACGCGGCCGCTTTGTTCGAACTCGACGATGTGAGCGTTGCCGAACCGCGGGTTGAGCTCCGCGCGAAGCCGCTCGGCGTTCTCCCGACTGGAAAAGGCCCCGACCTGGAACGTGAAATTTCCGGAGTAGACGTCCGTGGGGGTTCCGGCCAGCGTTCCGATCGCCTGGACCTCCACGGGGGCGGTGCCGGGCCCGATGACCCCCAGGCGGCGCGCCGCCTCGTAGGAGAGGTCGATGATCCGGTCGCCGACGAAGGGCCCGCGGTCGTTGATGCGCACCTCGATGCTGCGCTGGTTCTGCAGGTGGCGAACGCGGACCAGGGTGCCCAGGGGCAGCGTCTTGTGGGCGGCCGTCATGTCGTGCATGTCGTAGATTTCGCCGCTGGAGCTGCGCTTGCCGTGGAAATCCGGCCCGTACCACGAGGCGATCCCCTGCTGGCGGAACCCCTTGGCATCCGGCAGCGGCTGGTACCACTGGCCAAGGGCCTTGTAGGGCCGCGGCTGGCCGGGCTGGGTTTGCGGCGGGGCGGATTCGGGCCGCGGGGCGGACGGCGGCGGCGCCGGCGGGTAAGTGGCGCGTGGGGTGCAGCCTGCGGCCGTCATCAGCGCGACGGCCGCCACGATCGCGGCCGCGGCAGCCAGGCCTCGGGGGCGGCGGACTCCTGTCATCGGGGTCGCTTGCGGGTGCATCACGTTCTGCGGCGGGCGCCCGATGCGCGCCGCTTGCGCCTTTTGGGCGTCGGGCGGTCTTCCTCGAGGGCCAGGTCGAGCACGTCCATCATCCGGTCGACGAAACGAAAACGGATCTCTTTCTGCACGTTTTTCGGGATGTCCTCGATGTCCTTGCGGTTCCAGGCCGGCAGGATGACCGTGCGGATGCCGGCGCGGTGGGCCGCCAGCATCTTCTCCTTGATGCCTCCCACCGGCAGCACCTGGCCCCGCAGGGTGATTTCGCCGGTCATGGCCAGGTCCTTGCGGACGGGACGGTTGGTGAAGAGCGAGGTCAGCGCCGTCAGCATGGTGACGCCGGCCGAGGGTCCGTCCTTGGGAATGGCGCCGGCGGGCACGTGGATATGGACGTCGTGGCTTTCGTAAAATCCCTCGTCGACGCCGATCGCCGCCGAATTGGCGCGGATGAAGCTCAACGCGGCGGTGGCCGACTCCTTCATCACGTCCCCCAGCTGGCCGGTGAGGGTCAGCCCCTTCTTGCCCTTCATCGCCGTGGCTTCGATGAAGAGCAGCTCGCCGCCGACGGGCGTCCAGGCAAGACCGGTGGCGACCCCCGGGGTCGTGACCCGTGCCTTGACCTCCTCGGTGAAACGCACCGGGCCGATGGCGCCGTGCAACTCGTTCAGCCCGACCCTCACGGCCTTGACGCGGCCCTGCGCGATTTTGCTGGCGGCGCCGCGGCAGATGGACGCGATCTCGCGCTCCAGGTTTCGCAGCCCGGCTTCGCGCGTGTAGCCGGTGATGATCTGGCGCACCGCGCTCGACGTGATCTGGATCATCTTCGCGGAGAGGCCGTGCTCCTCCCGCTGCCGGGGGATCAGGTAGCGGTGGGCGATCTTCAGCTTCTCGTCCAGGGTGTACCCCACCAGGCTCAACACCTCCATCCGGTCCCGCAGGGCGGCCGGGATGGTGTCCAGCACGTTGGCCGTGGCGATGAAGAGCACCCGCGAGAGGTCGAAGGCCACGTCCAGGTAGTGGTCTGAAAAAGACTTGTTCTGCTCGGGGTCCAGGACCTCCAGCAGCGCCGAGGACGGGTCGCCCCGGAAATCGCTGCCCACCTTGTCGATTTCGTCCAGCATGAAGACCGGGTTGTTGGAGCCCGCGCGCCGCAGCCCCTGAATGACGCGCCCGGGCATGGCGCCGACATAGGTCCGGCGGTGGCCGCGGATCTCGGCTTCGTCGCGCACCCCGCCCAGGGAGATCCGGTGGAACTTGCGGCCCAGCGCCCGGGCGATGGACTGACCCAGCGAGGTCTTGCCGGTTCCCGGGGGGCCGGCCAGGCAGAGGATGGGCCCCTTGGAGGTCGGTTTGAGTTTGCGCACCGCCAGGTATTCGATGATGCGGCGCTTGGGTTTCTCGAGGCCGAAGTGATCGTCGTCCAGGATCTTGCGGGCCCGCTGGATGTCGAGCGAGTCCGGGGTGGCGTCGTTCCAGGGCAGCGCCGTCATCCAGTCGAGGTAGGTGGCGGCCACGGTGTATTCGGCCGAGGAGGGGTGCATGCGCGCCAGCCGGTCCAGCTCGCGCTCCGCCTCCTTGCGGGCTTCATCCGGGAGGTTCTTGGCGGCGATCTTCCGGCGCATCTCGTCGATCTCGACCGATGCGTCGTCCTTTTCGCCGAGCTCCTCGCGGATGGCCTTCAGCTGCTGGCGCAGGTAATATTCGCGCTGGCCCTTTTCCATGTCCCCCTTCACCTGGGTCTGGATCTTGTTGCCCAGCTCCAGGATCTCCACCTGGTGGCTCGCCAGCCGCGCGACCTCCCGCAGCCGCGCCTTGACATCCTCCAGCTCCAGGACCTTCTGTTTCTCCTCCAGGCTGGCATTGATGGTGGAGGCCACCATGTCGGCCAGGGTGCCGGGCTCCTGGATCGAACGCGCCATCTGACCGATTTCCTGCGGCAGGCCCGGCGACAGCTCCAAAATCCGAACGAACTGGCCGACGATGTTGCCCATCAGCGCCTCGGTTTCGGTGTCCGGCTCGGCCGCGTCGTTCAGGGGCGACACCTCGGCCGCCAGAAAAGGCTTGCCTTCCACAAACGCCTTGATGCGAAACCGGCTCAACCCCTGCACGAGGAGCTGGGTGCGGTCGTCGTTGGTTTTGGCCATTTTCAGGATCAAGGCGCCGGTGCCCACCGCGGAGAGCCTCTGCTTCAGCGTCTCCGGCTGCTGCTCCCCTCCCTTGGCCGCCACCAGGCCGAGGATTCGGTCACGGGCCATGGCCTCGTCCACCAGCTTCACCGAGTCGCCCTGCATCACCATCAGGGGCAGGACCATCTTGGGGAAGAGGACGGCGTCGAACAGCGGCAGGATGGGAAGCACCTCGGGCAGGTTTTCCGGCTGCTGGGGCGGGGCAGAGGGGGTTTCGGTCATGGTGTCGTCATCCTTCCGTCACCTTGATTGGGTGGATGGGGTCCATCGGCTGCCTGGCCAAACGGATTTCCAGCATGCCGTTGGCGTAGGACGCCGACACGATTTCCGGGTCGATCGGGGCCGGCAGAAAAAGAATGCGCTCGAACCTCCCATACTGGATCTCGGCCAGCCGGTAGGTGGCGTCAGGGTTGCAGTAGCGGGGGTTGCGGGTGGCGCGGATCCGCACTGCGCGGGTGCTGATTTCGACCTCGAGATCGTCCTTGTCCTCGGCCAGGTTGAAGACCGGGCTGAAGGAGCGGAACATGTCTTCGACGGCTCGTTCTACCTTGGCCCCCAGGGCCTCGATCTCATCCGCAAATCGGATTTTGATGGTGCTCATGCACGCCTCCCGGCCGATTTCTTCCATGGAGTAATGATCAAAAAAATAGCACCTCGCATGAGGTTTGTAAACCCGCCGGCGAGCGGCGTAAACCTTTTGCCCCGGCGTTGAAAATGCCCTATGATGACCGGAAGAATCGAACCCGGGCAGCGTTTTCCTTAAACACCGTCGCGAATGCAGCCAGAGCGTCCCTGCACCCGAACGCGCCCGTAAATCGGCTGCCCGAAGTTACCCTATTTCATTGCCGGATGAACCATGCGCTGGTGCCATGACTGAAAGCGGCTCCAATATCCCGGGTCGACCCTTCACCCGGGCGGCGGTGGCATGCCAGTATTTCCTCTATTTCGGGGTCATGGGGATTTATCTGCCCTACTTCAACCTCTATTGCTACCACCTGGGGTTTTCGGGTTTCGACATCGGCGTGCTGTCGGCCCTGCGCTCGGTCGCCATGGTGGTGTTCCCGATGGCCTGGGGGGCGCTGGCCGACCGGACCCGGGGCCGGCGTCCGATTTACGTCCTGTGCAACATCGCCAGCGCAGCGATCTGGGCCCTGTTTCTGACCACGGAGGCATTCGGGCCCATGGCGGTGATCATTTTTTTGTACGGAATGTTTTACGCGCCGGTCATCTCTTTTCTTGAAGCCATCTCGATGGAAACCCTGGGCCGCGCGAAGCAGTCCTACGGGAGAATCCGCCTGTGGGGGTCCATCAGCTTCATCGCCATGGTGCTCGCCTTCGGCGCGTTGATCGGGGTTTTCTCGGAGCGGGTGATCATCGTCTCCATCTGGATCGGATCGATCCTCATGGCCACGATCTCCGTCACGGTTCCGCGGGACCGGCCCGGCAGCGCACCGTTGTCGGTTCACGGCGCCAAGGCGCTGCTGCGGCGCCGGCCGGCGGTATTCCTCGCCTGCGGCTTCCTGATGCTGGTCAGCCACGGCGCCTACTACGGTTTTTTTTCAATTCACCTGGCGACCCTCGGCCACACCGGCACCTTCATCGGCGCCGCCTGGGCCCTGGCGTCGGCCGCTGAAATCGTCGCCATGCTCTACTCGGAGGCCATCTTCAAGCGCTTCGCGCTCGAGCGGGTCCTGACGGCCTCGTTTGCGGCCGCCGTGCTGCGCTGGTGGGTGCTGGGGTCGTCGGCCTCGGCGGCGGTGATCCTGCTGTCCCAGGTGCTGCACGCTATGACCTACGGCACGTTTCACATGGCGAGCATCCTGTACATGGACCGGATAGCGCCCGCAGGGGCCAAGAACCTGGGTCAGGGGCTGAACAACGCCCTGACCTACGGCCTGGGCCTGATGACCGGTTTTTTCATCAGCGGGTATCTGCACGGCGTGACCGGCTCCTTCGGGCTGTTTCAGGTGAGCGGCCTGATCGCCTTGACGGGAGGGCTTCTGTTTGCGGCGTTTCAGGTGCGGGGGCGGCAGCCGGGCGACGCGTGACGGGCGACGCGTTCAACGCGCGGTGGAGGAACTCCAGAAGCGGTGGCTGAACAGGCCGGCGGCGGGCGTGAGGCCGAAGACGGCGTCTGCCGCGATGAGCACACCGGCGTTGGTCCATGTGATCCGGTCCTCGGGCCAGACGGTCATGTCCGGGAAGGTGAAGCCGGCCCAGTAGGAGCCGTCCGCGAAGCGCCGGTCGCTGATCCAGCTGAAAACGACCCGGGCCTGATCGAGGCTGCCCATGCCGGCCAGCGTCAGGGCCAGTTCGGAGGTTTCGGCAATCGCAATCCATGGCTGGTCCGAGACGCAGCGCACCCCCAGGCCCTCCACCACGAACTTTTTCCAGCCCCGCTCGATCCGCCGCTGGGCATCGGCGCCGGTCACCGCCCCCGAGAGCACCGGGTAGAACCAGTCCATCGAAAACCGCGACTTGGTCATGTTGAACAGGTGCGGCTTGCCGCGGATGGCGTCGCCGAGCCTGCCGAACGCGGCCTGCCAGCCGGGAGGCCGCCGTCCGAGAACCCCGGCGAGGGCCAGCGCGCATTTGATGCTCATGTAAATCGAGCTCGAGCCGGTGAGCAGCGCCATGCGGTCGACGTTTCCCGCGGGGCTGATGGCCCAGTGGATCTCGCCGGTGGGCGCCTGCAGCCCCAGCGCGAAATCGATCGCCGCGCTCACGGTCGGCCACATCTCGGACGCAAAGCCGCGATCGCCCGTCAGCAGGAAATAGTGATAGACCCCCACGGCGACGTACGCCGACATGTTGGCGTCGCGGGTCCGGTCCTGGGCGATCCCCTCCAAGTAGGCGCTGTGCCAACTCCCGTCCGAAAGCTGCCGGGCGGCCAGCCACTCATAGGCCCTGCGGGCCTCCGGCAGAAAGCCAGCGACGGCCAGCCCCATGGCGGACTCCACGTGGTCCCAGGGGTCGGTCTTCTGGCCGTCGCACCAGGGGATCTCCCCGCTCGGCCGCTGGGTCCCTGCGATCAGGGCGGCGGGCGCCTCGATGTCGATCGGCTGCTCCGGCTCGGGCCGGATTCGGTTGAGGTCGAATTCCATGCGCATGCTCAGATTCGTCGGCCAGTCATCCTTCTGGCGCGGCCACCATACAAGGCATCGCGAGGAGAAGCAAGCGGAGGAAAGGCTTCCTCTCTTGCGGTCCCTTGATATTTTTGACGGTCTATTATAAAAGATGACGGTTGATTCAAATTTTAAAATTATACGACACCTACGAGGGTTGCCCGATGGAAACCGGCAAGCCGTCCCGGCGGGAGCGCGAAAAGCTGCGACAGCGGCAAGAGGTTCTCGATGTCGCTTTGCGCCTTTTTTCAGAGAAAGGGTTCCACAACGTTTCCATGCACGAGATCGCCAAGGAAGCGGAGTTTGCCATCGGGACGCTTTACAAGTTCTTCCGAAACAAGGAGGACCTCTACAAGGCGCTCATCATGCAACTCAGCGACCGGTTTCACCGGGCGCTCACGGAAGTGATCGAGGGTGACGCGCAGGAAATAGAAAAGCTGCGGGCGTACCTTCGGGTCAAGGCGGAACTCTTTCGCAACAACGCCGCAGCGATTCGACTCTATTTCGCGGAGACCCGGGGAGCGCGCTTCAACGTAATGGCCGGTCTTGAACGGGAAATCCGCGAGCGTCGCGGGAACATTTTGCTGTCGATCGCCTCCGTCTTCGAACAAGGAATGAATCGCAAGCGCTTTCGACGAGTCGCCGACCCTTTGCATCTGGCCATCGCCCTCGACAGCACGGCCACCGCATTTCTGTTTCACTGGCTCGAAGCGCCGCAGACACACCCGTTCCCGGAGGAGCCCGACACCATTTTGAACATCCTGTTCAAAGGATTGGTCAACCCCTGAGGTTTCCTGAACCCGACACGCCTTGATCCTTCACAGGCATCTCTACGAGGAGAATATCTCGATGCGAAAAGATGATATCGGTTGCGGGCTGTTCCGATACATGGCGCTGGGCGCGGCATTGCTCAACGGACTGTGGCCGATCGGCTGTGACCGCAAAATAGAAGGTCAGGCAGCGCCCAAGGTCCCGGAAGTGGCCATCGTCGCCATACAGCCCCAGCGGGTTGAACTTACGACCGAACTGCCCGGCCGCACCTCCGCCTACCGCATTGCCGAAATTCGCCCGCAGGTCAATGGCATCATACAGAAACGGCTCTTCCAGGAGGGCTCCGATGTCAAAGCCGGCCAACTGCTTTACCAAATCGACCCCGCGCCGTTTCAGGTGGCGTATGACTCCGCCAAAGCCTCCCTCGGCAAGTCGCAGGCCAATCTGCCCTCGATTAAACTCAGGGTGGAGCGATACAAGGAAGTGCTGGTGGACAAGGCCGTCAGTCAACAGGAATATGACGATGCTGCGGCTTCCATGGAACAGGCCCATGCCGATGTTGACTATTGGAAGGCGGCGGTCGAAGCCGCGCGCATCAATTTGGGCTACACGCGCGTCACCGCACCCATTCCCGGGCGGATCGGCAGGTCCAGCGTGACCGACGGTGCGCTGGTGACGGCGTACCAGCCCATGTCCCTTGCGACCATTCAACAGCTCGACCCGATCTACGTGGATGTGACCCAGTCGTCCGCCGAGCTGCTCCGCTTGAAACGAAATTTCGAAACCGGACGCCTTCGCACCAACGGGAAAGAGCAAAGAAACGTTCAGCTGCTCCTCGAGGATGGAACTCGGTATCCTCTTGCGGGGACGCTGCAATTCCGCGATGTGACGGTGGACCCGACGACGGGCTCCTACACGCTGCGCATCGTGGTCCCGAATCCTGAAAATCTGCTCCTCCCCGGGATGTTCGTGCGGGCCGTTGTCGAGGAGGGCATCGCCGAGCAAGCCATCCTTGTCCCTCAGCAGGGAGTGAGCCGCACTCCGAAGGGGGACCCCGTAGCACTGGTCGTGGATGCATCCGGGACGGTCCAGCAGCGGATGCTGAAGCTCGATCGCGCTCTTGGCGACCAGTGGCTCCTTGCTTCCGGTCTCTCCGCCGGAGAGCGCGTGATTGTCGAGGGTATGCTGAACGTGCGGCCGGGCGCCGTCGTGAAGGCTGTGCCCATGGATCGGCGCAGGGCCGGCGCGGATGCATCGCAGACAAACCGTCCGCCCGCAGAATCGAACTAACGGAGGCGTGTGATGTTGTCGAACTTTTTTCTGGACCGCCCGGTCTTTGCGTGGGTCATCGCCATCATCATGATGTTGGCCGGGGGTCTGGCCATTTACAATCTGCCCGTCTCCCAGTATCCGCCCATCGCCCCCCCCTCCATCGCCATCGACGCTTTTTACCCCGGCGCTTCGGCTGAAACCGTTGAAAACAGCGTTACCCAGATCATCGAGCAGAAGATGACCGGGTTCGACAAGTTGTTGTACATGTCCGCCAACAGCGATGCCTCCGGCGCCGGCCGGATCGAGCTCACCTTTGCGCCCGGGACCGACCCGGACCTCGCCTGGGCTCAGGTGC
>JALOPD010000236.1 GCA_025454075.1 Desulfobacterales bacterium | reverse complement strand
CGAGGCCGAGCTCGCCGCTCTGCTCGGCCACGAAATCGGCCACGTGAACGCCCGGCACACCGCCGAGCAGCTCTCCAAGGGCCAGCTCACCAACATCGTTGTGGGGAGCCTGTCCATCATCGCCGACGTGGCCGCCCCCGGCATGGGACAGGTCGCCTCGACGCTCGGTGGTTTCGGGGCCGGAGCCTTTCTGGCGAGCTACAGCCGCGACAACGAGCGCCAGGCCGACGCCCTCGGCACCGAGTACATGGTGAGGGCCGGCTATGGTCCGGAGGGCATGGTGGGCCTGATGGAGATGCTCAACGGCTTGAACAAATCCAAGCCGAGTTCCATCGAGCTCATGTTCGCCACCCACCCCATGAGCGACGAGCGCTACCAGAACGCCGTCCAGGCTGCGCGAACGACTTTTGCCGACGCCAAAGGCCTCCCGCTCCACCGCGAGCGCTACATGGACAATACCGCGCGGCTGCGGGCCATCAAGGGTGCGATTGAGGAGATGCAGAAGGGGGACAAGGCCATGGGCTCCAAAAATTTCAGCCAGGCGGAAGCCCACTACCGGTCCGCCCTGAAACAGGCGCCCAACGACTATGCCGGTCTGGTCTCGATGGCCAAATGCCAGCTCATTCAAAAAAATCATGCCGAGGGGGCCCGCTATGCCCGCCAGGCGCAGTCGGTCTTCCCGCAGGAGGCTCAAGGTCATCACTTGAGCGGGATTGCGGGGCTCAATCTCAAAGAATTCGACACCGCTCTCACCGATTTCCAGACCTCGCAGCGCCTTCTGCCGGGAAACCCCAACACCGCCTTCTTCATTGGTTATTCCTATGAAGGGATGGGCCGCCGCTCCGAGGCCGCCCGCGAATACCAGCGCTTCCTGCAGCAGGTGCGCCAGGGCCAACGCGCCCAGCATGCCGCCCAGCGGCTGCGCGAATGGGGGTATGCACGCTGAAATGACCTCCGACCCATACGGGGGCTACCGGCCATGAACCACCCGGGACGGCTGCCGGACGCGTTGCAGGCGGACGCGGAGACGAAATGCGGCCGGCTGCTCGACGCCTGCCGGCACGCGGGGGTTGGCCTGCCGCAGGACCCGGAGTTCTGCCGCCAGCTCCTGCGGGTTCTGGCATTCAGCGACTTTGCAGCCGACAGCGTCCTTCGGGATCCCACGCTGCTCGCGGAGCTCAGCGCCGGCGGCGAACTGCAGCAAACGAACGGCGCCGGCCGCGTGGCGGCCCGACTGGCCTCCGTTCTGTTCGAAACCGCCGATGCCGATGACCTCAGCGGCCGCCTGCGCCGGTTCCGACGCCGCGAACTGGTGCGGATCGCCTGGCGCGACATCGTCGGCCTGGCCGATCTGACCGAAACCACCGCCGACCTCTCCGCCCTGGCGGAGGCCTGCCTCGATCAGACCCTTGCCTGGCTGCACCCACGGCTGTGCGCCGAGCTGGGGGAGCCTCATTCGGAGGCCGGCCGCCCCCAGCGCCTGGTGGTTCTGGCGCTCGGCAAGTTAGGCGCACGAGAACTCAATTTCTCCTCGGATATCGATTTGATCTTCGCCTACCCCGCCCCCGGCCAAACCCGGGGAGCGGCCGCCCCCGTCGACAACGAGGAGTTTTTTACCCGCCTCGCCCGCCGGCTGATTCAGGCGATCGGTCAGGTCACGGCCGAGGGGTTCGTCTTCCGGGTCGACCTGCGGCTACGTCCGTTCGGCGACGGCGGCCCGCTGGTAATGAGCTTCGACTCCATGGAGCGATACTACCAGGAGCAGGGCCGCGACTGGGAGCGCTATGCCTGGATCAAGGCCCGGGGGGTCGCCGGGGACCCGGCCGCCGGGGAAGAGCTCCTCAGGCGCCTGCATCCTTTCGTCTACCGGCGCTACCTGGACTTCGGCGCCTTCGAATCTCTGCGGGCGATGAAGCAAATGATCGCGCAGGAGGTCGCCCGCAAGGGAGTGCAGCAGGACATCAAGCTCGGACCGGGCGGCATCCGCGAGATCGAGTTCTTCGGGCAGATGTTCCAGTTGATCCGGGGCGGCGTCAGCCCGGACCTTCAGAAACGCACGATCCGAGAGGTTCTCGCGGCGTTGGCCGCCGGCGGCACCATCCCGGAAACGGTCCGCCGGGAGCTGGACGACGCCTACGTCTTTTTACGCACGGTCGAGCACCGGCTCCAGGAAGTGGCCGACCGGCAGACCCACGAGCTGCCGGCCGATTCGAAGGGGTTGGCCCGGCTGGCGGCCAGCCTGGGGTTCGAAGACCCGGCGCATTTCTGGACGGTGCTCGATGGCCACCGCGGGGCGGTCCACGGCCACTTTCACATGCTGCTCGAAAGCAGCGACGGCGACCGCCTGGACCGGGAACGTGAAAACGAGCTGAACGCGATCTGGCAGCAGCGCATCGGCCCTTCCGAGGCGGCCGGTGTCCTCGAGAAGATCGGCTATGACCCGGCCGGCGAGGCGCTCCAGGTCCTGGAAGGGCTGCGCGGGGACTCCGAAACCCGCGCCCTGAGCGAAACGGGCCGCCAGCGCCTCGACCGGCTGATCCCCCTGGTGCTGATGGAAACGGGCCGCGCCGGCCATCCGCTCCCCACGCTGCGCCGACTGGCGGACCTGATCCGCTCCATCGAGCGCCGGACGAGCTATCTGGCTTTGCTACTGGAATACCCCGCGGCGCTGGGCCACCTCGTGAAGCTCACGGACGCAAGCCCCTGGGTGGCCACTTTTCTGGCCCAGCACCCGGTGCTGCTGGACGAACTGCTCGATCCCCGCACCCTCTACCGCCCCCCGGCCCGCGAGGCCATCGCCGCCGAGCTCAAGCGCCGCCTGAGCCGGGCGCCGGGCGACGATCTGGAGGTCCAGATCGAAGAGCTGTGCATCTTCAAGCAGGTCAACGTGTTGCGGGTGGCCGCCGCCGACGTCAGCGGCCGCCTGCCCCTCATGCGCGTCAGCGACTATCTTTCGGACATCGCCGAGGTCGTCATCAACGCCGTGGTGGACCTGGCCTGGCAGCACCTGGTGGAACGCCACGGCACGCCGGTCTGCCGGCTGAACGGGGCCCCCTGCGACCGCGGCTTCGCCGTAATCGCCTACGGCAAGCTGGGCGGGCTCGAGCTGGGGTACGGCTCCGACCTGGACCTGGTCTTCCTGCACGCCGGCATCGACGGGCAGACGAACGGCGGCCCCCGGCCGATCGACAACGCCCAGTTCTTCAACCGGCTGGGCCAGCGGGTGATCCACATTCTGACCTCCCACACCCGCGCCGGGCGGGCTTACGACATTGACACCCGCCTGCGGGCGAGCGGCATCTCCGGCATCCTCGTCCAGCACGTGGAGGCCTTCCGCGACTACCAGCTCACCGAGGCCTGGACCTGGGAGCACCAGGCGCTCATCAAGGCGCGGCCGGTGAGCGGGGAGCGCCGGATCACCGCGCGCTTCGACGCCATCCGTGCCGAGGTCCTGGCCCGCCCCCGGCCGCAGGACCGGCTGTGCGCCGATGTCATGGAGATGCGCGAACGCATGCGCCGCGAACGGCGGCTGCCCCCGGCGGGCGAGTTCGATCTGAAGCAGGATCCCGGCGGCATCGTCGATATCGAGTTTCTCGTTCAGTACCTGGCCCTGCTCCACGCCCATCGCTACCCGGAGCTCGTGGTCTGGACCGACAACGTGCGCCTGATCCAGACGCTGATCGGGTCCGCCGTGCTCAGCGAGTTCACGGCCCACGTCCTCAAGCACGCCTATCTCATCTACCGAGCCGCCGCCCACCAGCTGAGCCTCCAGGAAAAGCCGGCCCTCGTCCCGGTGGAAAAATTCGAGCGCCTGCAGCATCGCATTCGGCGCATCTGGCAGGCGGTCTTCCACAAACGGCGAGGCGCCGGGAACCCCGGCAAAAAACAACAAAATTGTACCTGATAAAATATCTATAGTTCCAATTTTGTAATATTCAAACCCTTCTCGCCTCCCGGCATTTTTCGCCCAACCAATTGATATCGCTTTACTTAAACCTCCGCAAGACCACTTGGCACGCGCCTTGCTGAATCCCGGCTGACTCGTCAGGATAACAGGAAGCCCGGCATGCAAAGCGTACACGAAACCGCCAGCAGGCAGCTGCAGGAAAAAATCGCGCACTTGACCGATCGCTTTTTGCGCGGCAAGCAGCCCGACTTCATGAAGCAGCACGCCCGGGTCTTAGACGATTACTTCGAACAGGCCTTCGAGACGAGCATGATCGGCCCGCGCATGGAGATCAACAAAAACCCCTACGCCATCGTCGCGCTGGGCGGCTACGGCCGGGAAGAGCAGAGCCTGCACTCGGACGTGGACCTGCTGTTCCTGTTCGGAAAGCGCATCCCGGCCGATGCCGAAAATCTCATCCGTGAAATGATCTACCCGCTCTGGGACATCGGGATCGACGTGGGCTATGCCACGCGCTCCCTCAAGGAATGCCTGTCGCTCGCATCCAAGGACCTGAACGTGCTGACGCCGCTCATGGATGCCCGTTTCATCTGCGGCGTATCGATGTTGTACTCCGAGCTGATGTCCAAGATCAGGGACAAGGTCATTCGCAAGCATCCGAGCCGCATATTGGAGCAGCTGACGGCCTACACCCGCGGCCGGCATGCCCAATTCGGCGATTCCGCCTACCTGCTGGAACCCAACCTGAAGGAAGGCCAGGGCGGGCTGCGCGATTACCACACCATGCTATGGGTGGCGCGGCTGGAAGTCGACCTGCGCCAGCCCCGCGATCTGGAGTATTTCGGGCTGGTCTCCCACACCGAGTTCCAGGAGCTGTGGGACGCCCTGCGGTTCATCTGGACGGTTCGCATCCACCTGCACCACCTCAGCCGCCGCAAAAGCGATCAGCTGCATTTTGAAAACCAGATCACGATCGCCGAACGGCTGAAATACAGGCCCGGGGCCGGGCAGCAGCCGGTGGAGCGTTTCCTGGGCGAGCTCCACAGCCGGATGGAGCTGGTGAAACAGCAGCACCTCATGCTCCTGCACGAGCTGGGCACCGAAAAAAAAGGGCGGCGACGGAACACATCGAAGACCCCCCTGGAAGGCATCCAGATCGTCTCCTCGGGCAGGCTCAACTTCACAGGGCCCGAGGCGATTCTAAAGCGCCCCGAGCTGCTCATCCGGGCCTTCGAGGAAAGCGCCCGCCTGGACGCGCCGCTGACCGGAGAGGCCAAACGCCTGATCCGGGAGTTCCTGTACCTCGTCGGGCCGGCCTATCGCTCGGCGCCGGAGATCGTGCGGGCCTTCGAACGCACCCTTCTGGCCCCGGAGGCAACCACCGGCCTCCTGGACGACATGCTGGCCACGGGGTTTCTGGGCGCACTCATCCCCGAGTTCCAGGCGATCTCGAACCGGATTCAATACGATGAGTACCATTTGTACCCCGTCGACAGGCACCTGCTGCGAACCGTCCAGAGGGTCAAAGAGCTCGCGGCCCACGACCGCCCCGCCGAAAAACTGTTCGCCCGGATCCACCGTGAGCTTAAAAACAAGGTGCTTCTGTACTGGGCGGCCCTGCTGCACGACATCGGCAAGGCCGCGGCCGACCAAGACCACTCCGAAAGCGGTGCGGAGGCGGTCCGCCGCATCCTGAACGAAAGGGGGTTGACGCCGGAGGAGGTGGAAACGGTCGCGTTTCTGGTGCGCGAGCACCTCTATCTCATCAAGACGGCCACGCGCCGCGACATCCACGACGAGGAGACGGCCATCGTCTGCGCCCAGCGCATCAAGGACCCCGAACGGCTGAAGATGCTTTATCTCCTCACGGTGGCCGATTCCATGGCGACCGGCCCGGCCGCCTGGAACGACTGGACCTCGCACCTGCTGCGGGGGTTCTTCCTCAAGGTGCTGAACGTCCTCGAAA
>JALOPD010000048.1 GCA_025454075.1 Desulfobacterales bacterium | reverse complement strand
GGCTTCGGTCTCGCAGTACATTTTGCCCAGCAGCATGTCGATGCTGAAGCCGGGGCTGGAGAAATAGCCCGGTATGAGGTCCCCGTAAAGATTGTACAGCACGAACACCATGGCGAAGACCGGCATGATGGGGCCGCTCAGCCGGAAGATGATGCCGAGCACCAGCAGGACCTCGCTCAGGGCCATGACCAGGTCCCACGGCTCCGGCATGATGGCGCGGTAAATCAGCTTGTCGTAGTTGACGACGAGGTAGACGAACGGCAGAAAGCTCAGCGCGGCGCAGGCAAGGTTGGAAGCCCGCTGAAAGGCGGGAATGAGGGTGGGCAGCATGGTGCAGGCCCACACCGCCACGGCGGCCGCCTTGAAGGAAACGTCCAGGTCCAGCTTCAGAAATTCGTAGACCATGAGTGCCGTCAGCACCGCCAGGGGAAGGCTGCCGGCGACTTTCCTTTTTTTTATCCAGATGAAGTTCAGCAGGTACCCCAGGAAGGAAATCAGAAAAACATGCGTCGCCCGCTGCACCTGGGTCAGGTCCAGGATCGAAACGCGCAGGAATTCCAGCGGCAGGTAGGGGTGGAGGACGATGTAGAGGTGATAAAGGGTCCCCAGAACGGCCACGATGTAAAGCAGTCTCCGAATCAGATGGTCCACAGCAGTCTCACCTCCAGGCATTCCTCTCTGACTTCGATGTCGTAAAACCCCAGCCTCAGGGACATCCCCCCGATCGAGCAAAATCTCAGAGCGGCGGTCGCCTCCGTCGCGGCCGCCTCGCTCAGGGAATACGTACCGGAGGTGTAGTAGGCTTCGGTGAGGGGGTCGGTGGAGACCGAAAAATCCCGGAACAGGCCCCCGATCCGGAAACGGATCACCACCGGCTCGCCCGTGACCGAATTGATGAAACGGATCTGACCGGACTGGCCGCGAAACAGCAGCAGCAGCCCGGTCTTTTGGTCCGTCGAGACCACGGCCGGCTTGGCCGCGGCCGCAAACAGCAGGCAGGCTATAAAACCGCCGACGAAGGTGAGCCGACGAAGGCGCATGCCTGCGCTACTTCACCAAACCCTTCTCTTTGAAGAACTGGACCGCCCCGGGGTGGAAGGGGATGGCGCTTTTGCCGATGAATTTGGCGGTGCTCTCCGGGTTGGTGTCCTTGGCCGCCTTCACGGAAGCCCGCAGGGTATCCAGGTTTTCAAAGACCGCCTTCGTTGTCTTGTAGGCCAGTTCCGTGGAAAGGTTTTCCGGGCAGACAAACATGTTCCAGAAGGCCAGCGTGGGCGTGTCGGCGGCGGTGCCATAGACATCCTTCGGGATCATCAGGGAATCGACCAATCCCGAAAAATTTTTTATGAAACTGGCGACGCCCGGATCGGTTTCGGGCAGCGGCACCAGGGTCAGCTTCAGGCCCTTGCGATCCAGGGTATTGGACAGTTCGACCAGTGAACCGGTGGGCAGCCCCCCGGACCAGACAAACGCATCAACGGTCCCGTTGGCCAGCGCCTCTTCGGATTCCTTGGCGCCGAGTTTCTCCCATTTCTTGAACTTGGCGGGGTCGATCTTGGCGGCTTCGATCAAGTTGAGTGCCGTGAATTCCGTGCCCGATCCCGGGGCGCCCGTGGAGACCCGCTTGTCCTGAATATCCGCCAGCTTGGCGACCCCGGATTTGTCCGTGGTTACGATATGAAGATAGTTCGGGTACATCATCCACAGGATGTTGGCCTTCACAGGCTTCTCTTTGAATTTTTCATGTTTGCCCGTGACAGTGAAATAGGCCGTGTCGGGCAGCACGGTTGCGATGAAAAAGGTGTTTTTGGCCGGGTCGGTCTTGTCGCGGATCAGCAGCATGTTGTCCACCGAGGCGGCGGTCTGCATCGCGGTGGCCGCAGCGATACCATTCTTATTTACGATTTCACTCACCTGCGTGCCGTAGTAGTAGTAAACGCCGCCGATGCCGCCGGTGGCAATGACGAGTTTCTGGGTCTGAGCGTGCGCGTTCAATCCCATCGTCAACATCAGCGCCAGGACCACCAGTCCGAACCTCTTCATAAATGCCTCCTCTTTCTCAGATGAAGTTAACAGGCGAAAACCGCCGAACTCGGATGAGCACGTTTACATCAGGGCGTAGCGTAAATCAATTAGGAAAAAACAGAGGCTGCAACTGCTGAAATAAAATGAATCGTCATCAGAAGCCGACCACGATCAGAAAAACGTGTGGTCGCCCCGATTCGAGTCAGCCACGGCCGATAAATGTCGATATCATACAACAAGCTGAAAAGACGAGGTTTTCGCAGAAATACAAGGGAGGGTTTGCCGGTTATCGGCGCATGCTCTGAATCAGCGCCAGGTCGGCCAGCACCAGGGCCGCCATGCTCTCCACGATGGGCACGGCGCGCGGGACGACGCAGGGGTCGTGGCGGCCCTTGGCTTCCAGCGTGACCGGCTCGCCCTCGAAGCCGGCGGTCTGCTGGGCCCGGCCGATGGTCGCCGGCGGCTTGAAGGCCACGCGGAAGACGACGGGCTCGCCGTTGGTGATGCCGCCCTGAACGCCTCCGCTGCGGTTGGTGAGAGTGCCCAGGCGGCCGGCCTTCAACACGAAGGGGTCGTTGTGGGCGCTGCCGCGCATGCGGGCGCCGGCAAACCCCGAGCCGATCTCGAAGCCCTTGGTGGCCGGGAGGGACAGCATGGCCTGGGCCAGCAGGGCCTCGGCCTTGCCGAACACCGGCTCGCCCAAACCCGCGGGCACGCTGCGGCACACGCAGGTGACGACACCTCCGACCGAATCCCTGGCCTCCTTCGCCCTGGCGATCTCGGCCATCATGCGCTCCGCGGATTCCGCGTGCGGGCAACGCACGTCGAACCGATCCACGCCGCCCCGGCCGACGGCGGCAACGTCGAGGCCCGGGGCCTCCACCTCACCGACCGCACTGACCCAGGCGACGATCTCCACCCCGAAGCGCTCCCACAGGAATTTCTCTGCGACGGCCCCGGCCGCCACGCGGCCGACGGTCTCGCGCGCGCTCGAACGGCCGCCGCCGCTGGCCGCGCGGATCCCGTATTTCACCTGGTAGGTGTAGTCGGCATGGGAGGGGCGCGGCGCCTGGCTTATGGAGGCGTAGTCGGCCGGCCGCTGGTCCTTGTTGTGAACCAGCAGCGCAATCGGGGTCCCCAGGGTGAGGCCGTTTTCCGTTCCGCTCAGGATGGCGACCGTGTCGGCCTCGTCCCGGTCGGTCGTGAGCAGGCTCTGGCCGGGCCGGCGGCGGTCGAGCTGGCGCTGGATGTCGGCCTCGGTCAGCGGCAGCCGCGGCGGGCAGCCGTCCACCACCGCACCGACGCCGGCGCAGTGGGACTCGCCGAAGGTGGTCACTTTGAACACGGTCCCGAGGGTGCTGAACATAGGGTGGCTCCTGTCTGCATAATGCGGGGCGCCGGCTCGCGCGTCGCGGGAAAAACCAGTTGTCGTGCAACGATATAATCATCAACTGAGAAGATCAACTATAGAAGCGACGTCCGGCCTGGTTTTCAACAGGTCCGATTCTAAAAGAGGCTCCCCCGCTCATCGAAGGCCAGCTCGCAAGGGTCTGACAGGATTTCCATCCGCAGGTTTTTACGCACCTCGGGAAGCAGGTTTTCCGAAACCTCGAGCAGATGGGCCTCGAGGGTGTTCTTGATGCGTCCCAGCCGTACGTTGCGGAAATCCGCAATGTTGCAGGTCTTGATCGCCGCCTGGATGGCCAGCCGGTCGTTTTCGAGCACCATGGGGATTCTGACGCTCGCCGGCACGGTGGAGGTGAGAGCGTTGGGGTAGGTCTCCTCGAAGCTGAATTTCCGGAAAGCCCGGTCGGTGGTGAAGTCCACGATGCCCAGGCCGTTGCCGTTGCCGTGGGAGGCCTCGGTGATGTCAAGGGCGGCGATGCGCGTGATGAATGGGCCTTCCGACTTCATGTGCGGCAGGTGGAACCGGCCGACGACGTTGTTGTCGAAACCGGTCCCCGAGATGTTCTTGCCGATCTCATCGATGATGAGGACGTCCAGCCGATCGAAGAGGATCCGCGGCTCCAGGCGCTTGGCTTCCGCCTGCAGGGCAATTTCCTCTGCTTCGATGCGGTGGGAGGGGATGGCCTCTATCCGGCACGTCTCGTGGTAGGCGTTCTCGACCAGGGCGACCCCGAAAAGGATTTTCCCGGTCGAAAGGGCCTTCCGACCGATCGCCACGATGTTGTCGAGCATCCGCTCCATGCCCAGCTGGTGGCAGGCCTCCGCGCCCTTCTGCTTGCCGAGCCCGATGGCGACCATTTTCATCAGGCCGCTTTCGTACTTGCCCCGGAAGGAGACGTGGGGCTTGACCCGGTTCACCAGCACGATGCCGTCCGCAGCGGCGGCATAGGCGTCGAACCAGACCGTGAGCCCGTTTTCCGCCGTCCCCATGGCGACGGCGTCCATAGTGGCGCGGATGGGCGCTCCCATGGCCTGCTCGGTGATGCCCATGCGTTCGAGCAGGTTCCGCTGCCCTTCGGCCGTGGCACCGCCGTGGCTGCCCATGGCGGGAAAGATGAAGGGGCGGGCGCCCTGGGACTTGAGCCGGTCGACGAGTACCCTCACGATCAGGGGCTGGTTGGAAATACCCCGGCTGCCGACGCCCACGGCGATGCTCATGCCCGGCCGCAAACGGTCGAGGACGTGCGAGCTGCGCAGGCGGTCAAGAACCGCCGCTTCGACATCCCCCAAGACGGGCCGCTCGAAATTCTGCCGGATCTTCAGGACCCGCGGGATGGAGGTGTCTTTCAGCAGTTGGTCGATGATGCCGCTGCCGGAAGTCATGGAGTGCTCCCGATCTCTCGGTTCAGGGGGCCTGGCTTTTCAGCATCACGGATGGCCTTGACCCCACTTGAACGGCCCGAGATCTTTCGGGTCCTGCCGGCGGCAGCAAGATCAACCGCCGGGCAGGACCCTGACTGGGTAGAAGCTGCTTTGGAATGTTCTCAAAATCACTTACTGGATGGAAATATTCAAATCCTTGATGAGTTTGCCGTAGTCGCCATAGGCCTGCTGCAGGAACCGGGTGAAGGCGGCGCTGTCCTGATACAAGATGGGTTGGTCGAGGTCCGCCATGATTTTCTTGAACTCCGCATCCTCACACACTTTTTTGAGGGTCGTAGCAAGATACTCCACCACCTCCTTGGGCGTGGCGGCCGGTGCGGCAACGCCCTTGATCGAGCCCCAGGTGTAGACGTTGATCCCCTGCTCCTTGAGGGTCGGCACCTTCGGCAGCGACGGGTCGCGTTCGGGCAAGGCCACGGCGAGCGGCTTGAAGCGGCCGGCCTTGATGTGGGGCATGACTTCCGAGGGGTGTCCGCCGCCGATCATGACATGACCGCCGGCAAGCGTTGTCACGGCATCCGCGCCCCCGGCGAAGGGGACCGTCACGATGTTGATTCCCGCCTCCTTCCCGAGCGCGGTGATGGTGATGTCGACCGCGCCGGCTTTGGTGGAAACGGATGAGGTGATCGGCTTGTTCTCCTTCTTGGCCCACGCCACCATGTCCTTTATGCTGTTGAACTCGGACTTGGCCCCCGTGCAGATCACGACGGAATGGATGGACAGCCGCGAAACGGCCACCAGGTCTTTGTAGGGGTCGTACGGCATTTTCTGCAGATGCGGCATGACCACGTCGTGCCCCGATCCATAGCCGAGGAACAAGGTGTATCCGTCGGGCTTGGACCGGACGACAAACTCCGTGCCGACGACGCCGCCGCCGCCCGGCTTGTTGATCAGGACCATGGGTTGGGGCGAGTACTTGGGCCAGATTTTCTCAACGGCCCGGCCCAGCAGGTCCGTGGAACCGCCGGCGGAGAATGGGACGATGAGGGTGATCGGTTTGGATGGGAATTTTTCCTGGGCCAAGGCAGCCCCCGGGACCATCAGGGCTGCGACCAACGCGATAATAAAGCTGCTGACTGCCATTCGTTTCATACGTTTTCTCCTTTCGGGTTAATGTAGGTGGGAGTTGGTCTCCCGATCAGGCCGCCTTTTGGGCCTTGGAACAGCGACGCGCACGGTGAATCGCAAAAACCGCCTGACCGATGACAAAGAGCGCAAACAGCGCCACAATGGTCACCGATATGGGGCGGGTGACAAAAATCAAAAAGCTACCACCGGACATGAGCAGCGACTGCCGCATGGAGCCTTCGATCATGGGGCCCAGGATGAAGGCCAGGGGCAGCGGCCCGGCTTCGAATTTAAGCTTGCGAAGCGCATAGCCGAGAACGCCGAACGCGATCAGGGCATAAAGGTCGAAGGCCTGGTTGGCGATGCTGTAGGAGCCGATCGCCGTGAAGAGGATCACCACCGGTGCGAGAATGCTGTAGGGCACCCGCAGCAACTGCACCCACAGCCCCACCAGGGGCAGGTTCAGGATGATGAGCATGATGTTGCCGACATACATGGAGGCGATCACGCCCCAGAAGACGTCGGGGTGCTCGACGATCAGGAAGGGCCCGGGCTTTACCCCCTTGATGAGCAGGCAGGCGAAAATCATGGCGATGGCGGCATTCCCCGGGATGCCGAGAGTGAGCAGGGGAATGAAAGATGCGCTCGAGGCGGCGTTGTTGGCGGATTCGGGCCCGGCCACCCCTTCGATGGCGCCCTGCCCGAACGCTTCCGGGTGCTGGGAGACTTTCTTTTCGACGGCGTAGGACACGAGCGATGAAATGACCGCACCCCCGCCGGGGATGATGCCGATGAAGAAACCTATCAGCGTGCCCCGCAGGATCGCCATGCGCGATTTGACCCAATCCGCCATCGCGGGGAAGACCTTTCCAACCTTAGTGGTGACGATTTCGACATTGCCCTCCCGCTCCAGGTTGTAGAAAATTTCCCCTAAACCGAAGACGCCCACGGCGAGCGTCACGAAATCGAACCCGCTTTGGAGTTCTATAACGCCGAAATCAAACCGGCTCTTGCCTGAGATGGGGTCGATACCGACTGACCCAAAAAGCAGCCCCAGGACCATGATGATAAGCCCCTTGGTGACCGATTCGCCTGAAAGGGTCACCGCCATCAACAGTCCCAGCAGCGCAAGGGAGAACTTTTCCGGCGGCCCGAAGCCCAGTGCAAACTCCGCTATGGGGGGAGCAAACAGTGTGAGCCCGACGACCGCGACCGAGCCGGCGATGAAGGACCCGATGGCTGCGATCCCCAAGGCCGGGCCCGCCTGCCCCTTCTGGGCCATCTTGTAGCCGTCGATGCAGGTCACCACTGATGCAGCCTCGCCCGGCAGGTTGAGCAGGATCGAGGTCGTGGACCCGCCGTACATGGCCCCATAGTATATCCCGGCCATCAAAATAACGGCGGGAACCGGGGAAGAAATCGAATAGGTGATGGGCAGAAGCAATGCGATGGTGGCGGCAGGGCCCAGGCCGGGAAGAACGCCCACGGCAGTCCCGATCAGGGCCCCCAGAAAACCGAACATCAGGTTCATCGGCGTCAGCGCGATGAAAAATCCCGAGATGATGCCATCAAAGATGCCCATGCCGGAATCTTCCCCCCTCAGGAGAGCAATGGATTGGACGGCAGTTCAACGCGCAGCAGGTAGCTGAAAAGGGTGTACATGGCAGCGGCGCAGAGCACCGTGATGATGACCGCCTTCAGCCAACGCTCCCGCTCCACCACCATCTGCCAGCCGAGCATGAACAGCAGCGTCGCAAGAAAAAACCCGATCCGTTCGAACAAACAGGCATAGGCAACGGTGGTCGCAAACGCCAGGCACAGTTTGACCCGCGAACCCGGTAGCGCAGCCGGTTGCACCTCACAGACAGCCGCCGTGGGGCCTCCAGAATCCGCTTTCGGCGGAGACTTGAAAAGAACGGCTTGAAGACGCCAAAAGATGCCTAACGCTATTAGGGCAAGCCCGCAGAGGAACGGCAGGAAACCTGCGCCCGGAGTGATCAAAACGCCTATTTTAAGGGAATAATAGGAGTGGTAAACGACAAAGACGCCCAAAGCAAGAACGACAAGATTGGCCACATGGTCCGACTTGGTCATGGCTGGCCTCCGGCTATGAACGCACACGCCCCATTTTTGGTTGAAGCATCTCTTTGGGGTTCTTTGCTATAAGGTTTCACCCGATCAGGCTCCGAACGAGATCAATGGCTTCGGCGGCGTCCTTGGCGTACCCGTCGGCTCCGATGTCGTTGGCGAAATTCTGGTTCACCGGTGCGCCGCCGACGATGACCTTTACGGCCCCTCTGCTGCCGACCTGGGTCAAGGCGCCGATGACCTTGCGCATTTCCGGCATGGTGGTGGTGAGCAGGGCGGACAGCGCCAGGACCTGAGGCCGCTCCTCGGCAACTTTTCTGACGAACGCATCGGCCGCAACGCTGATCCCCAGATCCACCACGTTGAACCCCACGCCGCGCAGCATGGTCGCGACCATGTTCTTGCCGATGTCGTGCAGGTCCCCCTTGACCGTGCCGATCAGGATCTTGCCTCCCGCCCGCTTGTCTTTCTCCGCCAGGTGCGGTTCCAGAAAGAGCACGGCCGCGTTCATGGCCCGGGCGGCCGCCAGCACCTCCGGGATGAACACGGTCCCGTCCTTGAATGCCTGGTTGAGGCTTTCCATGGCGGCCACCATTCCCAGGTCGATGATGTCCTTGGGAGCGACCTCCTGTTTCAGCAGCTCCTTGACTTGCCCGATGAGTTCCCGCTCCTGGCCGTCGAGAAGCGCCTGCCGGATTTTCGTGAAGCGGGTGTCCTGCGAAGCCGCAGCCGCAAGTCCTTTCTTGGCGGGCACCGCTGCGGCGGCCGCCACGTCAACCGGGTTGAAGGCGCCGGCCTGCAGCGGTAGGCGGCCTTTCTCCCGGACCATGTCACCGATCCGGACCAGGCGTTCGAAATCGGCATCCGGCGGCGTGGTGTCCGCGATGCCGAGAATGAACCTGGCCCCGGTGCCGATGCCGGAGAAGAGGCCGTCCATGAAGTCCTGGAAATCCTTCTCCGGGGTGAGCTGGGGCAGCAGCAGGTTGGAAGGGACCCCGCCGAAAATGGTGATCCGGTCGCTCCAGCGCCGGTAGTACTCCTGGATGCTGACCTTGGTCATGGGCGCCGGGCAGACCGCTTCGGCCACGTCCATCCCCGACTCATGCAGGAGGTCCATCAGGCCGAGGTTCTCGCCGTCGGTGTGACAGAGGATCCGGATGCCTTTAGGGCCCAGGACCTCTTTGGCCTTCCGGATCCAGGGCACGAAGTGCTTGGCGAACATCGGGGCGAAGGTGAGCATGTCGTCGAAGTTCGAGCCCCATTGGATGACCTCGGCCGGCGATCCCGCGACAACGCGCAAGGCCTTCTCGTAAAGAGGGGCCAGGACATCGGCCAGGTAGAGTATTTCAGACTGGTGGTCGCGGTAGTAATGGAAGAATTCGGTGGCATCCAGAATGTATTTCTGGATGTGGTGAACCGGACCGGCGGCAACGGTGAAGGCGGTGACCGGCAATCCGTTCTCGCCCACCTCCGCCTGGTGAGCTTTGAAGGCTTCGTAATTGGCCACCACGTCCATGTTTTCAAACACGCCGGCCAGCACCTTCAGGTCTTCGGGGGCCTTGACGGCGTGCTCTTCGATCCAGGGGACAGAGGCACCCGAGCGCCGCATCTCACGGCTGTACACCGTGCAGGTGGTAATGGACCCCTTCGGCGTGGTGTAGCGGACGCGTGTGCGGTCGCCTTCGCGCTTAACCTCGATCTTTACCCTGTCGGAGAACGTGAAGTGCGCCACGTACTCCTTCATGAAGTGCACCCCGAGTGCCCGGTGCAGCATGGCATCGGGGTCGGGTTGATGCAAGTGGTCCGCGACCACTTTGTGCAGGGCCCAACCTTCGGAAAGCGCTATTTCGTCTCGGGTTCTGCCCCGATGTCGTTGCGGCAGGATGCCGTTCAGAGAATTCGCATTAAACCACAGATCGATGCGGGGCGCATAAGGGAGGTGATCGGGCATGTCGCCTCGAACCGCCGCGAGCAATCGCTGTCTGTGGGTCATCATCGCCTGATTCACTATAGGGATACCTGCAACCGGAATTCAGATCAGGTGTTCGAATTCATCGATGATCATTTCGGGTCTGTTATGATAATACCAAATGTATTTTTTATGTCAATAAAATATTTGACAAATGAATTTTCTTTGTATACAATTTTTTTATTATGGATAAAAACACGGTTTATGAAGATATCCGGCGGCAGATCGTCGAGGAGAGGCTGGCGCCCGGGCAGTGGCTGATCGAGCGTGAGCTTTGCGAAACCTACAGCATGAGCCGCACCCCGATCCGGGAGATTCTCTGGAAGCTCATGGCCGACGGCTTCCTGGAACAGGAAGCCAACCGCGGGTTCGTCGTGCGCCGACTCGGCCTTGAACAGATCTTTGAAATCTTTCAGACCCGGGAGGCCATCGAAGGCATGGCCGCTCGACTGGCCTGCCGCAGGGGCGGCGAGACTTTCCACGCGACGCTGCGCGAGATCAAGAAAAAAATCGCCAACGCCAATATAGAGTCCGATCCGATGCTGGGCATCGCATTCGGCCGCGAGCTTCACAGAGCCATTATGGATGCAGCGCACAACGGTATCATGGCCGATATTGGTGGAAGGCTCGAAAATCTCACCGTCCTCACGGCCAACATCACCAAACGGGCCCCCGCCATCGAAAAGGCTTCTGCCGACGCTCATCTCAACATCATCAACGCCCTGCTTCAGCAGGACGAAGAAAAAAGCGAGCAGTTGATGCGCGAGCACCTGCGGGAAACCTGCCGCCATGTCGTTGAGCAGTTTTATCCCGGCATGCTCGAAACATCCTCGAGCAACAAATAGGAAGACCCTGCAAAATGTTCCCCGCGGCAGGCTGCGGGGCGCCCGGTATCTGAAGCTCATTTCAAAAAGATCGACAAATAAAGGAGAAAATTTCATGGCTGTTCAAAAACTTCGTGAAGGCAAGAGAGCCGTCGGCACCATGGTGCGAATGATCCAGAATCCCGCCGTGGCCGTCGTGGCGCACAATGCAGGCCTGGACTTTATCATGCTCGACCTGGAGCATGGCCCCTACACCATGGAAACCGTGGGCGACGTCTTCAAAGTGGGCCGGGCCCTCGGCCTGGGCTGCTTCGTCCGCGTGCCGGAGCTCGCCAAGGGCTACGTCTCGCGCGCGCTCGACTGCGGCGCCACCGGCGTCATGGTGCCCATGCTCGAATCGGTGGAACAGGCCCAGCTCCTGGTGCGCTGGGCCAAGTATGCACCGCTCGGCGGCCGAGGCTTCGGCGGCGCCGGCGGCCACAGCAACTTCGCCGGGGTCGGCCCCGATGCCACCCCGGCCTTCATGGCGAAGGCCAACGTGGAGACCATCGCCATCGCCCAGATTGAAACCGCCCAGGCCATCCAGAACATCGACGCCATCGCCGCCGTGCCCGGCATCGACGCCCTGCTCATCGGGCCCAACGATCTTGCCATTTCGATGGGATGCGCCGGCGACCTTCTGGGCGACACGCTGGACCAGGCCATCGGCAAGGTGGCGGCGGCGGCAAAAAAACACGGCAAGATTTTCGGCACGCATGCCCCGGATCCTCTCACCGAACGCTGGCTGCCCAAGGGGCTCACTCTCGTGATGAGCAATCTGGACACCAACCTTCTTGCGGCCGGCCTGAAGGCGATCTGCCAGAAGTACAAATCCTGATCCAACGAGACCCGCAACTACGGAACGAAGTGAGAAGGAGGTTCTAATATGGCTTGCAAGGTATTGATCCCGCAGGATGTGGCGCAACCGGGAAAAGACTACCTGCGCGCACGGGGGCACGAGATCAAAATGGGCAGCGGTGTTACGGCGGATGCCATCGCGGCCGACGTGGTCGACTGCGACGCCATCCTGGCGCGCACGGCGCCCTTCCCGGCCAAGGTGTTCGAAGCCGGCAAGAAGCTCAAGGTCATCTCGCGCCATGGGGTGGGCTACGACAACATCGATGTGGCCAAGGCAACCGAATTGGGTATATGGGTGACCTTTGCACCGGAATCCAACGCCGACACCGTCGCCGAACACGCCATCGGCTGCATTTTCACCTTGGCGCGCAATTTCCTCCAACTGGACCGGGAGACGCGCGCGGGCAATTGGGGGATTCGGGACAAGCTGCTCGGGTTTGACCTTTCCGGCAAGGTGCTCGGCATCGTCGGCCTCGGGAAGATCGGCCGCCGCGTGGCGCAGAAAGCCTCGCGCGGCCTTGACATGAAGGTCGTCGGCTACGATCCTTTTCTCGAGCTGGAACAGATAGGCGAATTCGCCACCCCCGTCACGTCGATGGAGGAGGTTTTCGGTGCGGCTGATTTCGTGAGCGTGCACATTCCAGGCGGCGCCGCCACAAAGGGCATCATCAACAAGAAGCTGTTCGCCGTCATGAAGAAGACGGCCTTTTTCATCAATGCCTCGCGGGGGGACGTGGTGGCCGAATCCGACCTGATCGAAGCCCTGCGCAACGGGACGATCGCCGGCGCGGCCATTGATGTCTACGAAAAGGAGCCCCCGCCGAAGGACAACCCGCTGATGAACATGGGCAACGTGCTCTTGACGCCCCACAATGCCTCCCAGACCCGGGAGTGCATGATCCGCATGGCGCTGCACGCGGCCCAGGGAATCGACGAGGTGCTTTCCGGCAAGCGCCCGACCTGGCCGGTGAACGACCCGGCCAAAAGGAGGTAGCGATGGCATTCATCCCCAAGGGCATCATTCCCGCCATGGTGACGCCCCTCACCAAGGACGGGAAAGTCAACGGGAAAGCCCTGCGCAAGTTCGCAGACTATCTCATCGCGGGCGGATCCCACGGGCTTTTCGTGGCCGGTACCACCGGCGAGTTCTACGGGCTTTCGCCCGAGGAGAAAAGGGAGCTGTTCGAAATCACCGTGGATCAGGCCCGCGGCCGGGTGCCGGTGTACGCCGGCACCGGTGCGATCACCACGCGCGAGGTCGTCCAATTGACCCGCTACGCCGAAGAGGCCAAGGTCGACGCGGTGTCGGTGCTGACCCCCATGTTCATCAGCCCGAGCCAGAAGGAGTTGATCGACCACTACACGGCCGTCGCCGCCGCCACCCGGCTGCCGGTGCTGCTTTACAACAACCCGCCCAAAACGGGTGTGAACCTGGCCGCGGCCACGGTGGCCAGGCTCGCCGACGTGCCCAACATCGTCGGCATCAAGGACTCCTCCGGCGACTTCACCCTCACGGGCGAGTACATCCGCCTGACCCGGGGCAAGGACTTCCACGTCCTGCTGGGCCGCGACACCCTCATCCATGCCGGCTTGTGCTACGGCGGCAAGGGCTCCATCGCCGCCTGCGCCAACGTGGCGCCCCGCCTCGTGGCGGACATCTACGACAAGTACGTGGCCGGCGACATCAAGGGTTCCCTCGAGGCTCAGTTCAAACTCGCCCCCCTGCGGATCGCCTTCAACCTGGGGACCTTCCCGGCGGTGATCAAGGAGAGCCTGGAGCTGCTCGGCATCGACGCCGGCGCCTGCATGGCGCCGGTGGGACCGATGAGCACGGATGAAAAGCAGCAACTCAAAAAGATTTTGACTGAAATGGGGCTCCTGAAATAGACTGGCGGGCGCCTGTTACACCACATCTTAACAAGGAGGTTCATTCATGCCCAAGTTTTGCGCAAACCTGACGATGCTGTTCAATGAGGTGGACTTCCTCGACCGTTTCGAGAAGGCGGCCAAGACCGGATTCAAGGGGGTCGAGTACCTCTTCCCGTACGCCTGGAAAAAGGAGCAGCTGGCGGAGAAGCTCGGCGCCTTCGGCCTGAGCCAGGCGCTGCACAACCTGCCTGCCGGAGATTGGAACAAGGGCGAACGGGGCATTGCCTGCCTGCCGGGCCGCGAGACCGAGTTCCAGGAGGGGGTGGGCAAGGCCATCGAGTACGCCAAGGCGTTGAAGTGCCCCCAGGTCAACTGTCTGGCCGGGCTCACCCCCGCCGGCGTTCCAGCGGACAAGGTGCGCAAGACCTTGGTCGCCAACCTGCGCTTCGCCGCTGCCGCCCTTGAGAAGGAGGGCATCCGTCTGCTGGTGGAGGCGTTGAACGACAAGGACGTCCCGGGGTTTTACCTGGTACGCACGGCGGACGTGCTCGCCCTCATCCAGGAGGTCGGCCACCCCAACGTCTATGTGCAGTACGACGTCTACCACATGCAGATCATGGAGGGAAACCTCACCAAGACCATCCAGGCGAACCTCGACAAGATCGCCCACATCCAGATCGCCGACAACCCCGGCCGCAACGAGCCCGGCACCGGCGAGATCAACTACCCCTACCTCTTCAAGACCATCGACGCGGCCGGATACCAGGGGTGGATCGGGTGCGAGTACAAACCGGCGGGGAAGACCGAGGACGGGCTCGGCTGGCTCCAACCCTTCCGCCGCTGAACGGGCGGCTCTTTAAGGGTTGCTCGTCCGGCAAATATACAGGTAAAACGCGAGCCGCTGTCGGGCGCAGGGGTATGCCCGTGCGTGAGATGTTGGAATTCGGCATAGTTGATTGCCGAAGCGACAAAAGGAACCGCGGGAGGAAAATTTTGCACTTTTCCGAGGAGTAGGTTACAGTAGACTTGGCTTTTTAAAGCAGGAGGTACGCTATGCTGAATCTATTGGAATCTGCAGCCAAAAAGTTCGGAGTGCCCTCAGAGGTCCTGGACCTGATCGGCAGGCCGTTCATATCTCAAATCATCGACGAGTTCCCCACGCTTCTCCTGCCCCCGATCATGAACACCTTGAAGGAGGAGTACATGAAAAACGGGCTGGAGTGGATCAAGCAAAATGCGATGTCCCTCCGGGAGCAGTTTCTGCTTCTCAAGAAGCTGTACGGCCCCGCCTGGATTCTGGCCTGACGGTCACTATCGATTGCCGGACGGATCGCTGACTGCGAAGAAAAGATTTACCGGTGGGCACCCGCTTGATCTCACTCGGTGCCGCCCTCTTCCCGGTTCAGATCGAAAGAAGGACGTCCCCCATGGGAACCGTCGAGCACAAGCACGAGGCCCCGAAGAAGGTGACGATCGCCATCCTCACCCTGTCCACCACCCGCACCATTAAGGAAGACGCCAGCGGCCAGTGGATCAAGGACACGGCTTCCGGGATCGGCCACGAGGTCGTCTATCACCGGGTCATCCCCGACGATGCCGCCACCATCACGATGACCGTGCGCGAGATCACCGAGAACCTGGAGCCCCAGGTTTTGCTGATGACCGGCGGCACCGGCATCACGCCGCAGGATGTGACCATCGAGGCGGTCAGCCCGATGTTCACCAAGGCGCTGTCGGCGTTCGGCCCGCTCTTTGCCCAGCTCAGCATGCAGGAGATCGGCTCGGCGGCCATCATGTCCCGCGCCACGGCCGGCCTCATCGGCTCCACCGTCGTCTTCTGCATGCCGGGCAGCCTGAACGCCTGCAAGCTCGCCTGCACCCGGTTGATCTTCCCGGAGCTGGGGCACCTGGTCAAACACCTGAAAGGCGCATGATAGACGGTTGGGCCTTCTTGCACCGGCACCGATCCGCCGCTCTTCCTCCCGAACCATTCGCACTCATAATATCGTTGTGAACGAAGTCGGCAAGACTGTACGGCGGTCGTTGGGAAAGATATCGGTGACTCTGACAACGATTCCCGGCCTGATCAAATCTCTCCGAGCCGGCGCGCGATAACGGAGTGCCGGGCCGCTTGCAATTTCAGGGATCCCTTCATATAAATGCGCACACGGTTGACCCGGGTTGAGATTTTTCCCCGCATGAGCCGCAGGCGGGGATAATTTTTTCATTTGCGAGGAGGTTGTGATGGCAGAAAACCAGGCCCAGACGAAGGTGTGCTCCTGGAACGAATGGGACCCGCTCAAACACGTGATCGTGGGCCGCGCCGACGGCACGATGGTCCAGGCGCCGGAGCCGGCGGTCGAGCGCGACTGGCCGGAATACGGGTTCCCGCTCGGGACCTACGGCCGGCTGCCCAGGGAGATGGAGGACAAGGCCAACGAGCAGCTGGACAACTTCGCGCGCATCCTCGAGCAGCGTGGCATCCGGGTCGACCGCCCCACCCCGCTCGACTTCAGCCAGGCGGTCCAGACGCCGGACTGGAAACAGGCCAGCATGTTCGGCTGCATGCCGCCCCGCGACGTCCTGCTCACCGTGGGCAACGAGATCCTCGAGGCCACCATGTCCTGCCGCAGCCGCTGGTTCGAGTACCTCGCGTACCGGCCCCTGCTCGAGCGCTATTTCCAGGAAGATCCCGATTTCCGCTGGGAGGCGGCGCCCAAGCCGCGGCTGACCGAACGCACGTACAAGAAGGACTTCTGGAGAACCTTCAACGACCTGACCGAGGCGGAAAAGCTCGAACGCACCAAGGCCCGGGACTGGGTGCTGACCGAGGCCGAGCCCTGCTTCGACGCGGCCGACGTCGCCCGCTGCGGCCGGGACCTGATCGTGCAGCAGTCCACGGTGACCAACGCCGCCGGCATCAGCTGGCTCCGGCGGCACTTCCGCAACCACCGCGTCCACTCCGTGATCTTCAAGGAAGACGCGCCGATGCACATCGACGCCACCTTCGTGCCGCTCCGGCCGGGGCTGGCGCTTTCCAACCGCCAGCGCAAGCCGCTCACCCCCGAGATGGTGGATCTCTTCAAAAAGAACGACTGGCAGATCGTCGAGTGCGCCAGGCCGGCCCACGACAAGAAGGCGAAGCTCTCCTTCTGCAGCGTGTGGCTGTCGATGAACATCCTCATCCTGGACCCCAAGACGGTGTGCGTCGAGGCCTCCGAGAGGGAGCAGATGGAGCAGTTCGACAAGCTGGGCTTCGAGGTGGTCCCGGTGCCGCTCTGGGACGTGGCGGCCTTCGGGGGGGGGCTGCACTGCGCTACGGCGGATGTGTACCGGGAGGGGACGCTCGAGGACTACTTCCCGCACCAGATCCCCGGCTTCTGATAGGCTGATGATAAACACCCATCTGCGGCGTTGCGCTTCATCCCGCACTCCCTGCGGCGTACGAGCCAGTACGCCTCGGGATGCGGGATTCGCGCGCCTTGCACCTGGGCGTTTCTGATCAGCCTAAGACCCCCGTGTTCATGCAGCATCGACAAGCTGGCTACGATCATCGACGGGCCGTGCGCGGCCGTGGCGCGTGGGAGGAGTGGCTCGCGTTCCTTTCAGCAATACCAACCTCGAAGCAGATGAGGGTATCTAAGCCGGTTTGCTTTCCTGCCAGCGAATGGCCGAAGTTGTTCGATGCCGCATCGGGTCCCGAGGATTGCGGTTTTAAAACGTGCAGATATAGACCGGTAGGAGTTGTTATTGGCGGTTGCCGATTTTGAGTGCTTTCATCGACGTATCTGGGATATCCTGAAAATTGTGATGCTCTTAGTTGGTCGGATCGAATTCGGAAAATATTGAAGACCATCGCTTTATCACGATCGTAAGGGGTCTGGTAATGCGCGAGCGGAGGTGTTGGTATGGTTCTGCGGTTCTGGCACGGTTGGACGACCCCATCCAACGCAGATGCTTATGAGGCGCTGCTCAAAGATGAAATCTTTGTCAACATAAGGGACCGCAAGATCCCCGGCTACCGAGGTATCCGCCTGCTCCGTCGGGCTATGAGCAGCGAGGTGGAGTTTGTGACCATCATGACGTTTGATAATATAGAGGCGGTCCGTCAGTTCGCAGGCCAGGACTGCGAGGCGGCCGTCGTCCCACAAAAGGCCCGAGCCCTATTGGCCCGCTTCGACCAGCGCTCCCTGCATTATGAACTCCGTGTTGAGCTCGCCACGGAACAATAGAG
>JALOPD010000576.1 GCA_025454075.1 Desulfobacterales bacterium | reverse complement strand
CAGGTCCCGGCGGGCCACCAGCCAGCCCAGCCGCCAGCCGGTCATGCAGTAGCTCTTGGAAAACGACTGCGCCACGACGACCGCATCGTCGCGGCCGCACAGATTGAGAATCGACGGCGCCGCCGGCCCAGCGAAATAGATGCGCTCGTAGACCTCGTCGGCCAGGAGCCACAGCCCGTGGCGGCGGCAGAAGTCCAGCAGGGCCTGCTGCTCCCCGGGCCGGGCCACCCAGCCTAGCGGGTTGGAGGGCGAGGCGTACACCAGCAGGCGCGTCCGCGGGGTGAGGACCGCCGCGACGGCGGAGAGGTCGAGGCCGTGGCGCGTGCCGTCCCAGGCGAGGGGCCGGAAAAAAGATGAACGATGGCGGTGGCATTGGGCCAGTTGGGGGTCAGCACGACGGCCTCGTCGCCGGGGTCGATCACGCAGCGGATGGCGACATTCAGCGCCTGGACCCCGGAGGCCGTGATCAGGACCTCGCTCCGCGGGTCGAGCGCCACCCCGTGGAGGTCGCGGTAGTTGTCGGCAACGGCCTGCCGCAGGCCCGGAAGCCCCGCGTTTTCGGTGTAGAAGGTGTAACCCTCCTCCAGCGCTCTTGCGGCCGCCGCCTTGATGAAGTCCGGGGTGGGCCGGTTGGACTCCCCGAAGTGCAGTTTCAGCACCCCCTGCATGCCGAAAGCGATGTCGGCGATCTCGCGGATCCGTGAGGGGGCCACCGCGGAAAGCCCGCTGGCCAGAGAGATGGTGTTCATGCTCCTGCCTCGATAAGAATTGCCGGCTGCGCGGCGCCGGGTCCGGATAGGGTTCCGCCGGAGTTCCGTTCTGCCAGATCCCGCAATGGACAATAAAGGCCGCGCTCACTTCGCTGGCTTCGGCAGAACCGGCTTTTCGCGCGGCAGGCCGCCGTCGTCGATGTCGAACCCCGGGTCGAAGGCCGTCCGGCCCTGGGCGCCCATGAAAGACGGCTGCGCCTTGAGCCACTCGCTGGTCTTCTGCTCCTTCGCGTAGGCAGTCAGGCGCACCTCCAGATCGCGGACGATCTCGGGGAACCGATCGGCCACGTTGGTCTGCTCCCCGGGATCTTCGGACAGATCGAACAACTCGGTCATGCCCGGCAGCGTGGCCGTCTTCACCAATTTCCATCGACCCTTGCGCACCGCGCCGCGAAGCGAGCGTGGTCCAGGCGTCCCGGCCGTCGAAGGGGTGGTCCGGGCTGCCCTTGCCGCCGACGATCGCCAGCAGCGTCGGCATGAGGTCCACGTGGTGCAGCGGTTCGTGCACGACCGCCGTCTTGAGCCCGGCCGGCCAGTTGACGATCGCCGGCAGGCGCACACCGCCTTCGTAGAGGCTCGCCTTGCCGTCGCGGAACTCCCCGTTCGAGGCCGGCGGTTTGGCGGCGGGTTTTCCGCCCGGAGCCCGGGACTTCATCTGCCTGACTCCGCCGTTGTCCGAGGTGAAGAAAATCAGCGTGTTTTCGCGCAGGCCCTTCTTCTCGAGGGCGGCGAGGATGCGGCCGATCTGCGTGTCCAGGTTGGTGAGCATGGCCGCGTAGGCGCGCTTCTCCTCGTCCGCGAACAGGCTCTTGTAGGCGTCAAGCTCCGCCTGCGGCGCCTGCAGGGGAGCGTGGACAGCCAGCGAAGCGAAGTAGAGGAAGAAGGGCTTCTTGGGGTCCTGCCGCTCGATCAGCCTGACGGCTTCGTCCCCCAGAAGGGCCGTGTGGTAGCCGCTTTCCTTGAGAAATTTTCCGTTGCGCTGCCAGTCGACGACTCCGCCGCGATCCTTGGTGAAGTAGTCCACCTCGCCGACGAGGTTGCCGTAGAAGTGGTCGAACCCGCGGTTCTGCGGCCAGTATTTGCGGTCTGCGTGCCCCAGGTGCCACTTGCCGACCATCGCCGTCGTGTAGCCGGCCTGCTTGAGGGCTTGCGGGAGCGTCACCTCGTCGGTGGGCAGACCGTAGGTGTGGCCCGGAAAGATCACGAACGTCTGCAGGCCGTGGCGCATGGGGTAGCGGCCGGTCATCAGCGCTGCGCGGGCCGGGGTGCAGAGCGGAAGCCCGTAGTAGGATTCCAGCCTCACCCCGCCCCGGGCCAGCGAATCGATGTTCGGCGTCCTTATTTGACTGCCCCGGTAGCCCAGGTCGGCATTGCCCAGATCGTCAGCCAGGATGAGGATGATGTTGGGTCTTTCCGCGGCAGGGGCGGAAATACCATAGGCAGTCACAAAGAAAAGCACCGCCAGGAATCTGATCAGAATCGAACGTGCGCCTGCAGTTTTCATGCTGGTTGCCTCCTCCTGACCAATAGATTCAAGCAGCCGCACTGTCAAACGGAAGCGTCGCCCGGGCGATGTGTTTCAGAGGGACGGTTTCGAAGGGCACGGCTGACCTCGGCAGGATGGGGTTGCCGTCTTCGTCCTTCATATTCTGCGGCCAAAGTGCTCGCGGTCGCTATTTCTCGAACGGGAACACCCGCTTCCAGTCGCGCTGCATGCTCGCGATCACCCAGCCGCGCCGGGGGCCTTCGTCCAGGCCGCGCTTCAGGCGCCCGACGTGCGACTCGCGGTCGTAGGCCCACTCGCGCTTGGCGTCGTCGTGGTGCACGATCAGCCCGAAGCGCGGTCCGGGACCCATGGTCGTCCACTCCAGCATCTCGAAGTCGCCGTCCGAGTTGCCGAAGGCCATGACCGGCCGGCGGCCGATGAAGGTGTGGATGCCGACCGGCTTGCCGGCCTTGTCGTCGATGAAGTCGATTTCGGGCAGTCGCGCGATCACCGGTTTTCCGTCGCGCACCTCATACTTGGTCCTGATGCTGCTGCCGATGACCTGCTCCGGCGGAACGCCGTAGACTCTCTCGGCAAAGGCGCGCATGAACTCGATGCCGCCGCCCGAAACGATGAAGGTCTTGAAGCCGAGGTCTTGAAGCCGCTGGCGCGCAGGAAGGCCAGCAGCTCGAGCATCGGCTGGTAGACCAGGTCGGTGTAGGGGCGGTTGAATCGCGGGTGCTTCGCCGTCGCCAGCCAGTCCTTGACGGCCTTTTCGAATTCGTCGCTCGTCGTGCCGGCATGGGTCGCTGCGACGAGCTCGAGCAGCCCTTTTTCGCCGCCGGCCGCCACCCCCGCGAGATCGCCCGCCAGCGCCGACCGGAAGGGCTCCTGCTCCTTCCACTCGGGATGCTGCGGCGCCAGCGATTTTAACCGGTCCAGGACGAAGGCGAGCTGGAAGTACATCGGCTGCTCGGCCCAGAGCGTGCCGTCGTTGTCGAAGACGGCGATGCGCTGGGCGGGCGGCACGAACTCCGGACCGCCTTTCGTCGTTGCTCTTTTGACAAACTCCACGATGGACCGCTTGGGCTTGCCGTCTTGCCACGATGGCAATGGGTCGGCCGCCGCAGCGGTTCCAGGGGTCCCCAGCGCCAGGACGAGGACGATCGTCAGCAGGAAAATGGGTTTCATCGCGTCACTTTTCTCCTTAAACGAAAAGCCATGCATCCGTGAAGCAGAGCTGATTGCAGCCATGATGTCATCCGTCTATCGAAAATGGCAATCAAGCGCCCGCTCCGGCCGGCGGCTCGCCATAGTTCCGGATTGCGCCCCGGATCCTCTGGAATCCAATGGTAAAAAGGCCTGCGCCGATCAGGTAGTAGAGGGTGTATTTCACGTAGTCCAAACCTGTCAGACCGGGAAAGGCATCGGGTATGGTCCAGCAGTAAAAAACGACCAGCAGGGTCAGCGCCGAAGCGAGCGCCGGAATGAGGAGCACCGCAAATTTGATCCGGCGCTGCATCGGAGGGGCCAGCGGGTCCAGCCAGAGCGGCATGGCCAGGGCGATTTCGGAATCGGTCAGGGCGATTCTCTGAGGGTCCCTGGCCTGAAACAGCCGGTGGAAGGATTTCCGCAGTTGGATATTTTTGCTCAGATTCAGAGCGGCCACCAGGAATATCGCGGAAAACGCGACCGGCGCCAGCAGGATCGCATCTTCGAGTTCCAGCCCCAGTTTGCCGAACCGGGTCTTGATGTTCTTTAGGGCATTGTTGAGGCCCTCCCGGCTTTTCTGGATCGCATCCTTTTTCTTGTTCAGGGTCTCGATATCCGTCCGCCATGCCGTCGCGGCCGTCTCCATCTGGCGCTCGATTTCCTCGAACTGATGCTCCGCCCAGAACCGGTGGACCCCCTCGACCATGTCCCGGTACACTGGAGAGTTCGGGCTGAAGTCCCGCCAGAAGCCGGGATTGGCCGCCATCTCCGCCTTGGCGCGCTCAGCGTGCCTCCGCATCCCGGCCTGGAGGTCCGCTTTCCACTGGTCGAACTCGTCGATGCCGAGCGTCTCCAGCGGCGCGGCGATCTCGTTGGCAAGAATCGCCTGCCATCTGGCTGCACCCGCCGCCAGGTACTGCCGAGTGCGGCATTCCATCCATCGGTCTCTGTCGGAAGGCGGGCCGCAAGGCTCCTTCGGCGGCTGGAGGCCGTCCGGCAGGGCGGCAACCGGTCCACCGTCGGCTTCCCTTTCAAGCGCCCGGATGTATCCCTCCAGCGGTTTCGGCGTGTTCTCCACCGCTTCAAATACCTTCTTGAGCCCGTCAATGGCCCGGCGGTAGACGTCCATATGCTGTTCCTGCCGCGCAATGCTCTGCGACAGCCGCCGCACTTCGGCATTCGTGTCGCGCGCGTCGATCTGCAGGTAAAGAAACGGCAGCAGGATCGACAGAACAAATACGATCGACAGGGTCAGGTGACCGATGTGGGTGGCGTTGAAAACCTTGCTGTTGCTCTTGTACTGCTCG
>JALOPD010000235.1 GCA_025454075.1 Desulfobacterales bacterium | reverse complement strand
GCGAAAAATTGCGGCCGTAAAATGAGTAGTGACGATAGCCACCGCTAACACCCTGAAATATCGACATCTGCTAAAAAAATTGGCGAAGTTAGGCTAAGATGAAAATCTGCAGTCAAAGGGATCCCGGCTTGCTAAACCGTTTTTCGCCTTGCGTTTCAGCTGTCCCCTCAGCGGCGTTCTAAGAATTTCCTGAATCTTTCCATCGCCGGTTCCAGGACCGACTCGTCCGCGGCGCAGCATATCCGGATGGCGCCTTCGCCGCCGTTGCCGAAGGCCGAGCCGGGCGCCACGGCCACGCGCGCGTCGCGCAGGAGCGCGCGCGCGAAAGCAAACGAGTCGGTCAGCCCCGCGATGCGCGGGAAGAGATAGAAGGAGCCCTCCGCCGGCGCCACCGTCACCCCCGGCATGCGGCGCAGGGCGTCATGGCAGAACCGCACGCGGCGCTGCACTTCCGCCGCCATGCCGCGCACAAACGCCTCGCCCTCCCGCAGGGCCGCTTCGCCGGCGCGCTGCACCATGGAGGGCGCATGCGAAACGATGAATTCGTTCAGCTGCGCGGCCTTCTGCACCAGGTCCCGGCGGGCCACCAGCCAGCCCAGCCGCCACCCGGTCATGCAGTAGCTCTTGGAAAACGACTGCACCACCATCACCGCATCCTCGCGGCCGCACAGCCTTAAAATCGACGGTGCCGCCGACCCCGCGAAATAGATGCGCTCGTAGACCTCGTCGGCCAGGAGCCACAGCCTGTGGCGGCGGCAGAAATCCAGCAGGGCCTGCTGCTCATCGGGCCGGGCCACCCAGCCGAGGGGGTTGGAGGGCGAGGCGTACACCAGCAGGCGCGTCCGCGGGGCGAGGGCGGCCTCCACGGCAGCCAGATCGAGGCCGTAGCGGCTTTCTTTCCAGGCGAGAGGCACCTCGCGCACCTTGCCGGCGTACAGATGGACGATGGCGGTGGCGTTGGGCCAGTTGGGGGTCAAAACGACGGCTTCGTCGCCGGGGTCGATCACGCAGCGAATGGCGACGTTCAGCGCCTGGACGCCCGAGGCCGTGATCAGGACTTCGCCGAGCGGGTCGAGGTTTACTTCGTGGAGCTCGGCATACTTCGCGGCGACGGCCTGTCTCAAACCCGGCAGCCCCGCGTTCTCCGTGTAGAAGGTATAGCCTTCCTCAAGCGCCCGGGCGGCCGCGGCCTTGATGAAGTCCGGGGTGGGCCGGTTGGACTCCCCGAAGTGCAGCTTGAGGACCCCCTTCATGCCGAAGGCGATGTCGGCGATCTCGCGGATCCGTGAGGGCGAAACGGCGGCGAGGCCGCCCGCCAGCGAAGGTCTGTGCATGGTCCCGTCCGAGGTTGTTGCGGTTGATGGGCCGGCGACGCTGTGCCGTATCATCCACGGTTGCCGATGCGTTCGCGCTCGCGCAGCCTGAAGCGCTGGATTTTTCCGGTTGCCGTCTTCGCGGGGTGGTCGGCATTCAGCTCGACAAAATAGTGGGCAAGGTCGAATTGAGCGTCTGGTCCGTTCTCCATTGCGGTCGGCATCGGATTGCTCCTCATTGCAGGAGGGGTCATTCGGCAATTCAGGGGATAATAGCTCAGGGTTTCCAGGCCTGCAACAGCAGCCGCGAGATCCTATCCATTTTCAGTTCAGGGGCGAAGTGCCCCCCGACGCCGGCCCGGAAGAAGGAGCCGGCCGGTGCGCTCTGCGGCGGCGAGCATTCGCGAAGGTAAGGACGCTCGGACTTTTTGAAGCGTGGGAGAACCGGAAACAGCAGCAAACTGCAGCCTGGAGAGAAAACGATGACGACGGGAAACGTGCGTGGAAGGCGGGCGATGGTCGCCAATAATCCGAAAGCCTTTGGATTGCCGAAGTTCACAGGCCCGATCTCGGGATATTGACTCGCAGTCGCCCGCTTCATAGTGTTGGCTCATTCCAAACGATGGAGCGCAGGGGCCATGAACGCAAACAGCACCGCCTCCGGCACGGCCGGACCCCACAAATACAGGGGATTCATCTCCTACAGCCGCGCCGCGGACGGCCGCTTGGCGCAGGCGCTGCAATCCGGGCTGCATGGGTTCGGCAGGCCCTGGTACCGGCTGCGGGCGATGCGCGTCTTCCGGGACAAGACCGGCCTGGCCGTGTCTTCCGAGTTGTGGGGGGCGATCCAGAGGGCGCTTTCCGACTCGCAGTACTTCATCCTGCTGGCCTCGCCTGCGGCCGCCCAGTCGCAATGGGTCGAGCAGGAGGTCGACTGGTGGCTGCAGAACCGTTCGGCGGCCCGTTTGCTGATTGTGTGGACCGACGGCGAGCTGATCTGGGATCGCGCGGCCGGGGATTTCGACTGGACCAAGACCACCGCGTTGCCGCGGAGGCTGGAAAAAGTCTTCCGGGAGGAACCGAACCATCTCGACCTGCGTTTCGCCAAGAGCAGCTCGCACCTGCCGCTGCGGGAGCCGAAATTCCTCGAAGCCGTCGCCGGTTTGTCGGCCACGCTCCAGGACCGCCCGCTGGATGAAATTATCGGCGAAGATATTCACCAGCACCGCAAAACGATGCGCTGGCTGCGCGTTGCCGTGGCGGGATTGGTGCTGCTTGCGATCGCCGCCGGGGTCGCGGCGTTCGTGGCCCGCAAGGCGTGGTTTACAGCCGGCAAAGTGGCGGAGGACATCGGGGACGCTGCCAAAAAACAGCAGCGGCAAGCGCTGTCCCGCGCAGCGGCGGCCCGGTCGCTGGCGGTGATCGAGACCGATCGCGAGCTGGCCATCCTCTTGGCCGCTGAGGCGGCCCATGCGCATGCGACCCCTGAGGCGCTAAGCGCCTTGCGCCAAGCGCTGTTCCAGCCGTCAGCGCCTATCCTGACGCTTTCAGGCCACGCGGGCGGCACCTATGCCGCCCGGTTCACGCCGGATGCCCGGCGGGTGATCACGGCCGGGGCGGACAAGACCGCCCGGGTATGGGAAGCGGACAGTGGTCGGATGACACTCGAACTGCGCGGCCACAGCGAGGGGATCACGGGCATTGACGTGTCGCCCGACGGAAAGCGGATCTGCACCAGCAGTGCCTATGACCAGTCCGCACGGATATGGGATGCCGCCAATGGAGATGGCCTTTTCGTCATCGAGCAGGCAAGGTTGGCGTTTGCCGAGTTCAGCCCCGATGGAAAGCTGATTCTGGCGGTGGCGGAGCTGGGCGAGGCAGTTCTGTGGGAGGCAGCCTCCGGCCGGCGGCTGCATCGACTGGCCGGTCCCTACGCCCAGATGCGGGGGGCCAGCTCGGTCCTGAGCGCCGGCTTCAGCCCGGACGGAAGCCGCGTGGGTCTGGTGGACTGGCATCCTTCCGTGCATGCGACCGCAACCGGAGAACCCCTTTTCGAACTGGAGGGACACGCCGGGCAGGTTCGCGATATCAACTACAGCCCGGACGGCCAATGGATCGTCACCGCCAGCGAGGACCGTACCGCGCGCATCTGGCGCGCGGCGAGCGGCAAGAGCGCGGCCGTGCTGCCGCACGAGGCGGGGGTGATTACGGCGGCGTTCAGCCCCGACGGCCGCTGGGTCGTCACCCGCACCGCGGGGGACAAGGTGATCCATGTCTGGGAAACCGGCAGCTGGAAGCGCGTCGCCGCGATCGACGTCCGTCCGGGGGCGCTGGCCGGCTTCGCATCTAGCCCGGACGGGGAATTCATCCTGACGATGGCGGGCATGCCTGAAGCGGTGGTCTTCGAAACCGGGAGCGGGGCGCGGGTTGCTGAGCTGACCGGCCATGCCGACCAGGTCCTTGCGGCCGGCTTCAGCCCGGACGGCCGGCGCATCGTCACGGCCGGGCTCGACGGCCGAGTGCACCTTTACAATTTCAGCAGCGGCGGGACGACGGCCGAACTCATCGCGCTCGCGCGCCAGCGCGTGCCGCGCCAATTCACGGCCGAGGAGCGCGAACGGCATTTGCCGCTTGCCCCGCGGTGACTCGGCTGCGTGCCAAGGGACTGCGGTAATCCGGCGCCGGGTTGGCGTTTCCGCCACCGCTCAACCTCCCAGCAGACTCAGCAGGCCGTGGCGATCGGTGATGTGCAGGCCGACCAGCAAACCCTGGATCAAGGCGGCGGCGGCCACAATGAACACGACAGGCCCCATGCTCAATATCGCCAGGAAGAGGTCGATCGACTTCTCGATAATAAAGCTGATCCCGAACACGATGATCAGCACGACGGCTATCGCGAGGGCGATGCCTTGAGTGGGCACATTGCCGGCGAAGCTGAAGTCCTTGACAACGGAGAGCAGCCAGAACAATCCCGTGGCCGCCACCGCAACGATGATGAAGGCGATCGGCACGTTTTTTAGACCGCGGCCGATGAGGCAGATGCCCAGAAGCAGCGCCAGCAGAATGGATGCTCCCGACACCGCCGGGCCCGTGCCGCTCTGCAGCACCAGTCCCACCGGCGCCGCCAGGAGTAGCGCGCCGGAGAGGAACGCGATCACCTGGAGCACCTTGCTCTCGTTTACGCGGCTCTTGAGCGTACGGTTTAAACCCAGCGCCACTCCCAGCGCTCCGGTCGCCAGCAACAGCCATGGAAAAAGCGTATAAATCATTCAATCACTCCTAAAATGCATTGTATGGATGCGCATCCCTTCCGGCTATGCCTTTTACGCATCGGTTCGATGGAGCGCAATTGGACTTTGGTCCAATTTAGTGAAACAAAACCTCAAACTAACCATTTAGAGATCAACGACCCCGATCGGCGCAAGAATGATTTGGCTTGCCATTGTCTTGAAGAATCGATTAGAAAAGGCTGCAATACGGGCCTTCAGCCGCTGGAATCAAACCAATCTTGCTGTAGGGGCCGCGCATGCGATTCGGGACATTGCCATATACTTTCTTCCTCGTTTGGATGACAGCGGTTGGGCTTGCCGCCATGCCTCAAGCCCAGATCGCATCCGGCACACCGCCCGAATTCCACGTTAAAACTGCTGACCATCCTACCCCCGCAGTCGACTTGTCCCATAAAAATGTTCTGATTCTGCATGGCGTGGAATCCAATGCGCCCATCTTCGAATTGACCGGCCGCGGGATCAAGAGGGTCTTGGAAACCGGGGGGGTAGGAATCAGAAACCAGTTCTTCGAATACCTTGATCTCATACGCAATCCGGGCCCCGAGCACCGAATACGGGTGACGCAGTTGATGCGCCAGCGCTACGTCCAGCGCAAGATCGACCTCGTCATTACGCTGTATCCGGAGGCCCTGCTGTTTGCTGTCAACGAAGGCTGCACGATTTTTCCGGGAGCCACGATCGTGGCCCTTTACTTGCCTGAAGGCTTCGAGCTGCCGCCTCTGAGCTGCCCGGCCACCCGGCAGATCGTCGTGCCGGATATCGACGGAACCATCGGGCTTGCGCTGAAGCTGGTGCCCGGGGCCAAACTCGTATTCGTCGTGAGCGGAACCCATACTTTAGATCGATGGTTGGAAAACAAGGTGCGTCTGGATTCGAAGAAATGGGAGCCCCTAGTCGAATTCCGCTTTTTGAACGACGTGCCGCTGGATGGGATTCTGGAAACGTTATCCGACGCGCCCGCCGGCAGCATCGTCCTCCTTGCGACATTCCAAGAAGATGTGACCGGAGAGATCTTCACCACCCGAGAGGTCGGCGAGAAGCTCAGCCGGGCTTCCAGGTCGCCGGTCTTCGGGCTGCTGGATACCATGCTCGGCCAAGGCATCGTGGGGGGCTCTCTGATCAGCTTCGAGTACATTGGAACCAAGGCCGCGGAACTAGCGCTCGACATCCTCAATGGAGTCCAACCTGCAGATACTATCCCTGCTGTCCTGGATATTCCCCATTTGCCTATGTTCGATTGGCGGCAGCTCAGGCGCTGGAACCTCAGCGAGAATGACCTGCCTGCGGGAAGCATCGTCATCAACCGCGAGCCTACCTTCTGGGATTTC
>JALOPD010000575.1 GCA_025454075.1 Desulfobacterales bacterium | reverse complement strand
CTACAAGGCCCGGCCCGCGGGCTCGGCGAGCAAGCTGCGCACCTACCGCGACGGCTTCCGCATCCTGATGATGATCCTCAACCTGTTCAAGGAGGAGCGTCCGCTGGCCTTCTTCTCGATCATCGCCGGCATCCTGGGCCTGGCGGCCGTCGTCCTGGCCTATCCCGTCTTCATGACCTACCTGGCAACCGGTCTGGTGCCGCGCTTCCCAACGGCGATCCTGTCCACCGGCCTCATGATCCTGGCCAGCCTGAGCCTGACCTGCGGATTCGTGCTCGACACCGTCACCCACGGCCGCCGCGAAATGAAGCGCCTGGCCTACCTGTCCATCCCGCCGCTCGGGAGCGGCGGCTGAGGCACGGCCGGCATCGGGGGTTAGAGAGAAGCCGGCGGCGTTGACAAGGACAAAGCCGGGCATAGTTTTGAAGAACTCCTTTGGCGATTCAGGGGCCATGGCGCATGGTACGTCGACTGCCGATGCGTGCGCCGGCTCGTAACCTTTCCTTCGAGAGGGATGGGCAGCCATGCTCAGATCCGGCCTCGTCTTCGCTGGCAGCTTAATGATCCTCGTCTTTCTGTCCGCCGGCGGGCTGCCGGCGGCCGAGCCCAGGCTCAACGTCGACCGCCTGGTCGACGAGGCCCTGCGCAACAACCCTGAAATCCTCGCCGCCCGGGAGACGGCTCAGGCGGCCAGAGAAAAAATTCCGCAGGCCTATTCATTGGACGACCCGATGCTGGGCGTCGGCGTCACCAATCTGCCCACCAACTTCAGCTTCAAAGACGACGAGATGACCCAGAAGGAGGTCACCATCTCACAGAAGCTGCCGTTTCCGGGCAAGCGCGGTCTGATGCGCGAGGTCGCCGAAAAGGAGGCGGATGCCTCCTCGGTCGAGGTCGAGGATGTCGCCAATCGAATCGCCCGCGAGGTGAAGACGGCGTATTACGAGCTGTCGCATGTCGACCGCACGCTGGCCGTGACCCGGCGCAACAAGCAGGTCCTGGAAAACCTGGTCAAGATCGGCGAAACCCGCTACGCCCTCGGGCAGGGCGCCCAGCAGGAAGTGCTCGCGGCCCACGTCGAAATCTCCAAGATCGTCGATGAGATCCTCATGCTCGAACAGAACCGGCTGGCACTGGAGGCCAAGCTCGGGCAGCTCCTGAACAGCGGCCCCGACGCGCGGTTCGGGGAGCCGGAGGAGACCGTCTATCGCAGGCGGCCGATCGACATCAAGCGGCTGCAGGAAGCGGCCGTCGAAACCAACCCGATGCTGCAAAGCCAGCGCAAGATGATCGCCGCGCGGCAGAAGGCGGTGGCGCTGGCCGAGCGCGAGGTCTACCCGGACCTCACCGTGAAGTTCGGCTACGGCCAACGGGACAGCCTGCGGGACATGCTGACCGGCATGGCCGAGGTGAATGTGCCGATCTTCTACGCCAGCAAGCAAAGCCGCAAAATCGACCAGGCCCGCGCCGAGCTGCGCACCATGGCCGAGGTGAATGTGCCGATCTTCTACGCCAACAAGCAAAGCCGCAAGATCGACCAGGCCCGCGCCGAGCTGCGCACGGCGGAGGCGCGCTACCGCGCGGCCCGCAACGAGACCGCCGCCACGGTGGCCGCCATGGCGGCCATGGTGCAGCGCCAGGAGCGCCAGATCGATCTCTACCGGAGCGGGATTCTGCCGCAAGCCCGGCTGCTGACCCAGACGGCGGTGAGCGCCTATTCCGTGAATCAGGCCGAGTTCGGCATGCTGCTCGAAAGCCACATCCGGCAGCACCGCTACGAGCTGGATTATCACCAGGCGCTGACGGAGCACGAAAAGAGCCTCGCCCAGCTCGAATATGCCGTGGGCCGGCCCCTCGCGGCCGGGGAGGTCCGGCCATGACGCACCGTTCGCGACGATGCCTGCGTCTGGCGGCCGCCCTGGTGCTCATCTTGGCGGTCGCAGCCTCGAACCGGGCCCGCGCCCAGAGAACGCATGCCGGTCACGCGCCGGCGGCGCCGCCGGCTGCTTCCGGAGACGATCTCGACATGCGCGGCCTGACCATGGAGTCGATCCGCAAGGACGGCAGGATGGTCGAGCTCGCGCCCGGCGCGGTGCAGATTTCCCCCGAGCGCCAGCAGCTGATCGGCGTGCGGACGGGCACGGTCACGCAGCGGCGTCTGGTGAAAATGGTCCGCGCCGCCGGCCGGGTGGATTTCGACGAGAAGCGGCTGACCACCATCGCCCCCAAGGTCGGCGGCTGGATCGAGGATCTCTACGTGGATTTCACGGGCGCCCGCGTCCGGAGGGGCGCCGCCCTGCTGACCCTCTACAGCCCGGAGCTGGTGTCCACCCAGGAGGAATATCTGGCCGCCCTGCAAGCCCAGCGCGAGCTTTCCGCAAGCCCCTATCCCGAGGCCGCGGCCAGCGGCCGGACCCTGGTGGACGCCGCGCGCCGCCGGCTCAAGCTCTGGGACATCAGCGAGGAGCAGGTCCGCCGCCTGGAGCAAAGCGGCGAGGCCAGCAAGACCCTTACCCTCTACTCGCCCTTCGAGGGCTACGTGCTCGAGAAGATGGCCTTCAGGGGCATGCGGGTCGAGCCCGGCATGGCGCTCTTCCGGCTGGCGGACCTCTCGGTCGTCTGGGTCTACGCGGACGTCTACGAGTACGAGCTGCCCTTCATCCGGCTGGGCCAGAGCGCCTCCCTGCGCCTGACCCATATGCCCGGCGATGCGTTCACCGGCAAGGTGGTTTACATCTATCCCGCGCTCGATCCGCGCACGCGCACGGCGCGGGTCCGCATCGAGCTGCCCAACCCCGCCGGCAAGCTCAAGCCGGAGATGTTCGCCGATGTCGAGCTGCGCGCCGACCTGGGCGAGCGGCTGGCCGTGCCGGACAGCGCCGTCATCGACACCGGCCGGCGGCAGATCGCCATCATCGCCAAAGCCGAGGGCGTCTTCGAACCCCGGGAGATCCAGCTCGGCCTGAAGGTGGACGATCAGGTCGAAGTGCTCAAGGGACTTTCCGCGGGGGAGCGCGTCGTGACCAGCGCCAATTTCCTGATCGACTCCGAATCGAAACTCAAGGAAGCGGTCGAGGGCATGTCCGCCGGCGAACATTCGCACCACTGACGGCGCGGGGGCGACGGAAATGATCGAGCGCATCATCGATGCCTGCGCGAAGAACCGCTTCCTGGTGTTCCTGACGATCTTCCTGCTGACGCTGTGGGGAGTCTACTCCATCGAGCGCGTTCCGCTGGACGCCATTCCGGACCTCTCCGACGTCCAGGTCATCATCTACACCCCCTGGGAGGGCCGCAGCCCCGACCTCATCGAGGACCAGGTCACCTACCCCATCGTCACGGCCCTGCTCTCGGCGCCCGG
>JALOPD010000234.1 GCA_025454075.1 Desulfobacterales bacterium | reverse complement strand
GTCGACTTCCTGCGGGGCAGCGCGATGTCCAAGGGCGGGTTTTCCATCATCGCCCTGCCTTCCACCGCCCAGAACGGGAGAGTTTCGCGCATCGTCCCGAGCCTGAGCGAAGGCGCCGGCGTGGCCACGACGCGGGGCGACGTCAACTTCGTCATCACCGAATACGGCATCGCCGAGCTGGCCGGCAAGAGCATTTACCAGCGGGTGATGGAGCTGGCCCAGATCGCCCACCCCAAGTTCCGGGAGGAGCTGATCGAAGTCGCCCGCAAGCGTCATTACATCTTCGCCGACCAGCTGCCCCCCTCCACCGACGATCTTATCTTCATCGAAGGCTACAAGAACTCCTGCGTCCTCGAAAACGGGAAAACCGTGGAGTTCCGGCCGCTGCTGCCGTCGGACGAATTTGCCTATCGCAATTTCTTCTATTCGCTGCAGGAAAAAACCATTTACTTCCGCTTTTTCTATAAAATGCGCAACTTCACCCATGAGGTCGTGCAGAAGCAGTGGGCGAGCCTTGATTACCGGCACAACATTTCGATCATCGGCCAGGTCCAGAAGGGCGGCCACAAGGAAATCATCGCGATCGGCTCCTACGCCAAGGAAGACGATCACCGGGCCGAGGTGGCCTTCGTGGTGCGGGAGGATTTCCAAGGCAAAGGCCTCGGCTCCCATCTGCTGGGCATGCTGGAGACCATCGCCCGGCAAAACGGCTTCACCGCCTTTGCGGCGACCGTTCTGCGCGAAAACGCCTCGATGCTGAAGGTGTTCAAGAAGCGCTACCCCAACTGCAAGCTGACGTTCAACAGCGGCAGCGAGGTGCTGGTCCACATGGATTTCGCAGGCGTCAAGCCTGCCGGAGGCGGCAGCGGCACCTCGGAAAAACCGCCGGACGCCGCCGCCCAGAATCAGAGCGATATCGGTGCCTGACCCCGCCGCAGCCTCCGTGTGCCGCGCCTTTCCGAATGCGGTGCACGGCGTTCACCCGCTCGCGAGAGCGCCGATACTTCTTGCGTAAAAGAAAAATTTATAGTAATTTAAGAACTATACGCAAAAAAAGGCTCGCGTCGGCGAATCGGACGAACCCGCAGCCGGCCACACGATTCGCTCAAGTCTACAGGCCAAAACGCCGAGAATATAGTTTTGAATAGGATAGTTAACTCTTGCAACGGAGGGGTGGGCTCGTGTCATACACGCTGGACCAAAAGCAGCTCGACAGGATCGAGGACATCCTCAAGGCCGACCTGATCGACAACGGGGTGCGATGCGTTTTCCTGATCGACATGGCCGGGAACATCGTCACCAACCTCGACAACGGGGAGAAACAGCACGACATCTACTCCTTGGCGGCCCTGGCCGCAGGCAATTTCGGCGCCGTCAGCGCCATGGCCAAAATCATCGGCGAGAACGAGTTCTCGCTCCTGTTCCACAAGGGGAAAAAAGAGAACATCCACTTCAACAAGATCTCGTCGGAGTTTCTTCTGATCACGATTTTCGGCAACGACATCTCACTGGGTTTTCTGAGGCTGAAGGTCAGCGAGTCGGTCGATCAACTCAAGGGCATTCTCGAACCGCTGACCTCCGGTCATATGTAGGCCCGCGGGCCGCCTCCAGCGGACAGCGCACGCGATGGTGTGAGCCGAATGGCATTCATCAACCTCAAAAGCAAGATCATCCAGGTCAAAATCGTCTATTATGGCCCCGGCCGGGGCGGCAAGACGACCAACCTGGAGTACATCTACCGGAAGTTCCACCAGCGGATCAACTCCGAGATGGTGACCGTGAAAACCCACGGCGACCGGACGCTTTTCTTCGATTTTTTGCCGTTCGACATCGGCGTCATCAACGGCTACCAGATCAAGATCCAGCTCTACACGGTTCCCGGGCAGGTCAAGTACAACGCCACGCGCCGGTTGGTGCTCCGGGGGGTCGACGGCATCGTGTTTGTCGCCGACGCCATGGCCGTCCGCCGGGAAAAAAACATCCAGGCGCTCAAAAATCTGCAGGAAAACCTGGCGAGCTACAAGAAGAACCTGCACACCATCCCCTGGGTGATCCAATACAACAAGATGGACCTTGCCGACCAAGGCATCCCCATCCTGGACGTCGGGCTGCTGGAACGTGACCTCAACCGGGAATTCAAGCGGCCCGCTTTCCCGGCCAGTGCCGTGAAGGGCACGAACGTGGTGGCAACGCTCAAAAAGATTATTTCCATGACCGTCGCCTCGATTCGGAAAGAACTGCTATAGGAGGGCTTTGCCGTGGCCGATTCATCCAAAACCGACCCACTCAGCACCGCGCTGGACAACCGCCTCGACGAGCTGTTTCGCGAGGATGAACCGGCGCCCGCGGCACCCGCTGCCGGAAAGGCAAAGCCCAGCCCCCTGTCCGAGTTGAAAAAAATCGTTCTTTCCATCGACTGGGAGATCACCCCCGAGGCGCTGGACAGTTTTTTGGACCAGGTCCGGCTGCTGAAGGAGCTCTACCCGAGCGACAAGGTGATTCTCGTTTTTCTGCAGGTTCTCGGCTCGCTGGGGCAATACATCAAATCGAGCCGGAGCAAGGTTCACCCGTCCACTTTCAACGTGCTCAATTCCGTTTTTGCCCGTTTGGACGAGATCGTGAGCACTCCGAAAATGCCGCCGGCCGTTCGCCGAAAACTGCTGCAGGCTGAAATGGACGCCTACCAGGAGTTGCGCGCCAAGATCAGTCAACGCCGGGCGGCCGAACCTGCCGCCAAACCGGCCGCCGCGGTCGAGACGGCGGCCCTCCCCCCGGCGCCGGCCGGCGGGGCGGTGACGCCGGAGATGCTGGCGGGAGCGGTCGCGGAGCTGAAGGAGTTCATTCGCGCGGAGCTGGATGCCCTCCGGCAGCTGGTGAAACCCGCCGCGCGGCGGGACTAACCCGCGGCAGCGAGTGCCTTGATGCAAGGGCCAGGATTCATGGAACGCCATCTGTTCGTCATTTGCGAGGAGTGCGGTAAAAAATACCGAGTGGACACGGCCAAGATCATCGGCCTGGCCGCCGGCTTCAGCTGCCGTTCCTGCGGTCACAGGATCCTGGTGGCGAGGCCCCGGCCCGATGACGGCGACAGGGCCGGGGACTTCATCGGGCAACCCCCTGCGCCGGACGGCGGTCCGCCCCCGCCCGCTGCCGACACGGGGGGCGAGGAGGTGCCGCCCCCCCGGTCGGCCGGGGGAAAGGGAACCGGCCTGCGGGTGACCGCCGTGCTGTTTTTCTTCGTTTTCCCGGCGTTGGTCACGGCGGCGGCCGGTTTTTTCTTCTGGGACCGGGTGGCGGGGATGATCGACGCCCCCCACCGCGACACGGCTCGGACGCTGCTGATGATTCTGGGCGGTTTCATCCTGGGGGCATTGGGCATCGGCCTTCTGTTCGGGATGCGGCTGGCCGGCCGGATCCGCTGACCATGGGTGCGCCCTCGCCTATACGCTACGGCGACTTCCTGGATGGATTTCCAGCCGCCTTGTACCGCTCCACGCTGGAGGGGACCATCTTGTACTGCAACCGGACCTTCGCGGCCCTTTTCGGATACGCGTCCATGCATGAGCTGATCGGATCGCCGGAAGTCGACCTTTACCGCAACAAGAAAGACCGGGGGTATCTGGTGGAGCGATTGCTGCGGCAGGATCGGCTGGTCGATCTGCCGATCGATTTTCAGCGGCGCGACGGGACGGTTTTTTCATGCGCGGCCACCGTCCAGGCGGTTTCGGACGACGAGGGGATGGTCGTGCACGTGGACGGGCTGCTGCGCGAGGCGGCCCCCAGTGTTCGGCCGGGCCCGCCGGCGGCGGAACTGCCGGATGAGAAACTGCAGGGCGTGCTGGAGATGGCCGGCGGGGTGGTGCACCACCTGAACCAGCCGTTGACCATTCTCAACAACCTCTTGAATGAGTTGATGGTGGACGCGCGGATCAACCCGCCGGGCTTCGAAAAGCTGGTGCGGATCCAGCAGCAGCTCGGCCGGGTGATTGAGATCACGCGCCAGGTAGCCGGCATCCGAAGCTATGCGTCCGTCGAGTACGTGGCCGGGGTCAAAATCGTGGATATCGAAAAAGCCTCCCGTCGGGGTCCGGAGAAATTGCCGCATGATTAGAACCGTGCTCCTGGTGGATGACGACCGCGAGATGCTTCTCGCCCTAAGGGAAGGCTTCGGCCGCTACGCCGAGTCCATGCGCGTGCTGCTCGCCGGCGACGGGCTGGAAGCCCTCGAGGTCCTGAAACGCGAGCCGGTCTCGCTGGTGGTGACCGACCTCAAGATGCCGCGCATGGACGGTTTTGAACTGCTGGCGGCCATCATGGGCAGCTATCCCGACATCCCGGTGATCATCATCACCGGGTACAGCACGCCCGACATGGAGCGGCTGGCGCGTCAGGGCGGCGCCGTCGGCTTCACGGCCAAGCCTTTCCTGATCGAGAACCTGGCCCGGCAGATCCTCACGATGCTGCGCAGGGAAACCGAGGGCGGCACGCTGCACAACGTCTCCTCCGGCATGTTCCTGCAACTGGTCGAAATGGAACAGAAGACGTGCACCATCCGGCTGGAGGACAAGGCCTCCGGCAAGAAGGGGGCGCTCTTTTTCGTGGAGGGCGCGTTGTTCGATGCCCGCGCGGGCAACCTCCAGGGCGAGTCCGCCGCCTACGAGATTTTCGGATGGGAGCAGGTGAGCCTCTCGATTCAAGACCACTCTGCGGTGCGCCAGAACCGGATTCAAAAAGATCTGCACCCGCTCATCCTGGAGGCGGCGCGGCGCAAGGACGAGAAAAAGGCGCCGCCGCCGGCCCCCCGGCCGCACCCGCCCGCGGCCGGCCCGGAGGATGCGGCCGGGCGCCTCGTGCGCCTACGAGACAAAATCGAGCAAAGCCTCGGACCGCGCAGCGGGGTCGAAAGCGTCTTCGCGGATTCGGTCTGGGACGAGCGCGTGAAGCGGATTTCGCGGCATGGCGCAAAGCTCAACCTGGGGGGGCTCGTGTTGGGGTACATCGACCGGGGCGACCCGCGCGACTACATGGTGGTCGCCGGCGATAGGCCGACGGTGATCGCCGTGAATCGGAAGTGCCCCCGGGACAAACTCATGCAAATCTTGACGAGTTGACGTAGCGTGACGGCATGCGGGATGTCTTCAATGATCTGCTGGCGGTCGATGGGGTCAGGGGCGTCGTGTTCTTCACGCCCTCCGGTGAGCGGGTGTTCGAGGAATTCAGCATCGGGAGGAACGCGCCTGCGGCGGTGAGCGACTGGTATGCCCTGGTCGCCTCGCTGGGCAAAGCGCGCGAAGCGGAACTGGTGTTCGAAAAGGGCCGGGTCTACGTGCGCCGTACGGCCGACGGCGTGCTGGTCGTGGTCATGGGGCTGATTGCGCCCTGCGCCTTGATTCGGTTGAATTGCGACATCCTGCTGCCCGCCCTTAAGGCGCAGCGGGGGTCCAAGGGCATCAAGGGCTTTTTCAAGCGGTAGCGCGCAGGCCCCGTGAGGGGCCGCGGGCGCCGCATTCGCCCGGTACGCTTCCACATCTGGGAAAGGTCATTTCAGCGACATGAGAACGGATATCGATTCCAGGATCAACGAGGCTGAAGTCTGCCGCTCCATGGGTCTTTTTTTGGAGTCTCTCGCCATCTACGAGAAAATCCTGCCCGCGGTGCCGGGCAACGCCGCGGAGGTGCAGGAGAAGATCCGCAACCGGATCGACTTGCTGAAGCAGGAGATCGCCAAGGAGGAGGCCACCGCTGTGCCCGGCGTCTCGGCCAAGGAGATCTCCTGGATTCGGGAAGCCATATCCAGCTCCGGCGACCTCTCGGCCATCCTCGACAGCGCCTCCGCCTTTCAGGAAATGGGGTTGCACGGGGAGGCCGTCAGCGGAGGCCGTCAGCGAATACGCCAAGCTTCTGGGCGAGGACTACCCCCCCGAAAAAGTGATCCCCAGCCTGGCGGAAAGCCTGTTGAAGCTGCATTCGGCGCCGCACGCCGTGTCGGAACTGGACGCGCTCATCCAGGCGGCCACGGTGGACGCCGCCAAGGCCGCGCGCCTCAAGTACGCGATGGGCCTGGAGATGGAAAAACGGGATCAGCGCGACGTGGCCCACGATCTCTACCGGGCCGCTTCGGAGCTGAACCCTGCCGATGCGGACGTCAGCAAACGCCTGGCGTCCGTGGCGGCCACGTTTGCGTCCGGCTCCAAATACGACTACCTCCTGCGCGAAAAAATGGTGACCACCGATCAGCTGCAGAAGGCCTTCGGGCTTTCCAAGAAGACG
>JALOPD010000233.1 GCA_025454075.1 Desulfobacterales bacterium | reverse complement strand
TCGGCGATGTCCTTCCGGCCCAGGACGTGAATCTCTTCGTTGTAGAGCGGAAACACCATGCGCGTCTTCTGGGCGATTCGAAGCAGCTCCGGATTGGATTGGACTTTGGTTACGAACGCGAGGACGTCGGACTGCACGATGCCGAGCTGGGTCTGAGGCCGCTTGAACACGGCATAGAGGTTCTCGATCGAACCGGTGGACGGTTGGACACCCAATTCGAAGCCTTTCGGCTTGACCAGTTGCTGGAGGTTCAGGCCGAATTGGTAGTAAGTGCCTTTTTCGCGGCCGGTCATCAGGTTCATGGTGACTGCGAGCGAAAGGCCCGAAAAAAACAAGACCGTGAGCAATGTCACGCATCCAGCGACGATTCCCCTCTTCATGGCGGCGGCTCCTTCTCAAAATTTTGGGTCCGTGAACCCATTGATCGGAAAATGCAAAACCGGATCACCTTTACCAAGGCAACCCGGCTGTCTACGGGAAGGTACAGGCGGAAAGCAGAAAACTCGGTCGGTTTTGTCCCTTAGACCCTTAGGTGTTTTCCGTCGCTCGGTCGCTCGAGAACCGGCTTTTCCTTGGTAAATTGGGAACACCTACCAAACGCGATAGTCTTCCGTTGCGACAAACCTGTTTGATTCAATCAAATTTTGGAATGATATTCCTTATTTTTGACCATGATTGTCAAGAAAAATTTATCAGGGAAAAGCCTATGCGTGTTTGCGCACCAGCAGGTATGTGTTGCCGATGACGCTCAGGCTGCTCATAAGCATGGCGCAGACGGCTACCAGGGGTGAGAGCAGGCCGCTCATGGCGACGGGGATGCTGACGGCGTTGTAAAGGAAGGTCAAGACGAGGTTCTGGCGGATCTTGCGGTTGACGGCGCGGGCGAAATCGAGGAATTCGGCGATCTGGGCGGGCTCGGCACGCATCAGGGTGACGTCGGCCACTTCCTTCCCCAGGCTGCCGCCGGCGAAGACGGCGATCGACAGATCCGCCTGGGCCAGGGCCGGGGCGTCGTTGATCCCGTCGCCGACCATGAGCACCTTTTTACCCCGTTTCTGCAAATCGGATACGAATGCGGCTTTCTCTGCGGGCAGCCGGTCCCCCAACGCCTCCGCGATGCCAAGTTGGCGGCCGATGGCCCGGGTGGTTTCCATTCCGTCGCCGGACACCAGGATCAAGCGCAGCCCCCGGCGCTGAAACTCGGCCACCACCGGTTCGATACCCGCGCGCAGCTCGTCGCCGAAGACCAAAACGGCCGCCGGCCGGCTGCCGGCCGACAGATAGATGAAGGAGCTGCCGGCCGATTGCGTGCGGATGGGTTCGAGCAGCAGGTCCTGGCCTGCAAACTCCTCTGCGAGAAATCCGGCCGCGCCGATTTTGACCTCACACCCTTCCCACAGGCCGCTCATCCCGTTGCCTTCGTCCTGCACCACCGCAACGCGCTCCGGCCGGATGTGATGCTCGCGGGCTTCGCGCAGCAGCTCGAGTGCGATCGGGTGCGAGGCCCCCTGCTCGAGACCGGAGGCCAGGCCGAGCACCTTTTCGCGGGTGAAGCCGTTGAAGGGAATGATGCGTTTGAGTTTCCAGTCGCCGTGGGTCACGGTCCCGGTCTTGTCGAGGACGAGGGTGTCTATTTCCTCGACCCGTTCGAACGCCGAAAAACTGCGAATGAGCAAGCCCTTGCGGGCCGCCAGGGCCACGCCGGCCACGCGGGCGAGCGGAATGGCGATTCCCAGGGCGCAAGGGCAGGCGATCACGGCGACGGTGACGGCCCTGAGCATGGCCGCGTCGGCATCCTGTCCGCGCAACCAGACGGCAAGGCCCGTGGCCGCCGCCAGCACCAGAATGAGCGGGACGAACCCCTGCAGGATTTTTTCGGTATGGTCACGGCCGGGGGTTTTCAGGGTCAAGGTGTTCTGCACGACCGCGATCATCTGCCCGAGGGTCGATTCGGCGCCGACCTGGTTTGCGCAGATCGTGACGCTGCCGTGGTGCAGGCGGCTGCCGCTGCGGATGGGGTCGCCGGGTTTTTTCATGACCGGCCGCGGTTCGCCGGTGATGGAGGATTCATCGCTCGCCCCCCCGCCGGAGACGACGACCCCGTCGGCGGCAACGACTTCGTTTTCGACGACGCGGAATAGGTCGCCCGCCGCCAGCCGCTCGGCGGCGACGAAGCGGCCCTCGGGGAAAGCCTCCTCGACGATGCGGACTTTGGTCGGCATCAGCGACAGCAGGCCTTGCAGCCCTTCCAGAACCTCTTCCTTGGCGCGCCGTTCCAGGATTTTCCCCAGCAGAACCAACGTGATCAGCATGCAGGCCGTGTCGTAATAGAGGTGGATGCTCCCGGCTAGGAGGTTGTAAGTGCTGAAGCCGAATGCACTCAGGGCGCCCACCGTGATGAGGGCTTCCATGCTGAAGGCGGCCTGCCGGAGGCCCTGCCAGGCCCGGTGGAAAAAGGGCGCCCCGCCGTACGCCATCACCGCAGCGGCCATCGCGGCCATGGGCCAGGAGATGCTGGCCACGGATTCGGCCGGCAGCTCGGTGAAAAACCCGAAGTAAAGCGCAAAGGAAAGCATCATGACGTTCATGGTGAGAAACGTCGTGATTCCGAATCGGGTCCACTCCCGCCGCTGCCGGCCCTGGTCGCGCCGGTCGCCCGGCGGCCCCACCGAGTAGCCGAATCGCTCGACGACGGATTGGATCCGGTTGGGGTCGGCGGCGATGGGGTCGTACCTGACCTGCAGCCGGTCGGTGACGAAGCTGCAGGACGCGGACAGGATCCCGGAAGTCCGGGAAAGGGCGGTTTCAATCAGCCAGGCGCAGGCCGGACACCACATGTTTTCGACTCGCAGCGTCAGCGGGAGGCCTTCGGTCACGGGCGGCGGCGTTTCGGCGGAGACGGCGGCAGGAGCCGCAGGCAAGGCGTCCACGGAGCGCGGGATGATACCGCTCTGCTGGCATTGACGGTATAGCTCGCTGCGCCGGAAGGCGGCGGGGTCGGCCGAGCCGGAGGCCTGCAGCAGGATGCTGAAGACCTGGCGGCAGCCGGTGCAGCAGAACCGATACATCCGTCCGGCGAACTCGGCCTCGATTCGCTCACCCCGCAGAGTCAGCCCGCAAAGATCGCAGACCGCCAGGGCGGTCGCGCGGTGTTCGGCAGTTGGCTTGGTTTTCGGCATGAGGAACGGCTATCTCAGTGGTGCACTCCCATCGACTTGACGAAGGCGACCACGCACCAGCGGTCATCGATCGGGATGGTGGTCTCCAGCGGCGGCTGGCGGCCGCCGGGAATGCCATAGCTCACACTCTTGAAAAGCTCTCCGGCCGACTTGGACTGGACGGCGGGGGAGCGAAAATCGGTGGGAAGGGGCATGAAGCTCTGCCCCACGGTGCCGTTGCCGTCGAAGTTCAAGCCGTGGCACTGCGCGCAGAAGGTGAAGTACACGGCTTTGCCGCGGGCGATGACGTTCGCATCTTCCATCGCAAAGGAGGGCTTGAGCGCCGGCCCGGGGGTGGCGCGCAGGACGGCATCTCCACCGAAGACGGGCACAATCCCGCCCTCCATGCGGATCAGCGGTTCCTCGTGGGGCTTCACGGCCGGTGTTTCACGCATGCGGCCGTAGCGGAAGTTGTTGTCGTAAAACACCAGCGCGTGGTAGGCCCCGAGCGCCCCGGCAAGGACTACGGCCAGCGCTATCAGCTTCTTCATTTGACCCCCTGGAGGGTCAGGACCTTCGACGGGTTGGCCTCCGCCCCCTGCGGCCCCCGCACATGCTGCGGATAGGGGACGGGCGGGTACATGGCATAGGGCGACTCACCGTAGACGTCCGGCACCGGCCGGTAGTCCCAGTCCGGCTGGCCGAGATCGCCGACCACCGTGTGAGCCAGCCAGCCCTGAAAGAAAACGATGCCCAGCATGGCTGCCACCAGCAGCCACGTCTTGGCTCCCGAGGTGGAATGCTCCGGGTGCAGTGTCATATCTTCACCTTCAGTAGTCCCGTCAATAAGATGTAAAGCAGAGACCACACCACCGTGCCCGCGATGATCAGGGTCACCACCAATGGGAACGGGGCGTTCCGGCCTTCGATGCCGCCGGGGTATTTCTCAACGATGCGGGTCAAGCGCTCTTCGGAGTCCCTGTGGCGGACATACATGTAACCCAGGCCGGCGCCAAAGATCAGGATGAACGCCAGGGTCGGGAAAAGGTAGAGCACGAAGTGCTGGATGTTCAGGACATCGAATATGCGCATACGTCACCTATCGGGCGTGGGTCAAGGCAAAGACAATCACGGCGACGCTGCCGGCCAGGCCGCAACAGACCAGCGCGAACAACCCCCCGGTTTCAATGAGACCCTTGCGGCTCAGCTTGGCCGGGGCCGCCGCCGGGGTCCCCTGCAACGGCAGAAACCGCGCCCGCTGTTGGTCGCGGAACTGCCCCCGGTTCAGCGCCCAGAAAAAAACGGCCAGGCTGATCGCAAAGCCGACCGTCATGTAGGCGATAAAGTAAGGGAAGTACATATAAACGACATCCCCCTCAACGTGATGGTGGCTTGGCCCCGACCGTGATACCTATGCCCTCGGCGGTCGTCTCCAAGGAATAGGACTTGAGGTAGCGCGCTTCGGTGTGCGCCACCCGGCGGACTTTGTCCGGGCAACCGAGATGCCGGACCTGGCTCATCCATTGGCTGCGGACCGGCATTCTCTGACGCGTTACTCATGGCGCATCACTCGGAACTTTCTTTTAGGGTTCCCACGCCGCATCGATGCCCTTGGGCTCCTGGTTGGCGTCGCTCTGGTTGATGAAGTGGTGGGCGATGTATTCGCCCACTTCCCATATCTTCTGGGACTCGAGATCGCGCTTGAAATAGGGCATGGCCGTGCCGGTGATGCCGTTCATGATCTGGTAGTAAAGAATGCCGCCGGAGATCTCCCGGCCCTTCAGGAGGGTGAAGTTGAGCGGCGGCGGGTAGAGCCAGGGCTGGGCCGGCCCCATGCCGTCGCCGATCGGTCCGTGGCAGCCGATGCAGTAATACTGATAGATCCGCTGCCCCCGCTGCAGGCTTGCCGGGCTGCTCGGGTAAGGGTTGGGGATGTTGCGCCACCCCGCGGGGATCTGTTCGGCCATCCAGCGGGCATTGGCATCCGGACCGGCCTCGTAGGCCTTGATGGATTCCTGTTTCCAGTGCCGCTGCCGTTCCATGCGGGTGTCGGCCATCTTGAACCCCAGGCTCTGCACATATTGGGTCAACGTGTTGATGCGCTCCATTCCGAGCCACTGGAAGGGCGGCATGATTGAACTGGGTCGCGTGTACCGCGGGTTGGTGAAGTGAGCATGGTGCCAGTCATCCGGGTGCTCGCCGCCGGCCTGGGACAGGTCCAGCCCCGTGCGCTGGGAGCCCAGTTGGATGGGCTCGTCGGCTAGGTAGTCCCCAGCCTGGGCGATGCGCTCGGAGCCCATGTCCCAGTCGAAGGCCCGGACCGACTGGGTGTGGCAATAGACGCAGCCGTTCTGGATATAGATCTTGCGCCCGGCGTCCTCCTCTGCCGTGCGGGCGCGGAAGATCTCCGAGGGCGTCGTGTCCTGGCTAACATAGGGCCAGTAGACCATGATCAGCGCGATGGAGGCCAGCAGCGCCAGGACGCCGACCAGGATAACGGCAGGGGTCATTCGCATGAGGCCGCTCCGCGATTGAAATAAAGCGATCGGATGACGTTGTAAAGCCCGAGGTAGGCGCCCGCCATGATCAGGGCGCCGAGCGACAGGCGCGTGACGTAGTATGGCTGGATCTCGGGCAAGGTGCGGTAGAGGGTCTCGCCGTTGTACCAGGCCTGCCCTTGAATCAGCCCCACGATGGTCAGCACGATGCCGAACCCGGTGATGCCGATCAGCACCAGCCAGTACTGCAGGTCCGCCAGCAGCCGGCTGTACAGCGGCCTGCCGGTGATGCGCGGCAGGATGAAATACAGGCCCCCCAGCGT